>QHBN01000015.1 GCA_003176995.1 Candidatus Nitrosopolaris wilkensis
AAAATGCGAAATGGCGGTTCCATGCTTTCGAATAATTTATTTTGTTCCTCAGTAGTTTGTTCCTGATGTATTTTCAATATCGTTTCGTGATATCTTTTGTGATTCGTTAGCGATTTCTCGTTTCTCAAGATAATAGGCAGGCGAACCCACTTTCAGCAAAATTATTTTTTCGTGTTGTTCGTTCAATTCATTCTGGCATGACGGACCCTGTGCTGCTGAGCCATGGCCACCGCTTGATTCAGATTCATGCCGATTTCCAACAGCAGTAGTATTGGGTGCAGCCTCATTTGTCGTATTAGCTTTATAGATCAGGAGAAACCGGTGTCTTTATAAAATATTTCAATATAAACGTGTTTTTACGTACTTTTTACATATTCATCTTCTTTCTCTTATGGTTAACTATAACATTATCTCAAATACTTAATATTATGTTCGTTATTATATTAGGCATTATTGGAAGAACTAGATTTCCTTCATGAAGTATGCTTGACTGCATTGTTTTCCAATAGAGTCGTGAAGTTTGCAGCTGTTCTTGATAACAATGGAAAACTACTTGTCGGGGAATATAGGAAAGGCATTCAAAGTTCCTGGCATGCTGATTTCATATCTGACAATAATTATCATCATGACCTAAGTTATCTTTTCTATCTGGATTACCTGGTTCCTGCTATAAAGAAAAGAAGACTTTTTTGCACAGAACAACAACGACAGCAACAAGAAATTCATTTTGAAATAACAGAAATAGATGATAACGTAAGGTTAGCTATGGCTCCGCTAACAGAAAGAAATGACAAGTATCTTTGTATATTTTTAGAATCGTCAGCTCCTTATCAAGAGATACTCTCAAAACTCAGAAATGCCAACATCTAATGATCAGCTTTACTATCTGCTTTTCCACCATAGACTAAACTCCGGCTAACTTTGCTCTACCATAAATTACTGCTTGATGTATATTGCTAATTTCATCTATTTTGTGCCTTCTTCTTTCGACAGTATAGCCAGTTTTGGAATGATAAAAAATTACCATATCTATTGGATAAAACGAAAGCATATCGTGATTGGCATAATCTGATATCATATGCATTAGATGAATCCTTTCCCATGTAAACAAGTCATCTATTTTGCCGTCAAAAAAGTGAAAGGTACTTCCACAAGGACATTCTACATCTCTCCAATCACCAGGGATATTTACTAGACAGTTATTGGTTTCAGAATAATTAATAATTTTGTTGTCCTTCTTCAGTGTATTTGATAAGATGGACTTTATTACTAATAGTTTCTAATTTTACTGGTTGATCAAATGCTACAGATAGTTAACCAACTAACTAGGATGCTACTTGGCTAATCTTATTCTTTCAATACTGCAGTTAGCTTGTTTAATAACCTGGCCGTGTAAGTGCGTACACAAAAATAATTTGGGAGGAGGGTCAAGTTTTCTTAATCGAGAAGTCCTACCTGCTCTTCCCCATAATTTGTGGCTTCATTTAGGTTTAATTCAAATTTCTCGTAGCTATTTCACTTTTAATCTGAAACCTCGGAAACCCCTTTTAATTATCTGGCTACTGTCTTGTTCTCTTAGATTACAAATCCTCGTTGTACACGACTATAGTTTTCCATTAGAAAATATCAGCTCAATCTAAGCATTAGTGTTAAGTGTTTCTTCAAGCGTCCTCCTTTCTTTTTCTTAGCACTATGATCTAAAATTGCATGTCAAATTTGTTCAAAAAATGACTGATCTTGAATGTGATGGAGATAGTCGAGATTGTGGAGGTATTTAGGCTATATTATCTGAGGTACGCTGTCAACAAGTTTTATAGAACCCACAAGAATTGTAAATCTGCTGTGAAATGTTAAGAAAAGCTTATAGAAATAATCTAAAGATATGAGAGCGTGCAAAAATTAGTACTATATGCAAATCGGTAATGGATGTCAACTTTATTGTGAATTGAGATTTTCTTGAATAGAAAAATTGGATGTCTAGATTTTTCGGTTGTTGCTGCAATCCTATGATTCTTTTTCCTGCGATATATCAAAGCAACTACGTCTTCTCTATAGGATGTATTGTCGCGAGTGATTATTACTATTACTACTATTGATTCTGGCTGGTCCTTCATATCTCCCCGCATTTGCAGCTCTCTATACTACGAAATGTTCGTCATGCAGGTGCATCTATAGGTGTCAGTTGATGCAGAGCTTTTCTTCATTTTGCAATTGCGCGATCACGTTTTCTAAATTCTTACTCTCTGGTTTCAGTTTGCCTATCATTTTTTCTAATTCCTCCCTGACAAGTGAAAAACATCCCCAGCTGATATAGTTGGGGTATGAAATTGCTCGATGAAGCGTGTCGCAAGACATAGTATATATTTTATCTAAAGCTTCATATTGTTTCTGCTTCGGAAAAAGTTCATTAATTATATAAAATACATCTTCTGTTTTGAGTTTAGAAGTGAATCTTATGTTTACATCATTAGTTTGAGATTTCATTCTAATATGCTGTCTTATTTTATCTCCAACTTTAGTAATAATAAGACTCTAGTCCAATTCTCACAGCAGAAAGACCTAGTATACTTTCTGACGGGTTGACTAGAAGGCAATTTTCAGTTTCTCCAATTATCTCATCGATTCTTTCAGATACCTGAATTTCTGGATCTTGAACAGGTAAAGCTTCGAAATCTTTTTCTCTTTTAGAGATATTGGAGTTTATTTTTTGGAATAAATCAAAGTAATCACGAATCGCAGTTCCTATATTTTGACATATTCCGTAAATTTGTCCATATACTTCGTTGATTATGTGAAGCAGATATCGTTCATCTTTTGTGTTAGAATTATCCTTTTCCTCATGTTTTTTCCACAGGAATTTGAAACGATTATGCTTATTTATAAGAATGGTCACAAGCAAAATGACAGTTTTCTGACAGAGTATTAATTTTGATATCCAATAATTAATATATTCTGTTCGTGTCGTTAATGAGGATTCATTAACCATGCCTTTTAGAATGAATTCTGCACTCGCAGAACGGAGTAGCCTAGTCCTTGGTTTACTCCCAGCCGAGAGTTCTATTAATTCCTTAATGTCATTTTTAAACCTTACTTCTAAAGATTTAAGCCTAGAAGATATATCCTCAGTACTTTTTCCGGCCATATCTTCAAAAGCAGACAACGAGAGTCGATTAAAAAATTAAGCCACATCTATATCATTTCGCATAGATTATGACAACACCTGAAAATAAAAAACCTTTTGTGTATATGGAGAACGAGTGAGGATTTATAAGAACATATCAACATGTAATAGTTAAAATTTATACTGTCGTGATTTTCAAGCCTAAAGAATTCATATACAGGAGGAGAGAATTTTACTTGATTCAAGATTCTACGATACTAACTGCTGACCACCAATTCGAACAATTTTTAGAACCGTAAAATGACAAAGAAATAGTCTCGAAGATCAGATTTTATTGAATGATCCCTTTTGCTATTATTCTTGTTCCAACATTATCTGGCTTTAAAAGAGCATAATTCTGGCCAGAGAAGAACACAAATGATTTCTCGGGAATTATTTGAATTGTACCGGTATTATTATATTTTATCTTTACTGGCTTGATTTGTATTCCAACAGATATAACGTATATCTGGTTGTCTGTTAGATCCCCTTTGTAATAAGGACTCTTTATAAATCCTGCAGGAATAGCATCTGTTGCTACCTTTAGATTTAATGAACCAGGAGAACAAAGGACGTCTCCCCTAGAAATATCATCAGCATCAACCCCTTTAACAGCCAGCCCTACTCTTGCTGGACTTTTGCTTTCGGTTACAGGATCATCATGCATTTGAATTGATTTGACAAGTATGTCATTTCTACTAGGTAAAATTTTCAAATGATCAAATGTCTTCACAGCACCCTGTTTTATGACACCTAGTACTACTGTTCCAACTCCCTTTACGTTAAAAGCATGGTCTATTGGAATTATGCACTGTCCTTCTAGACTTTTTGGTTCAAGTCGACTCATTTGTTGTTTTAATTGGTCAATATTATCAAGAAATTGGAAGTCTGAGATTGCTGTGTTTTTAATTAAAGTTTTTAGCTTCATTTCATCTACCTCATACGAATGCAGGATGAATCCTTTCACTGAAGTTGACCGCATCCAAAGCGAGGACTTGCTCTCCTAGATACTTGTCTATTTTTGTAACATTCCGTACAGCATATTCAGCAATATTAGTTGCCTGCATCAAAGATTGAATTTTATCGGGAAAAGTGATGGGCACAGTCCAAGTGTAAATAGTATCTTGTGTGTTTCTGTCATAAATTGATAAATCAGTTGTGGTCCCTTTCTTACCTAATTCACTTGTAATTTGATAGTCGCCAACTATAACAAAATTTATGCTCTTCATCAGAGTATGCCTAATACATGGCAATAAAATGTTTCCTAAACCGCGTAACTTCCCTTGCACCTGATGTTTTATGTTTCTATACTAGTACAAGTTGTGGTGCTCGATAGAAGAATAAGTAGTGGTCGTAGTGACAAAATTTTATTTGTCTTCCCGGTACAATGTCTTACCTTGTCTTGAGTACAGTGTCTGATTACTTGAGTACTATCTTTGTACTCTAGTACAAATAAGCGGGAATGAATATGAGAGACAAGTATTGACAATATCAGAGGAAATAAAAAGTCAAATCAACAAAATTACACTCACAAGCATTCGGTCGCCCTCGTAGTCAGCTAGCATTATATTATCAAACCTCGCAATCTTCCTCTACGAAATACGGATCTGTGATGATTGTGAAAAGTATAACAAAATGCACCGACCCAGAAATAGACTATTGAAAATATGATGTTGGAGTTAGATAGACTTTATGGTCATTGAGTTTTTGTAATAAATCTGTTGTTCCACTACCTGAGAGAATGGCATCTTGTTCATTATCTAGCGAAGTATTTTTCAGATGTTCTTTAGGCGAGTTCAAGAACAAATAATTATGCATTAGACAGCGCATTCGTTTCAAGTACAGATTCTTCTACTGAAATTGAAAATGATGAGATATTTCCAGCAAACAGCAGGCATGATCTGAGAAATTCTGGGGTACAAATTTAGATATACCCTTTAAACCTGACGCAGTCGTCTGTGGAAATTACTTTGAACGTTGCTTGAGAGAAAGACGGATTAGAGAAAGATGTTGCCACAGGTGTGACTTAAGCAGTGTTCATCAGTCTACCGCTAGAATTCACAGCGGATTGATATCTTTTGAAATATACAGACAAAAGTAAAGTCAGTGGTTGAATTAATAGTACTATCTAGTACTATTAGAAGCACAAGCACAGCAATTACTCTACTGCTAGTAAAATAGTAGATCTTAGGATACGCATCTCCATTAAATCTTCCACTGCATCTAGATTTATGTCAACAATATTATATGTTGTTTGAATTGTGTGTTATAAAATCAGAATGTTAACTTCTATAACTTTTTGCATGCGATGCAGAACAATACCCGCAGTAACCGATAGTACTTGGTCTTTTATGACACATGCATTCACATCTAGAGCCAAATCCTGATGAAAACTTTCTTCTCATATACTTAATTGTTATTCTTACACATATTTAAATTACCCTCCGACAATAGTCTATAATATTTGACAAGAAAGAATCCGCAATGGACTTGGGCAACATCTTTCTGGATTTTTGGAGAATTAGAATTATTGGCAAAGACGGAGAAAAATTAATTGTATACGATTTTAAAGAATTGAAATGATGAGAAGTTAAGGAATTGATTCTGCTAGTCCTCCTATCACGCCTGTTATTCCTCATATTGGCTGCAATCCCTTCTCCTTCAACACCTCATTCAGAATTGTAAGATCGATTATCCCTCACAGGTGTGGTCTTGGTTTTCCCTTTGCCAAGAATCCAATATCGTAAGCATTATTGGCTCCCCGAAAGAGTGACAATTTAGTGGATCATATGTGAATTGTATTCTTGACCAAGCTTGCCTCAACTCATTTTCTAGTATGGTTTTACCTGTTAGTTTTTGAAATTCAGAATTGAATGCCTTTATCGTCAAATCTGTATGATTATTAATCCATATGATTCACTAACATTTGCTGCAACTAGTTTCTTGATTAGATCAGGATTTTGTAGCAAGTAATCTGTTCTCGCCAGTATGCTAGCTGTTACGAACTTACCGTCTGATGGCCACAAGGTTCTTTCATTTAACAACACTTTTCTACCAAATTCGTTGACCAGTCTCGCATCCCAAGGATCTGATACCCATTCGCCCTCAACCCGTTTCTTTAAAAATAATGTAGGAATAATTGTTTTATCAGTGGTACCTCTCCTACGTTGTCTTTCGACTTGGTTTGTATTCGTTGTCTTGCAAATACTTTCGAAGAGCTATGTATGTCTGTTTCCGAGTGGAGGTGAAGCAAATACTGTATTTGCGAAATCCTTAGGAGAGTTGATTCCGGAATCACTTCTCACTACAAAGACGGTAGCGCCACTTGTCACACCGGAAATTATTCTTCGATCCTTTCCTTGAGATGCCCATACCCATTTACTGCTGAGCCTGGGCCAACGTACGTGACGTCTATTCTCGAAATTTCCACTTCCAAACCCGATGACGGTCTGAGCATGGTTTTATGTCAGGAAATAGCCTGTTCTCAATACCTCTGCAGCACTTAAGCCTGTACAAATCCTATAGCAGGTGTATACGATGGCGCAAGTATTATTACAATAACGGGTATTGTTAATTGCCTTCCTATCTTCGAATGGGTAGGTTCTAAAGCATTTTCACATGAATAAGGAACAAATTTCCTGGTACGTGTTAGAACAACGGAATAAATGTAAGTATAGTATATGCCAAATATGCGCCATTCTAGTCCTAATTGCGTCTTCGAAGAAAGTTATATTGCATATCCGCACTTAGAATTACCAAGAATGTCGGTTGTGTCACAATCAGGAGAACTAGAAAGTATCCTGCAAGTCAAAAATGTTTCGAAGGTCTACAGTAAAAATACCACCGCGTCAGACCACCTCGTATTGAATAGTTTGAACATAGATATCAAAGAAGGTGAATTTTAGATATCAAAGACCATCAGGCTGTGGTAAAACATTTTGATCTTTCCATGGATTATAGTTCTTGAAAATATTGAAGTGGGTTTAAGGAATAACAAATATCCCAGAAGACAGAAGAAAATAAATTGCCATGCACTATATTGAGATGGTTCAATTGTTAAATTTCTCAAATGCTTACATTCGCCGACTTTCGGGGGGAATGAAACAATGTGCAGCCATTGGTCATGCTCTGGCCATGAATCCAAAAGTCTTGCTCATGGATGAGCCTTTTTCAGCACTAGACATTCAAATACATCAAGACAGAACAATTTTGTTTCTAACGCACAACATCGATGATGCTATGGTATTAGGAGGTATGATCGTTGTTTTGATTCCAAAACTTGTTGGTATAAAGAGAGAGTGCATTGTAGGTTTGCCACGACCACCAGATCATCCTATCGTGGATTCAAATGCAATGGCAATTACCGAAGAATCCAAGGAATTATATTTTGATGATGAAACGAGAGAGGATAACAAAATTGCAGCCACGAAAGTACTCCATTGAAGAGAAAATAAGAAAAAAAAAAATTAGTAGGATTAACCTTAACGATATAGCCAACACAATACTGTTCCTTGCGGTGTTTGTAGGGATTTGGCAACTAACATTTATGCTAGGAATATGGCCCAGAGTTGCATTGCCATCACCAGCAATGGTTGCCCAATCTTTTACTGAATTGAATTTCTCATTAATTACTAACATCAGTATATCAATGTGGCGTCTTATGATTGGATTCTCAATTTCGATCATTTTAGGAGTTGGGATTGGATTGACTATGGTAAAGTTCAAAGACTTTGGAAAAACGATGAGTTCCTTTGCGGTGGGACTACAATCATTCCCAAGCATAGCCTGGGTACCGTTCGCAATACTGTTCATTGGTCTTAACGATTTCGGTATCTTATTTGTTGTAATCATGAGTTCTATATTCTCAGTGATGTTATCTACATACAGTGGAATTCGCGCCGTCCCACCAATTTATGCTCGTGCAGCTAGAAATTTAGGCGCTAAGGGTATGCCGCTATTTAGGTATGTGATGATACCTGCGGCTACACCATCATTAATAGTTGGAGTAACACAGGCTTGGTCATTTGCATGGCATGCGTTGATAGGAGCTGAGATATTGATGGCAGCATACCTAGGCTTGGGTCATATCCTGGACGTTGGGAGAGAATTCCAACTCATGGATCAAATAATTGCATCGATGATCACTATCTTCGCAATTGGTCTGGTATTTGACCGACTTGTTTTTTCCAAACTAGCAAATAAAGTAAGAGATCGATGGGGACTGAATCAAAGCAATGAATAAAGATAATGACAACTGTTCAGATAAGGACATAAAACTGGTTCAGATTGGAATTGTAAATAATAGACTCTATCGTAGTAGAAGGCGGCATTTGCAGAGCATTATATGATAGAAAGTCCATATGATACGGTATACCTTCTTGCTTAGGAAGCTAGTTAGAGGATTTTAAAAAAAGCTGTCGCCTCCCGGGAGGTAGGCCAGCTACCAGCCTATATTGACGTATAAATTGCCAAAGACCGTAGCAGTCTCATTTGTTACAAATCAGACTTATCTTCAGGCTGGTGCGTCTTGATATCATCTGCAACCTCAGCTCGAATCTTTGCGGTCATTTCTTGAGTCATTTTATCACAATTGCTAACAAAGTCTAGAATAACTGCGAGTTCTTGGTCAGTGTACTTTGAATAGAGTTTTTGCCCGGCTTGTTTTACGGGGGCAAAAAGTGGGCCCATCTTAGCCATAGCTTTATCCAAAAGCGGATTTATGAATATCGATCGTCAGTCATTTGGGTCTCTTTCACGCTTAACATAGCCTGCTTGTTCTAATCGGTCCATGACGCCAGTAATGGCCCCGGTGGTGAGACCTGTCTCGTCCGCTAACCGACCCGCTGTAATAGGGTTAGTAGCTCTGATGATAATGTCCAGACACTTATGGTCGGGTCGGATTAAGTCCAAGGCGTTCACCGATAAAATGGTGGAAAATGACTGTCCGCGTACTTAACTCACGCATTTGTTGATCAATTGCTTCCCTTAGCTCAGATTGCGGTAAAATATCCACCTCATTATCATTTTCCATTCCATGTTATAATACATTAGGATATAATATGTTTGTTGGGTTGATAGATGGTATTCCAAACTACTTAGAGAATAAGATATGTATAATCTAAGCCATCTAGAATATGATATGATATGATATGATAACAAGAAATAAAAAAACAGAATTGGTCTTTCCAAGACCAAAAAGCGATATGGACATGTATCTGCCCAAGGCGAAAGGAGAGGAAATTTTTCAAATATTCTCGACAGACGTGGATGAGGTTGGAGAATGGTTCAAAACAGTACGACATCGCTTCGATGGAGTTAAGATCGACAGCGTAATTGACACTACAGAAACAACTAGGCTCCTAGTCGGTTTCAAGGGAGAAAGTGGATTGAAGGTTGTATTGGAACAGAAGCCAAAGACGACTAATTCTAGCCCTGGATATTAAAGGAGGGGTGTGAAAGAGGAAAATGGAAAAAGTAAGAACAAATACAGCATATGAAAACATTGGGATAGTTAGACGAGCTCTTGATGCCTTTAATACAGGAGATACGTGTAGAGCTCACGAATTCAGAAGTCCGCAGTATTTCATTCATGAATCGCAAGCAGATCCAGTTAGATCAAAGATTCGTGGACCAGAAGAGTTTATAGACACAATGGGGGTGCTGCGAAGCGCATTTGTTGATCTTCATTATGAGGAACAAGAGATAATTGCTGCAGGTGATAAAGTTGCTATGATAGTAAGTGTAAATGGCAAACACATTGGAAACTTTTTTGGCATTCCCCCAACTGGAAATAGAATCTCTTACCAAGCAGTACACATACATAGAATTGGTGATGACGGTAAGATAGTAGAACACAAAGCAATTCGTGATGACCTTAGCCTTATGATGCAACTCGGTGTAGCTGGTCTCTCGTCACCACAGGATGAGCCTATGTTTCGAGCATGGAAAGGGTTGAAGAGTTAAAGAGTGAAAGTGTCATGAGAAGCATATGCCAGCCCGTTCACCATGTGCATCATTTCTTTTTGAGATATTCCGTCATAGGTTCCCAATAGTAATCAATCCATCCTTGTCTATAGGATTCTACTTATTCGGCAGGAACTTTAGAATGAGTCATTATTAATTCAGTACCCTCTTCTTGTGAAATGAATGATAATTCCAAGATTGATGGTGGATAACCTTTAGGCCATTCAGTTGTTCTCCATTCTTGCATTATTTTCTTTCCTTTTCTCAATTCCAAATTTTTTCCAAAGATGTAACCATCCCATGCTGTAAAGTTTCCTCCTACTTTTGGATTGCAAGTTGCCTTTCCACCTGTAAAGTCCGAATGTTTTTTTGCATTCATGGCATCGTAAACCTAACAGGTTTGCAGGAATGAACACCGTCTGTTTAATAACCTTAGTATTTTCTGACAACCCGATTCATAGTTGATTGGCGTAAATGTATTTTTAAGACCTTGGATGATTCTGGCTACAATTGTATGTAATTCCACGAAAATAAGAATAAGAAACCAGTGACATGAAACGCTAAGATTGTAAGTGACGCGGCAAAGAAAATCGATCTGCAAGGACCATTGACTGGCAATATGGCTCCTTCGAGTGGGATTTGATGTCTATCGTTGGTTCTGGTGTCTCATGAATGTTGAATTTCCACTTAATTTACTTTCCTTTGAGGCTACCCTTTCGATTTCGGATGGCCAATGTTTACATCAATTGATGGTTTTTGAAGCGGATTATGTTACTTGCTCATACAATCCTTTAATTTTTAAAAGATTGAACCAAAAGTATTACAAACCTGATCATCCTCCGAATGTCGGCTTAGCAAAAACTAGGAATACCACTCAACTACCATACGAAAGAGTTTCAGGATCTTCTGACGCGGGGGAAGTAATTAGCAGTAATTACGAAAAAGCTAAAACTACTTTTTCTTACATTTGGATTGGGGAATATCTGATGAATATATATAATATTATCCTGAGAATACTCGACTGCTATACAACTATTGTCCATATAAGCAGGGTATAGAAAGGAAAACAAATTCAGGTAAATATCGTAAGAAATTTCAGAATACTCACTTAAGCTGGGTTCATATGCTCTGAATTTTCTACTATTCTATTATTAGTCTGTCTCTCTATTTTCTCCAAGCTCTCTATCAAGCTGATTTTTTAATGACGTGTATCTAGTAAACTTCTTGTCCCAGTTAGAAAAGAATCTTTGTTCACTTAATCCAATATACAACCACATTGAAGCCAACATTATTGAAACTCCAATAAAAAACAGAAGAAAAAAGCCTACTTCGGGGATTCTAAACAAGATTCTATTCATAAAAAAAGGATGAATTACGAAGACTGCAGCCAACATTAAAGACAAGGGTGCAAGAATAAATGAAGATAGTATCATTACCTTAAACACACTTCTTGTTGTATTCATATGAGATATTAGTTCATCTAGTAACTCAACGACACTAGTCTTATTTTGATCCTTTATAGAATTATTTGAATCATTGTCATTACCATCTGAAGAAGCCAATTCTATAGAGTTCTGTGACTAACGCCTCTTAAAATACTTGGCTAACCATGTTACTCATCTCACAAGAATCACTTTTCTTTTCTAGGAAACATTTGCTCGTATGGCTCCAAAATTCTTATGCAAAAGTCTTTTCCTTTTTCTGTAACACTATATTTTACTATTTTCTTATTACCCCATGGCTCTTCTCTTCTTTTAATAATTCCTTTTTGTTCTGTGTCTTTTAGTATTTCTTTATGCTTCGCAAGGTTAAGTCCAGTATGGCTTAATAGAGTAGTCACCGTACTCGGTTAGCTTCAACACGATATCCTGCGACAATTTTATTGCGTCATTGCTGAATAGCTTTGTAAGTAATATGGCAGACCTTAAACGTTTTAAGAAGCATCTCTGGAGGAGGCGTGGAACCTTCCAATGGAGTTAGGTCAAGGGCCCAAGATGATATACTTATCGCTAGTTTGCAAATTTCGACTGAAAAACACAGGAAGTAAGCCATGCTTCACTTGAACAATTTTTAGTTTCATTTAATTATGTATGTCTATTGTAGATACCTGCTAGAACGATCTTGCATAATACAGAGAAACTGAAAGTGCCTTTATCTTAAGGAGAAAAAAGTGAATGCCAAAACAGTTACAATTTTTACCATTACAGTGATGTGATAGCAGCAAGTCTAACATTTGCTGCAAACAATAAAAACCAGCCAGGACAACGTATCATAATAAGCAGAGGGAAGATAGCAAATGGTGCTGTATGGGTGATACATCTGTAACCATGTAAGGTCTTCCAGGACTGGCAGAGCCAAGTTCTACAAATAGTAACTTTCATTGTCGATTCTCAATATCAATCTCGGGAATAGGTACGGGTACTGCGATAGCGAGGTTCGATGTGGTGCGCGATTCCTATCAATTGATAATTACCGGTCTTCCAGGGGAAACACATTCAGGGTTTGTAATTTTTGACTCATTTGGTCCCGATCCAAGTTCGTCAAAAATCGACGTCCCCGGAATAGATACGGGTACCTCGATAATAAAACAAAACTTGGCCAATTAATTACCTCGAATTGATGGACTCGGATCTCGCATTATAAGTTACTCCTTTATGGCATCATTGCAAGTAACAGGATTATAGTTGCGTCGGGTACCTATGTTTCTAACATTCCGGTAGGACGTAAGATAACTGGCATGATGATATTAACTTCAATAATAGAACGGGAATAGGTGTAAGAATTCGACCTTGACTTGACCGATATTTCAGATTTTGGATTTCGATCAGCGGAGTGTGATCATAATATAACGGGGGAATCAGAAGAAGAAATGATTCAGTTAAGCACTACATATTCTCAAAATTCATATCCCATCCAGCTAATAATCTTGGATGTACTTCAATGCGTATGATCATATTATTCCATTTTATCGTGATGATGTAAAGTCAGTAGATCGCATCATTTTTCCTCCAGGATCTCCAATTCCACCAACAACAGATGAGAATCCAATTATACCAAACGATGGATCGTGAACTGGTGTCCGATGCAGTTTATAAATATAAAGAGAGCTTCGTAGACGTATTGGTAATAGCTATACAGAGAGGGTCGAGGAAATTTAGTTGAAGTTGATAAACACCTGACTAGATGGAGTAAAAGTATATACATTGACTTGACAAATAGTATAGTATATACAGAGAATATCCTGGTTAACATTTAGATATCCTCGGAAATGTTCCCTCGATTTTGTGGCCATTATGATGCGCTGATACCAAAAGGGACCTGAAGTAAAGGGATGATAATTAAAAGCGAGAGATTAAAACGTGCGATCCTTGCTGCTATGGCCGACACCGAATTACAGAAGATTTTGGATGCAGTCATGCACCAGTCTAAATCAGTTAATCAAATTATACGCGAAACAGATGTTTCCCACACTACTGCTTATAGAAAGATGAGATGGCTCGTTGAAGAGAAGTTGCTTATTGTTGATAAAATTGAAATAACGGAAGACGGGAAGAAATCTAGTTTGTTTCGTACAGTTCTAAAGTCATTTAATGTCAGATATGAATACAATAATGTAGTTATCGAGGCTGAACAGAATATAAACGCTTTAAGAAAAATTACAGAAAAGTTCTTTTCATTAGATGTGAGATGACCCAGATACATAATAGTCAAAAAAGGAAAATAAGAAGTGTCCAAGCCGCCAACATCATACTAAAAAGACCATAGAAAAACATGTATTCCTGAGAGAGTAACGTAGGACTTCATACTGCAACCATGTTTGTTATGATCGTAATCCTTTGTTTAGCTCTGCCAAAATAGATGATTCCAAAGAATACTAATTCTGTAACAGAAAGCGATTCAAAGACTTGTGTCTGCTCATAAAAATTGGTCAAAAAATCTGACCACTGATAGACGGTAGGCACAGGCAGGAATATAAAAACAGAAGATATTGCAAGCGATTTTCAAATATGGTCAATATTAGAAATTTACTATTAAATTACAATAAAAAACCAATTATATTACTTCTGTCGAGTGTATTTCAGATTTGAAAGTATCAATCATCGACCTGGGTTTTAACTCCGCTAAATTAGTGAATTATTATGTTAATAGCAACAACAACTCGTTCAAGGCTTACGAACAGAAAGGAGCGAAAGTTAGACTTGGCCAAGGTCTCCACCACTCTGGCATCCTCGGCCGCGAGCCCATACAACGTACAATTCATACCTTGAAATTATTCCGTGATATAATTAATTTTCAGTGCATCAAGTCCGTATTATCTATCGCTACGAGTGCGGTAAGGGAAGCAAACAATAAGAATGATTTTCTTCATGAAGTTCTTCAAAGCACCGGGTTTCGTTTTAGAGTATTATCCGGAAAAGAAGAAGCTCTCTACTCTTATCTCGGAGCGCTTCAGTCAACATGCATCCCCACCGCTCTCTTTTTCGATTTAGGCGGCGGAAGTTTGGAATTAGTATACACAGAAAATTTCAAGATCAAAAAATTAATTTCATTACCGTTGGGGGCACTAAGAATGTCACAGATCTACAACGATGTCGGAGGAAGGTTAAGTAAGAAGAATTATTCCAGAATGGAGGAACACATAATTAATGCTCTTCCTGACAGAAAAGGGCTTGATATCAGCCCTGACACAACACTCGTGGGGGTAGGCGGAACATTACGAGCGATGGCAAGATACGATCAACAAACAAAAACGTACCCGCTTGATAAAATTCACAATTATAGGATAGACTTTGACCATATTCGCTCAATCAACAGTACATTCCGTAAAATGACTTCATATGAAATTGCCAAGATTGATGCTGTGGGTAGCAATCGAGCAGAAACAATTACTGCCGGCTCAGGTATAATGAAGGTACTAATGCAAAAGCTTGAATTTGAATATATCTTGGTGAGTGCACAGGGGCTTCGGGAGGGGGTTCTCTCCGCTTTCTTGCAATGCTCTAAAGGTAATTACTCACAATATATCAATCAAAATCAAATTCAGAGCCATGTTAAACATTGCTGCAAACCAGAGAAAATTCCAGAATATACGTATGCTCTAGTCAAACCATTATACTCTTCAGGATTAATGAAAGAGCGAGAATATGAGATCTTGGCTCATGCTATTAAGCAGGTCTCAGGAATGCCTCCCACCACAAATCTTCACAATCTGTTTTATATGATTATTGACGAGGATAACCCACACCTCAGTCATCGAGAACAGCTGATTCTGGCGATATCAATAATTCGTACGAAGAAAGCTAAGACCGCAAATTGGCTTTTTGCAAGATACAGCTCAATCATGCAGCCGCAGAATAGAAGAAGTATCGAAAAAATTGCAGCCTGTCTTTCCCTCTCGGAAATTGTCGAAAGGATTAAATCGAAAGTCAGATTTGTTAAATGTAACCAAAAGGAAATTGTATTGACTTTCATACGAGCAAAGAATAACGCTTTTCCTCTAACTCTGATAGAAAGTGCCTTGAAAAACTTTAAGGAAGCGTTCGATATTCCCGTCACTTATTCTGTCTCTCATACCCCTAGCAGAGTTTTAGCTAAGCAGCAAGATGTTGATGAGTGAGTAAGAGAGTCGAAGAAAAGATGAAAAGAGTGTTTCAAAGTAAGAAATTGGAGACAAAAGGAAAACTGGTCGTGGTTGAAGGTATCGACGGATCAGGAAAATCTACCCAGATTCGTTTACTTGAAAAATGGCTAAGATTCAGGGGCGTAAAAGTTTTTTTGACTGAGTGGAACTCATCAGACTTGGTCAAACAAATTACATCTAAAGGCAAGAAGAAAGGCACACTCACACCGACGACGTTTTGTTTGCTACATGCAACCGACTTTGCGGATAGATATGAGAGGAATATCTTCCCTTTGGTTCAGGCAGGGTATATAGTATTGGCGGATAGATATGTATACACTGCCTATACTAGAGATATAGTTAGAGGCTGCGACCCCAGATGGGTTCGTGAAGTTTATGACTTTGCAATAAAGCCGGACCTCGTCTTTTATTTCAGAGTGCCTATTGACGTTGCAAGTAAACGAATACTAGCCGGCAGGCCTAAGTTAAAGTACTATGAGGCTGGTATGGATTTGAACTTAAGTAATGATCTTTATGAAAGTTACAGAATCTTCCAAAGCCGAATTATCGATCAGTATGAATCTATGATCCAGTCAGAAAGGTTTTTGCCTATAGACGGTACCTCCGGTATTGAAGAACAACAACAATTAGTAAGAAAAAAAATTGCTGAAATAATTCTGCAAGACAAAGGACCAATACGTATAGTCAAAAAACAGGTGTTGAAAGATGCGTAATTTACGACAATTGAGACCGACCAGTCACAGGCAGATAGAGTATTATGGTAAGGGTCTGCCGTATTTGGACGAGACGAGGATTAAAGGCCGACTCATTGTTATAGAAGGACCCGACGCATCAGGGAGAAGTACTCAAATTATGAGGATCACTTCTAAACTTGAAGCAGATGGTCATGCTGTCTTAAATACTGGATTGAGGAGATCAGAGCTAATAAGCGAAGGAATACTTGAAGCCAAACGAAACTTTGTTTTAGGAAAGAGAACGCTTAGCCTTTTTTATGCTGCTGATTTTGCTGATCAACTGGAGAATAAGATAATTCCTGCCCTGCGTTCAGGTTACATAGTTCTCGCTGATAGGTATATCTATACACTCATGGCGAGGGATGCAGTTAGAGGAATTAGCATTAGGTGGTCTCACAACCTATTTGGTTTCTCCATTAAACCAGATCTTGTATTTTATCTAGATGTAGATCCCAAGGAGCTAGTACATAGGGTTTTCCAAAAAAAAGCATCGCTAGATTATTACGAGTCAGGAGCAGACCTTGGGCTTTCTGATAATATGTTTGAATCATTCCTGATTTATCAGCGCTTGGTCGCAAGGGAATTTCGCAAAATGCAAAAAAAATACGGTCTTGTGTTCATAAACGGAAATAGATCTATAGAAGAGATTGGCACAGAATTGCAAAAAAAAATTGACGACTTTGTGAATTTTCGCAGTTTAGCTGATACTAGTGAACTAGGGCTTATTGGCCGTAAGACTCTGTCTGGACGTAAGCAGGAGTTGAATCAAACATAATGATACTATTAGATTCGTGCATTCTCTCTATATAGGAGCTATAATGCCATAGTGTTTTTGCCCCCCATTTTCAGATTGTATAAGAGGGGCCTTCATGTTCTTACAAAATCTGATAGCGAACAATGAAAGAAAGAATTGTCTTCATTTTTTCTTGGTGGCAAACGAAGAGAAGATAAGATATTTTATGCCATAACGATGGGCGCCGCCAGTTATACGCTTTTGATGCTTGCTCTCGTCATTTACTCAGTAAGGGGATGGCTCTGTAATATATTTTCGTTTGAAGGTCTTACTTTTTTGCGGTACAAGTTGGAATTCCGTCGAAGGTCGAGAATCGTTTGGTGCCTTGCCGCATATTATCAGAGCTTTGGTTAGCTCGGCGATCGCGATGGTCATCGGGATTCAGGTCAGCTCAGGAAGTGCTATATTTGGTTCGGAGATGTCTTCACCGAAAATAAGTACCCCATTATCCTTGGTTATAGAATTGTTAGCAGCAGTCCCGAGTATAATTTATGGTCTATGGGCGCTGCTGGTTTTTAGGTTCTGGATCGTAGGTCTAATTGAAATGCCTCTGTATAAAGCATTTGGAGGATCAATTCCATTTTTTTGTAAAAGACCGTTCCAAATTCGATCCGCTAAGCAGGTCATTCATTAGGAACTCCAAAGAGGAAAATTACGCTATTTATAGTTCTAGAGCGCAAAAAGTGGGGTGCTAACGGGTATAATATTAGTTGTCTAGAGAAAATTTAGGGATATTATGTTTTATGCTTCTCACGTCTGCACAACTCTACTCTTCCTTGATAGGATGAAGATCAGATCTATACATTTGACTCCTAAATTTAGATGTTTGAACCTACATAACTGGCTGCCTTTCCTCTTTGTATTTCCATTTCCTTAATCGTAGCAACAAGACTTCTCTACGCGTGTAAATAATCCCTCGACAAAATTTTGATTGGTTACCTGAATTTAGGAGATCCAGATCCAATATCTAACTGCCTCAAAAGCAATGTAAACAATAGTCACGGAACTCAGAACAATGGAGATAATAATAACAACATGAAAGACAATTCTACTCCCTCTAACGTATAATTAGGAGTAGCTGCAGTTCAAGATGAGAGTCATGCCCGTTAAATAACTGGCTCCTGTTGCATCTTGCATCTTGAACAATATCAAAATTAAGATAACTGCTCATTGCCAATCGTAGCTCAACCCCACGAATTTTGGTTTGCCTATCAAGTCGATGTGTCCGTCTGCCAGTATTGTGAATGTAGTTCTTTTTCCTGAATTGAGAGGTTGTAGGACACTGTCAGGATATCCGAAAGTTACGCCTATCAGTTTATGTGTTGAATCATACCAATGTGCTGTTATCTTCAGGTTTTGTATAGTGGCATTGCCATTGTTAACCACTTCACCTTTTATGTAGTAGTTTCCTATCGAGTCTGGGCCTGTTGGGTTAATGAAGTCTAATGTCAGAGTTTTTGAATCATTGTTTGCAAAGTCACTTGCATTAGATGGCAGCATTATTATTCTGTCGTTACTGGGATTAGTTGTTTGCATTAAGCCTAGTCCTGGAATCCCACCTATGTATTTGACAATCGTAGTCGTGTCTTTTCTTCCATCGCCACCGCCGTCAATGGGCTTTGGTGCCCCTGACGGACATGCTACTACTCCAATGATGTTTGCGGTGCAACCCATCTGAAACGAACATAACGTGTTACTATATACTCCAAATCCATTACCACAATATTGTTTATCATCTAGATTCAATATGCCTTTAACATACGAGCCAAGAAGATCAGGGCCACCACACGTATCCATCTTGTCACAATCTCTACCAGCTTTCATTGCATCGTTGAGTCCTGCCTGATAGTCATCAAATTGTTTCGTTCCTGGTTTGTATGGATTACCCGCTGCTATATTGAAGGCCTGGATGTATTCTAGCGTATGTGGACCAGGTGCAGCGCCAGGAGCAAGTTCATTCACCTTTGCAATTTTTGGTGTTGTTGTGGTAGTTGGATTTCCAGCTGCAGCGTTCCACCCAGCACAAAAGTGTACACTATGACGACCAGGACACCTGCTTCCTGGATTCCCTTTTCCATCTTGAAAGCCTATACTATAGCAAGATGGATATCCCGTTTGATCGCAATGTGTAGCATCTGCCTGTCGGGAGGATAATCCTGTGGTGTTAATAGTGGCTGTGCTTGATGTAGTATTCCCTGGTGAGCTGGAAGACCCAGGCTGTTTATTACCAGATCCTCCAGCTGCAGCTAGATATGCATTACAAAACCCTTTACTATGACCTGGAGGACAGGGAGTTCCAAACGCGCTCTTTCCAGCTGCAGAGCCTAAACTAGAACAAGATGGATATCCTGGCCTATCACAATGAGCAGTATTTCCTTGATTGGACGGTGGTGGTGATGGACTAGGTTCAGTAGCTGCTGCATCGCTGCTGGCACTACCAGTGCCACTGCCTTGGCTTCCATCTGATCCTGCCCCAGTATTACCACGTCCAGACGATGTCGATCCTGAAGCTCCTGAAATACTACTAGTAGAAGGTGTTGTGGAGGGTAAGCCAGTATTGCTCGAAGAGGCCGAATCATTCGAGGCATATACCAGTGTTGTCGCTGTTGAGCTATAAATCATCATAAATAATACAAACGCTACGAACGAGAATGTTAGACTAACTGAAAATCTAACGTCAGTCTTGTTTTTCGTGATTATTATCAGCCAACCCCAGGACATAAAGATTTAAGGACCAATCTAGGAGATTCATCTTCTCTAAAATTAATTATTTCAGGATTTGATATTGGATGGAATAAGTGCATACGTACCATTGTATTTACATCCGACTAAACGAATACAACGCCAGCTATAAAGAAATAATCGAGCAAAGTTTTTAATTTACGAAGGCGTTATTATAATGAGACAACCCTTTTGCATAAGTAATCCCCACGAGAGAAGACAGAAACTGCCTTATCTTAGCAGCCTTGGATCTTGGTGTTGTCTATCCAAGGCGCTTCCTTGACTATTGCCAGTTGACACACCTGAGCTTGACGGTTTTCCACAGTTCCCGTCGAGATACAAACATGCCTGCTGCTGATAGTTTGACTTTGCGTGGTGGTGGCGCAGACTTAATGGCAGCAGGACTGCTCACCAAGCCTCATATGTCAATGATTCACTGATCTAATTGTCAATCATTCTATTCCAATAAATTAAATAAAACCAAAATGACTCTCATCTTATGACGAGACGTTTTGGCATCTGTAAATCCTGTTTTTGGACGGCAAGTTATTTGAAAGACTTGCGTCCTGAAAAATGTCCCGTTGACAATGGTAATGTGGAACTATTAGAAATCAGATAATGCTTTGAATGCAGATTCGTCATATAGATTCTTTTTATATTGGATTTGAATCTAAAATGCATTCTTAAAGCCTTTATGTTAATTGGATTACTAACTTGTAATGCAAAAAAACGTTAGAATAAGTCTTATAGCAAGATTAGCAATTGCAATCGGCGTCATGATGATTCCAGGTGCGAACATCGCACCAGCAGCATTCGCAGGCGGACATCACCATCATCACCACCATCACAATAGCGTAAGAATCCATCAAAGTGTTTCGCAAGCCAATGTTTGTGACCACTCGAGCTGCTCAAACAGCGGACATAACAGTGCCTCAGTTGACCTCCCACACCATAGTTCAAATAATGTTAGGATAAGCCAATCAATCGACCAAGCAAATCTCTGCAGTAACTCCGATTGTTCAAACAGTGCATCAAACGACGCTAATATACACTGACAAAAATACGGTAGAACCGAAATCTGGAATTTTCCAGTTCTCTTTTCTTTTGAGTTTGGTCAGTTCAGACATTTCAAAATGGATAACGAATGATTACAATAGTTAAAGTTATAAAATATACAATCTGAGGTAGTTGCAATGGTAAACTTGAAAGAGGCATTGATATTATTAGCGGTTGTTACGATGACCTTAATGCTTACGATGGCTCCAATGTTCACAGCGTCGGTCTTGGCTGTTAAGAAAAGTAGCAGTGTTAAAACCTCCAGTAAGACGGCCGCAGCTCATCATGTAAAAGGTGTCAAGGTTTATCGTGTTCATACCGTTCCATCAAAGGTAGGCGTTGGTAGCACATTCGGTCTACGGGGTATTGTGTTCAACAACTCTACAGCGACAATTACATTTGCGAATGGAACATGCACTTCACCGCTGTCTTTAACCTTTAATAAAAATGTCATTACCGAGCCTCAGGCAATACCCACAACGTGTAAACCTCAACAGGTCAGTCTAAAGCCTGGAGGACAGTCGCCTATATTAAGTCCGAATCTATCAGGTATAACATACAGAGCTACCTCTCCTGGAACAACTAATGCTACAATGACTTTCAAATATGGTGCAATAGTCCCCACAAGTAAATCACCTATTAGCGATAGTATTTCTAGAATCTATTCATTCAATATACGGCCTTCTGGCAGTAGTCCTGTTACCAGTTCGCAACCTAGTCCTCTAAAGCTTCCGTCTCCGTAATGCACAAGAAATGACATCATTTATTGCTACAAGCCACAGGCACGTTAGAATTCATTTAATCTTATAACTTGACTTGCTGCTGCTCGATTAATGTATTGATCATTAGCAGCGCTTATGATTTTTTAAAATAAATTCTGAATTATCACCACTAAGTTTTAGTTGTATTTATGTGCAAA
>QHBN01000016.1 GCA_003176995.1 Candidatus Nitrosopolaris wilkensis
CCGATCAAGGCCACCATAATCGTGAGAATTCAATGGTAGATATGATAATGGGTAGTATTAGCGGTAATTCTGGAGAACCGCAAAAGGTAACGGTTGATACAGAAACACTCGTTGCCCAAACTCAAGACAGAATGTGGAGAGCTCTGAAGAGGCGTTATCAGTATGATTCAAATTTGAAGCCTGCTCAGGCCTTTCTCCTAAATCACATAAATTCAAAGATTCCACTCGTAATTATGTACGTAGATTTAGTGGGTTCAACCAATATGAGTATGACTTTGCCCGTTGATAAGCTAGTCAGTATAATCAGAGCATTTACGTATGAGATGTCCTCGGTAATACAAAGTCATAAGGGGTACGTGTTAAAGTACGTCGGTGATGCAGTAATTGCCTTCTTCCCATCAAGCTATAACAAATTGCTCGCTTGTGATAATGCTATCTACTGTGCCCAATCAATGATCACGGTAGTCAGGAATGGAATCAACCCTATATTGAACCAGTATGACTACCCAGAACTCAGTATAAAGATAGGTATAGATGAGGGTGAAAACACAATTGTGCAATATGGACATGACAAAGGTTCTCCAATTGATCTTCTGAGCTACTGTATGAGCATAGCTGCAAAAATAACTTCAATCACCGATCCTGATAGAATTACAATAGGAGAAGATGTTTATACCGTGCTTCATCCAACTCTCAAAACGAGATTTAGAGAATTAAAGGATCGCATTCAACATTGGAAGTACACCAGTAGACAGACAGGACAGCTTTACAAACTATTTTTGATGGAATACTAGTTCCGCCATTGAATAAATTAATGAAATCAGATCGCATTCCTGCGAAATCAAAAAACGTTGTTGACATGCCAGGGTGGCTCACATGCAACGACATAGGAATACAGAACACTCCTGGAACTGTTCGCGCAACTGTTGTGTAGGATTGAATGCGGATGCTAATCACCTCGGCGTTACTAGTTAACCTACAATGCGTCGTGTTCAGATCCACCGCGTTGCTTTCGCAACGAATGTTATCAAATAAAATATCGTGACGGAATCGCAATTGGTCAACAGGATGGAAGAGTCGGAAGGAACAACATCGGAGCAGTGGACACTACTATCGGAAATTGTGGAACATCTGGTCGGGCCGGCTATACGGCACACTATATTCGACGCGGCGCTGTATCTACGTATTTATCCCTTAATAGTATTCAAAACATATTTTAGTTCAGGATCATTAACAAGTTTGTTTAGAAAACCCCTGACGATCTGTCTAGTAGTTCTATTTGCAGCTCCCTTTCCTCTATGTTGGGTGTTTACAACGTAATCATAAACAAATGGTCTTACGTACAAGGAGCAAACATCTCCAATCCAACTAAATAATGTATCTGCAGTCTTATCCATAATCATTTGTTCTCTTTTATCTTCAAACATCTGTCCAATTATTCGTACATTATAAAGATACATCTTTTTCCCTGTTTTCTGCTCTATTCCTGATAGCAATATAGAGTCCCGCTGGTCGTGGATCAATCCAAACGATACATTGAAAGGCATCTTGACATGTCCTGACTTTGGTGCATATTCAAACAATTCATCCATTAAAGTCCTCAACAAAATGTAAAAGCGTTCTACTTGTCTCTGCTTTTCATCATCCTTATTAGCATTCTTTCTAGTAAACAAGCCTAACTAGAACTATTGGTGTAAACTCTATTAAACGACTCTATTGCCATGTTGTTGCTGATGTATTACGAACACCAGGGACACTTTATTTTATGTGTTTCTTAACTTGTTAATTGCTGACAGAATCCATAGGAATTCAACTAATATCCTTGCGATGATGTGCCTGGATATTATTTCCTCAGCCAATCGTTTGTCATCTTGCAGATAATTTAATAGACGATCATCAGTCGCCGGGTCTTGTAATAATGGCTCATGATATGGTAAATTTTTATTGTCCGATTTTTCTCCTACACTCAATCTAGTTCTTTATTGATCGCCATCATGCTCATATCATATCATATCATGGGTCAATTCATATATATGCCCACTTCTGCTCACACAGGAATTGACAATTGCTCATTAGAGGTGCTCTAACTTTAGAATACTTTTTATCTGAGTTTGGAGTTGCTATCCTAAAATCCGTTCGCTTAATTTGCATTCTGGCTGTTTAATGCATTTGGAAAGACAGAATTCACATTTTTGAAGATTCTTCAAGGTCTAGCTACAATAAACAGAAGATAATGAAATTTGAAAATTGCACAATGCCCTACCATACATTCCATGAAAGACGAGGAAAATTTACTAATGACATTCTCATCCAAAATCAAAGAAGAACACGAACATGCAGACTTGATGAGTGCGATGGCTCATAAATTAACAGCTGATTGGTACTCATCTATGCTAATTACTACGACGCATTAGATTCATGACCAGATCTTATTAGCATAGAGCCACGGTATAAAACGTTCGACAATTTCGTGCAAAAATCGGAAACGTAATCCTGTAGCTACAGACTGTCGTTTGATTAGAGCTAGTTATCTCCTCTCTTCTTAATGTGCGAAATTTCTATGTCCAAAATATGATCCCGTTCTCTTTTTGCATAGTGGGAGGGCTCAATTAGACCACGTTTGTCCGATAGCAAACCACTTGTAAAACTATTTTAACAACACATATTGCGATAAAAATACACAATGAGAGTAACTAGAGCACCGGGCCACAAGACCGTGTCCTATGGAGGTAAGAATCTATTATTCTGAATATCGTTATTACTGATACCCTTCGTAGCTCTACGTTCGATAAAAGGTTCCTTTAGTCTGTGCATTTTTCAAAAATCTGAATCTGAACGAATTCATAGTGGTCCGATGAAGCCGGGTTGAAGCCAGGTTGAGAAAATGTTATAAAATCAAAGATGTAACATCATTATGCTATGTGGTTGTCAATTCTTTCGATATGGGGATGTATGCCAGAACTTGCTAAAGATTGTATCGATATGACAAATGCTTCAAGTACGTATTTGGGCATAGTCGGAGGGGCCGCGATAGGCGCAATAATAACTTGGTGGATATATAATAGGCAGATGAAGACTTCACGCAAGCAAGATTATATACTGCAACGAATCGAGAATGTCGAAGAGAAGAATAGAAGGATTCTGACAGACTTGGAATCTTTCGCGAACCATCACGATAAAATTTTAAATGAAATTTTTCTTCTAAATCAGAGCATACTCGCATTGGAGAAAAAGATCGAAAAGCAGAAATAATACTATTCAAGCCAACCCAGTTGAGCATGCGTTACATTGTTTTAGTCAAATATTTTCGTTTTAATTTGAGTATCATTATCTTTCTATGCCAAAATATAATGCTATACAATATATTTTTTAGGGCATGATTATAGGCAAGTATAAGTATAACATTCCTTAAAGGTTTATTCACGCGCAAAATCCTTGGGCTAGCTGGCATTGCGGCTATTGCGTCTATGTTGTTAATATTAGTAACAGAAGAGGGCGTACACTTGGCAGAATATGTGACATCTGTTGCTACAGGTCTCACGTTGGCCATATTAGGTGTAGCATACTGGACGTTCAAGCCGGAGATTGATAAGGCAACTAGGGAACGCAAACAACAGATCCCGGCTGGCGCGAGTGAAAAAAGTTCACTCTTATTAGAAAAGACTAAATCCCCCGAACCCGAATTTGGAGGATTCTTCAAGAAAGGAATCCAGTATAGTACAGGAATTCAAACTGGTTATTACATGCGAGTCAAGAATTCGAGTAGAGAAACAAAACTTGACGATGTCCATGGCGACATTAATGGAAGGGGTATAGGACATATTCACTTGATCTGGAATGAAGACAACAATCCTCGATACCTACCCATTGATGAAAGTGCAGATTTGATGCTATTCAGAATTCCAGAATTAGATGTGATAGTATTCATTAAACATGATCCAACATCTCCAAATACGCTGAATTATAGTGATGTTCCAAGACCCTACGATGAAAATAAAACACTTTATATTAAAATTTGGTCAGGGCCCACAAAATTGAGTTTAACTAAAACAATCAAACAAATCAGACAAGAGGCAGAGGACATGGATGTATAATTATCTTAAGGTCAGGTTCAGAATTGAAAAGACACAGGACTTGGTCGTGGCTTCTCTTCGATCCCTGTATTATGCGTATCAATAAATTAAGCTATCGGGGCAAGTCACAAACAGATGAAACGATACGAACTGGTCAAGAAATATGGACGCGACACAGGAAGATATCAAGGCGGAGAGCACGGTCATTAGGCTATCCGGTACAAATACATCGTGTGTAGTAAAATCTACTGAAATGTCTTTTGGTAGATCAAACTCAGAACCGACGCGGTCAAACACAGCAGACATAAGGGTTTACTAAACCCTATGAACATTGCTGAGGGGTTAGACAAGCCATTGGTAGAAATTGAGTACAAGGGTAGACAAAGTAACTTTATTCTTACCACTCAAGGCGAAGGTACATTGAAAATATTCGGAAAATGGCCACATACCCTATAACGCCATGGGTAACCGGGTTCGGAGGATGTGAAAATCTTTAAGAAAAAAACCGTTTGATAGGTACACACTATTAGAAATATACCGTAGGCGACTATCTTTCTATACCAAAGGATAATTTAATACCTCGAGCAAAGTATTAAATACTACTCAAAACTAGCATTATATATGCAGCAGATGGCAGATACCATGTTCTTGGCATCCTTAAAGTCTACGCGTACCAAAGAGCAGTATGAATTCCACTGGGACAGATATCAGATCTACTTAAAAAAGGCAAAAATTACAGAAACGACAGATCCAAAGATTTTAGCCAATAATGTGATTGCGTACCTGCTTCAAATGAAGGAAGAGGGACTTTCATATAGTTATAGAAGTCTTGCTGTGGCTGCAATCAAAAAACACTATTCTATAATCGAAGAAATAGTTCTGAACTGGGACAAAATCCATGCATATTTAGGAGAACAAACAGTCGATAACGAATTGCGAGGATACACCAAGGAAGAAATCATGAAGATGCTTGCTGTTAGTGATGTACCCCACCGAGCATTAATCTTAACTCTAACTAGTACTGGTATGCGCCGGGCGGCATGTATGAAGATACGACTGAAAGACCTAACGTATATTGACGAATACAAATTATATAAAATAAAAATCTACATAAAAAGCACATCCCAACAAATATGTTATACCACGCCCGAAGCGGCTGAAGCAATAAAGTTACATTTACAAAGGAAGAAAGAAATTACACAAACATTATTCGACTATGCTCAGGCAAAGTCCATTTCTGTAGCATTACGTGATACAGCGATTAGGGCCGGTCTAACCCAACGTGGTCACATAAGTGGTTTGAAGAAGTTAGGTCAATATCGTGATGAAGTTCCTGCTGTTCACGGCTTAAGAAAATTTGCCATCAGTCAAATGAAAAAGGCTCATGTTGATACTGAAGCTGCAAGGATGTTAACCGGCCATTCGATAGGTGTTAGAAGCAAATATCTTGACGGCTATACCGAAGATGATTTACTGCAAGAATACCTTAAGGCTGTCGAGCTATTAACCATAAATCAAGAGCATAATCTAAAGATCAAAGTAAATGACCTACTTGATCAGAAAGACCAGGAGATGCAGATGCTTAAAGACCAAATAGCAAGAATGCAGCAAGAGAAGCAAAAGGAAAATCGTGAACTTGAAGAGAGATATAAGGAAATAGACGAGCTAACCAAGAGGTTCGAGCGTATGGAAAAATACTTCAATAATTTGCATAAAAAGGGGTGACTAAAGTCACCGAAACAGCTTTAGCTGAGCGTCTGTCAAGGATAGCAGATAATGGTGACTAGTATCCGCTCCAACCACTCAAACGACTACTATTGGACCGTGTACAACAAGAACGGCAAGCCTAACAACCAGTATAATTGGCCGCTTATTATCAAAGCAGTCAAAGACATGTTACCTGGTTGGAAAGCCCGAGGTGTCAGGCCTATAATAAGACAGGTATTTTATCAACTCGTGTCAAAAAACATGCTGCCAAACATCAAATCAGCATCAGGTAAATTATCATATCATTTAGTGATGGAAAGAGTAGCAGGCAATATCCCCGGGGGTACTTTTGTAGATGTAGGAAGATCAACAAGGGAAAGTTATCTAGACTATCATACTCCCGTTGAGTATATTCAATATCACTATGATGTTTTGAAAAACTATATGTGTCGCTATCAAATTCCACGTTGGTATAAACAGCCTCATTTAGTGGAAGTATGGTTAGAGAAGGAAGGTTTAGTGGATACATTTAAGGCATTTCTTCAAGGCAAAGAGGTTAACGTCAGGAAGAATAAATGCTATAATGGTTGGGAAGCGGCCGCAAATACCTTTCGATGGATGTATCGTATAATGCATTTAGAAGGAGTGCGCAAACAAATTCACATACTTTACTTTGGTGATCAAGATCCATCAGGTGAAGAAATACTTCAAGCGCTAAAAGACCAGTCCATGTATTTTGCAAACCGCTATGATCTTGGACGGATTGAAATAAGAAAATTGGCCGTAGATATGCAGCAGATAGATAAATACAACTTACCTAGCGATCCGGATGTATCGATAGAGAACAAACTTCTAGGTACGTCTATAGCGAAAGGAGACGCCAAAGATAAGAAAGGTGATTCCAATACGGCAAAATATATTGAAAAATACAAGCATCTGATAAAACCCGGTGCACTATTACCTCCCATAGCCGAAATAGATGCGATGGTTTCAACAGAGCAACTTTTGCAAGTAACGCAGAGACTAGTCACCGATGAGGTCGATATGTACTTTGATGAGCGTGTTTACCAGGAGCAACTAGAGAAACATACTCAAGAACGAATAAAGAGTGTTGCAAAAGAGGCAGTGAAACTATTGAGAAAACATTTGCAGGAATATTAGTTCCTTAGTAAGCCGGATTGGCAAATAATCAACGAATATTATCGAGGGCTCTAAATTGGTCGTTAAAAAAACTGACAAATTAGGGAGTTGCTGGAGCGAAGAGGGCAAAGCTTTTGGGGTTCACGAATGTGATTGCAGCGGCAAGGACTTAGTATCTGAGGACTTTGTTCTTCCAGAAAAAGAAGTACCAACCGAAGCCGAATCAATGGCACTATTCGAAAAACAAAAAGAAGCTAGTTACCAACAATATTTAAAAGCACATCCTGAAGACCGCCCAGATTATCCTCGCAGACCTATTGGTAAAACGTACACTGATCCTGCAAATTGCATCTTTGGTTGTTCTATAAAGGTTCGATACGTTAGCGAATATTCTGACTTTTTCGATTCGACTAGAGATTATCCAAAAAATCTTCCAAGAGAATTAGATTCGGAGAATATTCACAATTGTACTGGTACATTAGAAGGTATTGTCAATTGTATGCAGCGTAGGATAGAACTTCAAGAGAAAAAAGTGATCACACTTCGCAAGCAGATTAAAGAGACAGCTCAAAATAGCTACGCACGAATGGCATTAGGCCTCTAGAAAGGAAAGAGGGTAAAGTAAATTGTATATCGGTAACGTCTATCACAAGCAATGCCGAGACGGCTGCGGTCAGATCATTTATTTTTCACCGGAGTTAAATTGCTGGGCTGAACAAGGGACTCAAAAACGTCATGACTGCATTAATTATAGAAAACCTAGGAATGACACTCAAGAAGAAATTCTCGACCATTTATTCGATTTAAAAGAAAGAATAACTTCCCCGCCCTGCTGTACAATCTTCAGTTAATGATTTGAATAGATGGGTGTAAGCTAATGGAAGAAAACCATATCAATCACTCGCTCACAATGGCTCTTGAGACTAGACCTCCTAAGCGTATTCGACGCCCTAAAACCTGTCTTGCCAGTGTTTTTAAGTCCCGCCTCACGAAGGATGATAGAGTTGAGATGATGTCGGAAACATACCAACATGTGCAACTTAGAAGAGTTAATGCACACGGGAAAAATAACTACTCCTTGGTAGTAACCATACCCCATCAGTTTCTAAAGGATACTGAAATCAAAAAGGGTGATTATGTGTCGATGATATTGGAGAAAAATGAAATATTGCTGCAAAAAGTGGAGACTAATAACAAAAAATGAATAGAATAGAGCGTCTGGGATGCGTTGGTTGTCGAGGCCTCCATCCCAGCCTGTATTGTTTGCACTGCTACGCCGAAGGCTGTCTGTTTGTGTATCCAACAGGAGGACATTATCCAGAAGTCCACCCCTGGAGAGAGGAGGGTTCTAGATGGCTAGTATAGAGCTACCGGTTGATTATAAATCTAGCCATGTTGAGAAGACTTCTGCTGCTATCTCAGACCAGTTATTTAGACAGATGTGTAGGAGCAAGAAGAAAGCAACAATATTCGCTGATACTAACAAAGTACGAGAAATTAACTTCTTCTATGCTGAAGCTGCGACATACGTACGTCGTTTAACTTTTGGTAAATTTGATAACGGTGCTGCTAGGCCAATCTTCCATTTAGATTGCAGTGGATTATCTGAGCAGCTCAAAGCTGATCTAATTGAGCGTGTAAAGACCGGTAAAGAAGCAATTCATAGAGTCGTAGAAGACTCAGTTTACAGATTATTACGAGCACATTTCGAACTGATGTTTTATGAACATATCGAGCCCAAGCGCTTAAACTGGAGATTTGTTTAGTTGACGACAGCAGACGATATTTTAAGAGGGGTTCATAGCGAAGACTCTAAAGAAGAACTTACAAATGAAGAGGAGCAAGAGCTTAGAGAACGTGAGAAAGAACGCGAATCTTTAATTAACAAGTCTCAAGAAATAGGACAGACAGATCCTGTTCTATGGCTTACTAATGCCATAATTAATGCACATACTTTCAAGACTATGAACGACAATCAGGATATCTATTATTAAGATGATAATAAACAAATTTACACCGCGGGTGCAGAATGGATTATCCAAAGATTGTGTGAATTAATGCAACCGACTGTAAAGATGCATCAAGTTCAGGAAGTGATTAATCATATAAAACGTAGAACAGGCACGGAGCGATCACTTTTTGATTCTAACCCTGATATTCTCAATTTGGACAACGGCTTGCTAAATATTCACACCCGAGAATTTACAGAGCATTCATCTGGTTATTTATCCTTAGTGAAAATACCTATCAAGTATGATCCAAAAGCAAAATGTCCTGAAATAATGAAGTTTTTACATGAAGCGTTAAAACAAAGGGACATACTCACAGCACTGGAGTTTGTCGGATATTGTCTCTATAGGAGTGCAAAATACGAGAAGGCCTTATTATGTGTCGGACCGGGTGATAATGGAAAAGGCACATTTCTCAAACTAATAGAACGCTTAGTCGGGACTAAAGATGTCAGTCATGTTAGTTTGCAGGATATGAATATAGACAGATTTTCGATTGCTGGATTATATGGTAAATTGATCAATACTTATGCAGATCTCCCGTCAGAAAAATTAAAGTACACCGGTATTTTCAAAATGCTTTGTTCAGGAGACTATATCAGGGCACAAAAGAAAGGCCGTGATCCTTTTGACTATTCTAACTATGCTAAATTGATATTTAGTGCTAATCAAATACTTCAATCGGACGATAGGACATACGCGTACTTCAAACGCTGGATAATATTTCACTTTGAATATACATTTACTCGAAATTGCAGGGATACTAACCTAATAGATAAACTCTCGACTGAAACTGAGCTGTCAGGACAATTAAATCTGGCATTAATTGCCCTTAAAAAACTGATAAAGGATAATGACTTTGTCTATGCGGACGATATCAAGACTGTCGAGGAAAGTTATCTAAAGAATAACGCGATAGTCCAATTCCTTAGGGACAGATGCATAATCGACGCTTCTGAGAAAGACTGTGTATCTAGAGACTTATATCATGCGTATATAGAATATTGTAAATCCAAGAAACTTGCTCCTGTGTCGGATAATGTATTTGGCATGGAGATTCAAGCCCATAATATAACCAAGCAGCGCCGAAGGGTAAAGGGTTCACTTGAGTATTGCTTTATGGGGGTAAAAATAGCACAATGACTGTTCCGGGTGTTCCTAGTGATCAGCAACTCCTTATACATCTGTACTCCTTTCCGATTATTCTATTATTTCGTGCTTAGGAGTGAGAGATCACTTAGAACACCTAGAACACTTGATAGATTGAAGAAAGAAAACAAGCTATATGATCTGCTGGAGGATAGGATGATTTAACTTGAGTTCGCTCGGTGAAGACTTACTAGCTAGTAGAAATAAGCCGTTACCTTACTTAATCGCAGAAATTAAGAAGCATCAAGAAAAGGTCGCCAAGTTCATAAACAAAATTGATACACAAAAACAAACCTCAATTAATAATTCTAAAGACCTTCCCAAAAATGTAACGATAAGGCGTGAGTATATTGATTGCGGAAAGCTAGATTGTCAATGGGTACATGGCCCTTACTATTATGCATATTGGAAAGATGAGAATGGGAAATTACGTAAGAAATACAT
>QHBN01000017.1 GCA_003176995.1 Candidatus Nitrosopolaris wilkensis
ATTACTAGCGACGCTAATACTATCATAGTTGTGGTGTTACTGTTATAGTTACCGAGGACGGAGCACTTACGAGCCCATTGCTATCTGTTACGATTAAACTAAATGATACAGTCCTAGTCGTAGTACTGTTAACACTAGGCGCTATGAATGTTGGATTGGCCGTAGTTGCTCCCGTTAATGTCCCACCCGGGGATGTTTGAGTCCATGAATATGATACTATGGTAGCACCGTTTTGAGCAAAACTTGCTGTACCGTCTAATGTAACTATAGAGGCGGAAGGTACTGTTTGAGCAGGCCCGGCGTTTGCTATCGGTGGTAATTGTGTTATTTGTTGTGTTTGACAAATGCCATTAATTAATACTGTATTAATTGGGCATTGCTGCTGCTGATTATTAGAAAGTAATTGGCCATTAGTAAGTACGCACGAATTACCCACTAATACCGTACCAATAGGACATTGCTGCTGTTGTTGTTGCTGCTGCGCTAAGTTGTTAGCCGCATTATTCAACGCTTGAAGTAAACAAAAATTTTGTTGTGGCCCTTGCGCTAAACCTGAGCGTACAGCCCCACAAAATAAATCAAACAGGCCGCCGCCTCTTTGTCCTTGTATTGTTTGTTGTAATGGTAACAGTACAATCAAAAGCAGTAAGGAGAGAGATATGACTAGTAATTTTGTCATATTACTTACAAATACCATATTGCTACTAAATAAAGAACTCAAAATATTTTCCCGGCTTTGGATTCCATTTGACGTATTTCGTTACACTTTTCGGAAATGCCTTAGGCATTTCGTTACACAAACAGCAAATAATTTCCCAGAATTTTGATATACATTAATCTTTCAAATTGAATATAAGATTCTATCAGGTAATTATAATGTGGATCTTAAGCACCGCCGTGAGATAGAATGAAATATAAAATAATCTTAATCGTGCCTGCAATGGCCCTACTTACAATGATATTAGCAATTTCTAACTTGACTCAATTTGCCATGGCATTTTCTGTTTTTACAGATAATCCTACAAATGGAACAATAAATTTACCTTCCGTGAGTGTGAGCGTAGATAGTATTGGTGCGGGTCATATCGTAGGTGAAGTAACAAACAGAGGCACACAGCCGGCTACATTCATGGAGATAATAGCAACATTCTATAATTCACAAAATCTGGTTATTGGAACAGACAATACCTTTACCAATCCATCTACAGTATCTCCAGGACAAGCAAATCCATTTGATTTGATTTTCGCTTATAACGACGGTATGACTATATCACAAATAGACCACGTAAAACTACATCTGGATTGGCGCTAAGATGTCTTCCTTGTCTCTCCTTCTGTTCTTCTTTCATATTCTAAATGTTGATGGGCCAAAATCTAAGTAGTGGGAATAAAATCTGATTCCTCTATCATAATGGAACCATATTCGCCATTTGTGCTATACTACCGAATTTATTCACTATCTATCTTGCTTATTTTATGGCCTTACCTTTAAGACAGAGTAATTAAGAACGGAGTGAAATAGTATAATGAAATTGATAATAACAATTGCAGTCGCTTTAGCAATTGGAGTTATTGCAGCAATTACCATAAACCACGCAGCGGCTCAAACCGCTAATGTTACTCATGGATTTATTGCCAATCCTTCGAATAATAACAATACTGACCTTCGGACAACAGATCCAAACTACAACACATATCAGAATTTAGCCTTAGGCTTTTAGCATAAAGTATCTAAGGAATATGACTATCAATCAAGGACTTCAAAATAGCACTCTTCTTCATAGTATCGTTCATCATCTGCTTTATCCCCTTCATTTCATTCTTTAATTCCATGAAGTATTTTTCCATAGTTGATAATTTATCCTCTTTCTGCTTCTCAGATTCCAGAGTTTCATTATATGCGTCATACGTTAAGACCATCCTGCATTTAGCACAGAATTTACTATCTCGTTTATTTGTCTATCTCCTCTACTCGGGTGAGTTTCAATGACAATGTAATCTCCCTTGCGGACTATTCCCTACCGTAGGTACTTTGCACAACTGTGCCCATGTATTGGTTATTATTTGATTCCTTAAGGTCGGTGGTGGTGGTGGTGTTTTCGCTATAATTTTCCAGGTAAAGACTGGAGGATTAGGATCACTTTCTACAGCAGTAGTCCAGATTGCCTTAAAGGTATGCGCTCCTACATGTAGATTTGTATAAGTCAGTACTTGTCCCCCGCAACTAGAAGGAACCGCGTTGTCAAGACTGCATAGATAACCTGTGATTGGAACTTCATTTGGCCCAGGCTGATATTGAGGTATAATTTGAATTGTTACGCTGGTCGAAGTTGTGTCAGATCCAGTTAAATTGTCCGGGCCAAACTGTCCCAGATACACACCACATCTGACACCACATCCATCCCAAACTGAATATAGGGTACGCGGGAATGTTTGTGTTTGTGCTTGTGCTGTGGGTATTATTGTAATCACAAGTAGCGAGAGCGAGAGTGATATGACTAACAACTTAGTTGTCATATTATCAAAATACCTCATTGCTACTAAATAAAGAACTCAGTATATTATCCCGGCTTTTGCTCATAACCACTTCCATGTACATAATCAAAATATTTAATGAATGCTTCACAGGAAGTGCTAAGAAAGTAGAATAGGCTTTACATCTGATCTAGAACATTTATAAAATGATTGTAGAAATAGGCAATTATTATCTTAACGCAAGGCTAGATTAGAACCGCCTGTCAGTCACCAGCTTGTAGTAATTTGTTAAAATCAGCACAAGTCATGGTAATCGGCATCCTTTGACCAAAAATCAAATCGAATTGTTGGGCTGGGGACAGAAAAAGACATTGATTATTCTCAGGAGGACTGGCGGCACTATGCATTGGAATTGAAGCGGGAACATGACCAACAAAAAGAATGTATCCGACTATTGCTGCGAATGCTGCCACTGCAATTATAGTGGTTATTATTTCCGCTAATGCCATCTTAGTACTATCCTATGACCAGTGCAAAAACCATTGTGGTAT
>QHBN01000018.1 GCA_003176995.1 Candidatus Nitrosopolaris wilkensis
CTATTGTGCTACAAGCTACATAAAAAAATACAAAAATAAGATTGCCGCCCTCCCGGGAGGTATGTCGCATCTTGTGTACAGATAACAAAATATATGAAGTTGGTGGCTGCAAGGCATGTTAACATTGCAGAAAACGAACTTTGATGATGTATAACAGCGAAAGGATAGGCTTTGAATTAAGTGGAAATGTAAGGAAAGCTAGATTCTATCCATATTCGGTTATGGTACTAGTATGACCATCGAACATAAAAGAGCAGAAACAATATTGTCAAAATTCAGCGAAGAAGCAAGGCTTAAAACCATAAACAACTGTAGACCAGACTGGATAAATTTCACGCTTACACCGTATCTAAAGCCTAGAAAACAATCTTGATTCACTTTCTCAATCAATCGTACAACAATAGGATGGACAGCAAAACCATGTCACTCGTAAAATGACTATAGATCCAATAGCGGACAACAAACAAGCCACAGTGTACATAACAAGGTTAGCTCAATTACTTACGCCGATATGTGGTCTTGTATTGACGTGGGAAATGAAGGGCGGTCTTAATCATGACTTCGATCACGGCACACTCACTGCTGAAAACTCATCAAAAGCCTCTACAACCTTGAGTAACCTTGCTCGTGATTTGGGAACTCCCTGAACGACGAAACTATATAGAGATGGGAAGAGGTCAATACATCTAATAAAGATATTGATGTCTACAACATCTGTAGACAGGTCATACTATATTGTAAAAGATTCACTCATTCTTTTATCGCAGGCATCGATTATCTTTTGTAGAGCCTGTTCTTCTTCCTTCACAGCATCTAGAAATTCATCAGAAAAACCACCTTCTTTAGCAATTTTTACTTTATCGAAAAAATCTTGGTCATGTATCCTCTCAAGCGCTTTAACTTTAGAGATAAGTGATCCGTCATACGCCGACCTAATCAAGCACTGCTGAATTAATAATCTATTATATCGACTGGCAGAAAAATAGCGTCTAAACGGATTCAACCTATCATTGCTACCAGTTCTACCAAGCTCTTCCTTAGTCGGGAATCTAAGTTGAATCACTTTACTAAACAAGCAGAATACCGAAATATAATAGCAATCCTTCCGCGATGAGAGGTCGCGACGCGACAGCTCTAAAGTTTCGTTTCAAATTAGAGGTATATGGAGGACTACGCGAGTCTGCCGCTCTTCTCCTTCCTAATAACATACCACTTATCTTATCTACAAGCTTTAGCACTGCTTGGTTTTGTTGCAAATTCATTGGCACCTTAATCCGACCAACATGTCCCTCATACGTTAGAGAAACTTGAATTATTATTGAGGTTGTTGTCATTATTACCGCCGTTGTTGTTGGTTCCGTTACCTTTGTTAATGTTATTCTTAAGAAATTGATCAAAGCAGTGAGATATTGGATCTGGATCGCTAAAATTCAAATAGCCATTCATTATTTTGTCCATGGATGCATTTACACATGCAGTAAAGTCCTGTCGATGTACGGGTTGTTTGTCACTTGAATTAGTATTGCCTTTGTCAGCGAGCGATTGCGGCATATTGTAGTTACTTATAATTACACCAATAAGAATAACAGCAAGAGCAATCATTACGACAATTAAAGGTTTTATCCGAATATTTATTCTGGTCATACTTATAGGTAGAGTAAATCCCGAATATATTGGCTTCTAACCAACGCCCTAGGAGAGGATCAATAGCAACGCCTTTATGTCATAAAGTCACATAAGTGAAATCGAAGCGTCTCAAATAAGAGAAAATGAGCGTTGTTCTAGACGGAAAATGAAACTTGAATGATTTTGAAAGACCTTTCGGCTCTTATTGTAGTTATATCATTTTAACAGGATCATCGAAAGATGATGTGGTGTTGTCAATTCTGTAACAAATTGCATCGAGGTGGTTTGTTTTATCCACCAATGTTAACTTACTGTCGGCTGTAAGAAAACCTTGGACAATTGAATTTTTTGTTGCTGCAAATACAAGAGCTGCTCATTTTCGATTCGATTGCAAAGAATTTTTTGGAAAAATGCCTATAACCTTCAAACGAAAATAAGGAATTTTTGATTTACGAGACTTGAAATAAGGTCTGGTGAATCCTCTTGTCTGAACTCATCATCATTCAGCACTAGATATAGACATTTGTTTTCATGTACGTTGCATAGGATATTGACTCGCTAGAAAGTGTTTTTCCGGATCCTGTTCCAGAGAAATTACAGAAATGTTTGTCTATTCATGGTTTGATTTGCCGTATGCAACTGCACAAGGGATGGAGTCGCTCCTAAAGATTAGAGCGTTACTAATTCTAGAATCCTAATTGTTCCGTTCAGCTGGGTGTATTGTGATGCTTTAGATCGTTCACTGCTGATTGAAGGACCTGTATTGATGGCGGTAGGTATCACAACAATCTCAACTTAGGATTGCAACAATCCGTTTATGCACAACATAGACTTTTTTAGGACATATTAGCTTTTAACTGTCAGATAAGTAAGAAGACGGTAATATTTATCCGAGTTGTTCCATGGTGCACTGGAAGGAAAGATGGATTCGGATAAAGAAATGAATGATGCTTCTCGAACACAACAGCATCTTGCTAATCAAAGCACTTTTCTAATATGGTTGGGAACATCTGTTGCTCTTATATGACTAGGCTTTGTTGTGTCCAGGTTAGGGTTATTTCTTAAAACCATTATTGTAGGACACGGTCTTTCTGTTACTACTCTTGATCAAAGTTCTGCTCATTACTCCTTGTCCTATCTGGTCGGAACTATTATGGTGGTTCTTGGGATTGTCTTCATGGCTCTGGCACTGAAAGAACTATCTCGGTACATACAAATCCATAATGAAAGGATCGTATCCTATGTAGTTTTATGATCACAGAACGGTCAAATTTGCGCCTGGATAAGAACATCGCTGATCTTCTCTGCAACTGCCTTGAGCATATTCAATTCACATTGTTTTCTATTCCTAAGTCGGTGCCTATTCGTGAAAACCATTACAGAACATAGACGAAAACTTTTAGGATAACTGTCTATTGAGAAGATCTAGCGCGGGGGTTTGTGATTCGCGAAGCTTGACAAGCGCTGCAGTGGTCTGTTCAAACGCCAAAAACCTCTGGTTAATTATGGGAAATATTTTGGCGGAGATTTTTGTTCAACAATTGGTATGAAATCGCCGGAATGATTCCGATTGTGGTTTTTGCATTGGCCGGCCAGAGATCCAATATCTTCGATGGATTCATAACAATGGGGGTAATGTTGCGACTATTAGCAATATTGTATTTGATCAAGCTATCGCGTTCTATAGAGGATAAGTCTAGAATTCTAGGAGGTCATGTTGTATTACAGATATTCATAATCTTCTTTCTGACTCTAACTATCTCAGCATTCCTTTTCTATTCTGCAGAACATTCAGCCCCGAATTCCCAAATAACTACTATGGGCGATGCTCTGTGGTGGACAATTCAAACTGCATCCACTTCTACATTTGGACCCAATGCTATTACTCCTGCAGGGAGAAGTGTGGGAAGTGTGGTCATGCTTGTTGGTATCGGAATTACTACCATTTTCATATCAACCCTTGCTGCAGGGTTAATGAAATCGAGAACAAAGGGGACATCTACTGAAAACGACCCAAAAATGATACTTAAAATACGACTAGCAAAAGGTGAGATCACAAAAGAATCTTATTCGGAGCTGTTAAAGTTGGTATCCGAATGATGCTACCCAATTGACAATAAATGCTGAGTGTGTGCCAATAGGACATTCTTCAATCACGTTGCATTTGGACAGATTGAAAGATGAGACGTTTTCATATCGCTTTATCAGCAAAGGCTTAAGTTGTTTATCAATACTTATGTAATCAGCTTCAATTGTATTATTTGCAAATTTGTTTACTAGAGCGTTGGGTATGACTTTGGTATTATAAGTACGTAAAAGAGTAAGCAAAAAAGAAGACGCATCAATAAACGCAGCACAAATGAATGCCTAAACGGATTGTTTCCACAGCGTCAGCCAATTCTTTAATTATTGCAGGAAAAATTCCTGGAGCTTGGCTTTTACAGATAAAAAGATGCTGGACATGCACTGCCGACTCAATATCCTGACAAATTGGATAACCTCTTCTGGTGTGGCATTAGCTTAAATTGTGGAAGAGACACTGAATCCCAATCACCCCAGCTACTGATGCTCGCAATTCAATTAAGAAGATTATCAATGACACACGTAATACATTATTAGATCTTGGAATTAAGCTCGCAGAGATTGGATCTATTATTGTAGCTGCTATTGCTATAATTGCTTTGATTAGACGTCCTTGGCTACGTCTGGATAAGGTGCATTCCCCGTCGGTGAAGAGGATTGATTTGGGAGCCTATGATATTGATGACACTCGTGTCCCTTCCACCACATTCAAGATAAGTTATAAGATCAATGCTGTGTTCGTTTGAAATAAAGGATGGAAGGTTGCGAAAAATTGCAAAGGAATACTAAACATTGGCAATAAAGAAGTAAAAGTGTATTGGTATGCATCTACACCATTCAAAAGAGATGGAATGACAATTAATCCCCATTCTGTAGAATACTTGGATTTGTTTGCAATAGTTGACGGGGAACCTTCAGAAATTTTTAACAGTTTGTCTGAAAATATTTCGAAGTTAAAGTTATATAAATGGTGAAAGGTTTACTGACACTTCCCTTCGCCAAGCCCTCAACTCGAGAATAGATGCGCTCTCGAGCCACTATTCACGCCTTTTAGCTGTCTATAAATTTAGTCACCTCATCTGCACTTCTATTACCTTATTAGTCTTATATCACTGACTGATTCAAAATTACAATACCCATAATTGAGAAAACAATCACTAACGTTGCAGCTGTAGCAGAGAGAATACATAAAATGGATCTAAAGGAGACAGTAAATTCTATTTTCGTGGCTCACGATGTCATGCGAGGGGCACGAGGAAAAGCGCTAGCGGTTTTTACTCTTAAATGGAGTAAAACTATTACCCCTGAGAAGTTTATAAGCTAATTTGATCACTTTTCAACTAGGGCGATGTTATTATAAGCTCAGATGATCTGGCGAGTAAATTGTCGCAAAGTGGATTACCACAATCTACTAGTAGTACGATAATTAACTCAATAGTCAAGTATCTAGTGGATAGTGGGGAATCTGAGTACAAAGGTAATACAAATAAAAGTAGAGCAACAGGAGATGTTTCAGGTACCGTAGCTGATACAGATAAAGATGTACAATCAGCATTATCAAATATTGGCCAGTTAAGTCCTAGTCATCCACTGGTTCAACGAATTCAGCAAGATACTGGCATTCAGGATCCACAGATAGCAACACAGTATACACAACAAACTTTAAACGCGATGAAGGAACATGCTAATGAAAACCCTGAGAGAATGCGTTCAATATTTAGAAGGAAGAAGGAGGAAGGAAAGGATCAAGGGCAAAACCAGGATGGTAGTTTTTTGCACGATGGTTATGATTCTTTTTAGCCTTCAGCAGAAGTAGAAAAGAACAGGGAGTTAGTTAACAAATGAACATTGAACGAGCCCTCGTTGCATCCATACCATGACCATTTTACAAGATAATAACTACGCAACCTCTCGCAATGCCACACGAAGAGGCCACTGCGAATTGATGCGCATCGCCCCGGTGGTCTGCATGATGGTAGGCTTGCTCTTGCTTGTCCTTATTCTGTATCTGGCAGCCGTTATTGTTGTTGTCAGGGCTCAGACGTCGACGCACGGCACTCCAGTACAGCGCGAATGTGTGGGCACGATACTAGACGCGTGGAGACTGAACATTACCATGTCCACCGTTCATTATCCCGGATATCAGCCACTTAACAGGGAGCAACTTATCGACAAAATAGCGGAATGCCTCAATCAAAAATGAACAAGAGGATGAATAATATTGGATTAGGAATAACAAAGCGAAAAAACAATGTCATGATCGTGAAATGAACAATGTCGGATTTGACATTATCTTCTAAAGAATAATGAAGTGAGCACGAAAAGACAGCAGCATGTTTACTCGCTGAGTATTATAAATTTACCTTCGCAAATTTTCTCTTCTCTTTTTTTTCTAATGGAATTGAGTCATTAACTATCATTTTGTCACGGGGTTACCAGAAGACAAAATCTCAGAAGTTATGTAGATAAGGAACGAGATTTCTAGCGGCAAACACGCGTATATACAATTGGAAATAAACATCATTTAGGTTAGCCATGTATTTTCCACATGCTCTACAAGATTTTTCTTGTGACATTCCATATTCCGAGTTCATTACGTGCAGAATATATCGAATGGCTGTAGCAATATAGTACTAAATCTCCTGTAGCTTAGTAAAACTGACATGGACAGATAGAGAAGAGCTTATAGATTTATAATATTTTGGCTCACTCCTACTGGCTTCACACGGTACCTCGGAATGGTACTTGGGCAGGTGTGGATTATTCATTTCCCTTCACGATATTCACGACAAAAGCTAGCAGGATAACATTGCAAAGCTAAGTAGATAAAATATTTTATTATGTCTCTTTTTATAATAGATACAACAATAATTTTAGGTGGCTCAAATCAATCAATCAAAGTTCGGAACCCACATACTGCTTATGTTAATTCTTGGTCTTACAACTTTTATTTTTGCTAGCAGTATAGAAGCAAATATTTTTACTACCAATATTGCTTACGGTCAAAATAAACCGTCTTCACCATCATTAACAACCACAATATCTCATAAAACATCACTCCATGCCATAAGAATAACATCGCCTGTAAGGGGTCAAGACGTTCCTGTTGGTAAAAACCTTGTAGTTTCTGGTATATCAGCACCAGGTAATTCTACCGCTTCTTCTAATTGTCATGTATCTGTTATAATAAATGGAATAAAACCATACCAAAATGCTAGTGGTATAGGTCCTAAAGGACAAAATGACTATTCAAAATGGACATTCCTACTGATTCCTAAATACACGACCGTCAAGCAAGGAACAAACAAAATAACCTCCAAATTTTCATGCGGTACCAGCCCTAGCCTAGTTTCATACTATAGTCTAAATGTTACCGGGTTAGTTGGCACTGGTGCAAGTTCTAGTAGGACTCCTGCTCCTGCTGCTACCACAAATAAGACTCCTGGAATAATAACCCCACACTAATTCAAAACATGCGAGATAGTGAAGAAAGCAGTAACCATTAATGAGTAGCTAGATACTCTCTTGACTTTACAGCAGCTGAGAGGAATTGTGTTTCTTCAGCGCTCATGGTTTCAATATCTTAATAGGTCGACGAAGGTTTCGTTTTATTTCATTTTAAAACACAGGGACAGTTAGATCTTACCCTCCTGGTACCCCCGAATGATGATGTTTATGTTTATGAACTGTATGTTTGATCCAAAGGTGGCTTGGATATTAGATCTTCAAAAGCACATGAACTTTAGAGCAACAATCTTTCTACACTTATTATTTACTGCACAGATAGCACAAGTAAATCGAATATAGAAACAATAAATCTACAAAAAATACTATGAATAGTGTTTAATAATGAAAATCACACTCCTTTGTATCAAGAATGCTTATGCTGAATATCTATAATGCAGAAACCATTCAACAACAGACGAGCTATCGAATGACGGTCGATATAATGGCGGCTACTTTAAAACCTGTTATTAGAGGAGAAGGAACTGTAAGAGATATTGAGACATTTGTCCTTCTCACAAATACAACAATACTACTGTTGTTATTGTACACTGATCTGCTAGAGAGAACAACAAGTAGAAGCAATTTATAAAATAACACACAAGGATATGCGCTTTTACATCTATACGAGCAGCTAAATGGAAATGATACTCCGGCCCTTTCATTTGATTCGGTCAATGATTTATGTCTTGCTTGCCTCGTTTCGCCTTCTTTCAACCTTATTTTGAATTTCGGTAGCTTGATTCAATCTGAGTTCTATAAGTTCGATAAATTCGTTTACAGAAAGATGTCCTTCTTTTTCTAATTTAGAAGTCAATGTCATATTTCCAATACAACTAAGCGACTCAATAATTTTCTTTTGAAAGGATCCTAGAATGTTATGCTCACTTAGCCTCGAAAACCTTTGATACTCTTTTTCGACAACCTCAGGATGAAAACCATGCTGAGCAATTATATCAGCAGGCTTCTTTCCATCTTTCAATTCTGTATATAGCGTTTTTAATCCATCCTCATCAAGATCTCGAATATTGAGGAATCGGTAATGATGGTTATAATTATAGATGTCAGGTGTGGCTCTTCGTCGTCCATCCTGAGGGATAAAGCCCGTCTCATCCTTGCTCTCAGAAACCTGTACTCTTCTCCTGCTTTGACTGCTGATCTCAAGTCCATTGGCTTTTAGCTTACTTTTTTCCTTCCAAACATTGCCTAGAGTTGTCCCCACGGCTTTTGCAATTTCGCCTGCACTGTAGTCCTTATCACTTGCTAGCATATCTCGAATTAGCTTTCTTTTGCTAGTAGACCTTTTAGGTAAATTTGATAAACCTGTTCCGATAGGGTTGGTATTAGGCACGGTACTGATATGGTAGGGTAAGGTATGTTATATTCTTTACTTTATACTCAGTTTATCCCCAACAGTGAATAAATTAAACAATACGCTCCTATTCCTCCTATATCTTACTTTACTTTACTATACTATACTCTAGGAAGGGCAGAGACCAGATAGTCATCATGCAGCAGTGGTCCAATCTTAAATCCTAGTCTGTGAGATAAGAGCCTTAGACCTGGGCTCAAACTAAGCACGATAGCAGAAGTATGAGAGCAGCCCCCAACCAAAGTCATGGACATATTGACATGGTTGAGATGCTAACCTCATCCTCAGAGGTAGCGCATCGACCGGTCCTGTTAAAGTCACGTCCAGGAGATTCTATGAAACCTGCGATCTTCGGCGCCTCCTTTGCTTGCGAGAGTATTAAGTAATGTGTGATCTGCTAGATACGTTACTGACTGCCAGGACCTGTATTGTAGTTCACCTACGGTAGGTACTGGAGTAAGAAGTACTAGTATAAAGAAGTGATAATGCTACTCAGCCACTCTTTGTATAGTAGAATGAAGAATCCGTAGTTGCCTGGATAAATTGTGGTATGAGGAATTGTTACTTTATTTCGTTCTGCATTCCAGATTTTAATTCGTTACGACTTTCTTTAAACAGTGCACAAGCTTTACATTTAAGAGAGAGTAGATCCGATATCCTGATCAAAAAGAAAAATGATAGGAACGCTACTTATTTCATTAACATTATTGGTAATTATTTCGCTATTCATATTCAACCAATATGACCCTAACTTGGCTAGCGTATATGCACAAGGTAATACCAATCCTTTAGGCAATGCTTTATCACACATTTTTGGAAACTTTACCAAGGCTTTCAACGGTTTAACTAGACAATCGGAATATACAGTTAGTTTGGACGGAAAACAAATTTTTCCAAACAGCGCTCTAAAGGAAAACATAGTTGATAAATATCAGCCATCGACATACGATATCAGGGACTTGAAATATAATCTCCTAGGGTTTAACGTAACTGCTCACGATATAAAAATTCATGTCAATCCTTCTCGAAAAGATACAACAAAGACAAGAGTTGACATACCATTAATGCTAGCAAGAAATGTAACGGTCACAAATGGAGTAATTAATCTGGATTATAATCAAGTCGACTTAGGATCAATCTACGGCATCTATGATAAAACAACAGATAAAATTATGGTTCATATCCCGCTTGCAGTAGCATCGAAGTACCTGCACTTGTAGATAACGAGATATAATATAATAATTGAGCGTAAGTGAGTGCGAATGTATAGATCACCATTAACTTAATTCAAGATAGCTAAAATCACATTCCGAGTAATCTCATAATCTGCTCCTTATGCAAAGATATGGGTGCCTTAACGAACTACTATATTTTGTGCATTGAGGACCCTGCCTATCTTAGATCATTAATCGCGATTACTCTCTTGCTGGACTCCTGTGATGCTATTGCTCAACCATCCAGCCTGAAAGATCTAATTTCTTTCAGCATAACCTTCGGCGATTTCTTTTTTTATTTCCACATTGTTTTCTGTCGTAATCTGTGTGATCATATTGAGCGATTATTGTCTCTCAAATCCAAAGTGCGATAATAATTATAAGATTTCAATCTGAGTCTGCCGAAGATATTATAGGAACAAGTATGGGATTCATCCTTTACATTCAAAGAAAAGAATTTGCCGTTTTCAAGTGACTCGTAATAGGAGTGAATTATCTTACCCTAGCATTTGTTTATTATACCGATTAACTCCACATACTCTACTTCGCTGATCATCTCTTTCCATCGATACTTTCAAACTTTGAGTTATCAGCGGTTTTTCGTGTGTGCAGACTTCCTCTTTTTAGTCTTCTTCCATTTCCTTTTTCTCTCTTGTCTTTGCTTGTAAGCGTATGCAAAGATCAGTGTGCCAAGAAGTGCCATCTAACTTCGATCTCCACTATATAGCATCTATTTGATGCAGCAAGCCAAACAGATCAAAATATAACGAATTCTCTTGAATTTTGCCCTCGTTTATCTTGAATAGATCAACGCCTCTGACATTAAATTTCTTCCCTGTTCCTTTGATTCCATTGTAATCATGTTTAAATGTACCACTCATTTCCCAAGTAGCTACTACTTTATTTCCCTCTGCTAATACATCGTCTACTTTTACTTTTAGATCTGGTACGGCCTTCCGAAAATCTAATATTCGTTTCTTTACCCCTTTAGTACCTTTGAATGAACGTCCTTGCAACGCTCCCCTTTTGCAGCTTCAACTAACATATCTCGATACTTCTTTTTGTTAAAGTTGATTTGCTCAGAACGCTCTTCTCTTTGTACGGTGTGGTTTTCTGCAGATTTACCGTATATTATCTCCATTTACCAAAGAATTTGCAGCTGGAAAAAAAATGACAGGAAGTGCTCTTTTTACCCTTTGTTCTTTCAGTCTGCTTTCCGCTTTCAGAAATCATATAATCTCCAGTTGTTTCCCCTCATGGGGCGCTAGAAGTATCGACTTCGTTGTTGGAGCTCTTATACTTATGTTAAGATATATAATAGCAGACAGTAGTGAGTGTTTTTGTTTATTTTCGCTCCACGGTAATCTTTTTAGCCCGGCCTCTTTCCGCCGCCCGCTGCAGGACCCATGGCCTTTGTGAGATTACTTATCTTAGCAGCTGCACCAGTCATATTCTTTGTCATGTT
>QHBN01000019.1 GCA_003176995.1 Candidatus Nitrosopolaris wilkensis
CGGAAAAATATCCTTGTTATCATAATATTCGATGTGCCGCCATAGTTCAATCCAGTCCCACTCTTTTCTGGCAGTTTGAGTCATACATTTTTGCAATATCATCTATCCCTCTTACTTTGAAAAGAACCAACCTCAAAATTGATGATTTGGCTTGCCCTTTAGGTCTTGAAAATTACCTCTCGTTTATATCAAATTTGGACGTAATTTGGAATAATCTTTATATAAATAATTTTATTTCCTTGAACAATGGAAATAATTCTAAACTTCGCAGTGATTGGTACGGTAATCACAGCAGCCATCTTAGCAGTTGGGGTGGTAGCAGCGATGAAGATTACAACTCAATCAGCATCCGCAATGACTATGATGCCAGGGAAGCAAACTGGCGGTAAGATGATGTCAGGGAATGCAACAGGTGGTATGATGAAGGGAAATATCATAAGTGATAATATGACAAGTGGTATGATGAAGGGAAATACAACCTCCGAATTACCAACGCCTGTAGGACCACCCGGTCCCTAATGGTGCAACGCCCTCATCTTCAACTCTAGTACATTATTTTGGGTAATGTACAAAACCTCATGCCTCAGTCTCACAGAACCTTGAGTTAAGTAAGATTCCGTCGTTTCTTGTATATTGCTTAGTTAGACTTGGGTAATCATGGCGAATGATAGTTAGGTTATGTCACATCAAGAAAATCATCAGTAGACCAGACTCGACAACATCATCTCCTAAATTGAGATTGCATAAGACAAACTCTAAGATACTGCCGGTAATTTAAATAGGTATAAAGATAACAATATGGTTTATGAGAAGAAAATTTTCATCCGGATTTGGCACTGCTTGTGAATGCATGTGCCATAAAAGAGCAGGTACTATTGATTACTGTGGCTATTGTTCTGGCTCACATGCAAGATCTAGAAGGTAATAATCTGATTTCTATACAGGAACATATTCAGTCTGTTTCTAAGTAAATAAGAATAAGATTGGAAAGGAATTATCAGGCTTTTGATCAGAGATTATATAGATTCTCCCAATGCAAAGGAATCGAGTCTTAATCACCACTTTTCATGTTTGTGATCCGAACTAATTAAGAGGTACGGGGATCTTTAGTGGACTAGGCTCAGACGTAGTAGTGGTTGAGGTTGTGGTGGTAGATAGTGGGCCAGCCGACTGCTGGATATCGAATCCATATGTTCTGGAAGTAGCATCACTAATTGAGGATTTACTTGTGGCAGTTTCAACCCCATATTTGAAAATCATAGTTGCATTCGTTATTCCAGGAGCTGCGGCTGCGTAAATTATACTTGAAAGATTTGGACTTTTTATCTGCGAATGTTCTCCAGGCTTTAGAGTAACCTGCTGCGCTTTACAGGGAGTAGCAGCTGCTGACGCTTGAGATTCTATCATAGCATTTCTATTAAATGTAATAGACAATGGTGATGGTGATGAAGTGCATGTTCCGTTCACAAATGTAATCGTGGCTGAAGAGTTGTTAAAAACTGTTACTCCTATACTGAATCTATTGCCAACAGTTATCTTCGATGGAATGGTATGAGCACTAAGAAGCTTTACACCTCTGAGATGGTTATGAGCTGCAGTAGTCGTTGTCTTCTTCGAAGTCTTATGGATAGCTTTAACACTGCTACCACTTTTCTTAACAGCCAAGACTGGCCCAGCTAAGGTTGTAGCAGTAATAAGCATCGAGGTCATCACAATAATGGCAAACAGCGCCCATTCTGTGTTTATCTTTGTCATTACAATCAATTATTAGTTTGATACAATTTATACCTATTAGTTAACTCTTAATTCATTTGCCTTGTGTTCGATTAACTAGAATTACTTTAGTCGCATTCGCCATCCACACAACAAGCTTTCGCAGGGGGATACCCGTCACAACCACAATAACAGCAACAGGATAAATGACGAATTCCATATGTGGATGCCAGAATTGGTATTTGACTCTATCTTTACAATCAAGTAAAAATTGATCATTGGCTATCTCTGCCTATGCCATCAAAAACTTGCACACTAAGCAGCTCTAGCGGAAATACAGTATGGATTTGTTATTCGTGATTATTAGACCAGAATAACCGAATTAGATTATTGGAAACAGAACTAGCAGTGGATTCGTCGAATGTATCACATTATTCTTATACTTAATACCTACTTAAGAAACATATGAATACAACAACTAGATTAAGAGAACGAAATGTAGCTATGGTGATAACAGTTACTGTATTATTAGTTAGTATCGGAGTATCAGCATCGGCTATCGTCTCTATTCAGAATGCACTAGCTCAGACGAACACCAACATGACAGGTAGTATGATGGGAGGTAGTAGTAGCCAAAACAACCCTAATATGATGATGGGCACTTATGGACCAAATATCAATGGCTCCGTTGCCCTAGGTCCTACAATAGCTAAAGCCATCGCATCGCAAGTTCATGTCAGTCTAGCTAATGCTAGTATCATTGCAGAAAAAACAGTGGGTGCTAATGCACACGCAGCTGCAGTCAGAATTGCCGTGGTTCATGGATTTCTAGTATATGTGGCATTCGTTGTAGATAGTAATAATAACTTCCATGGTGTGCTAGTGGACTCTGGAAACGGAAAGGTTCTATCTTCCACTCAGGTATCTATGGCAGCATTGATGCGTGACGGTACGGGAATGATGGGATCTGGAATGCACCAAGGGATGATGACGCATTATCCTGGAATGATGAGTAAACCTCATCCTTAGGAAAGCTGGGTTTCCTTTCCTTTTGTAGTTCGAATGAATCAGATCATAGTTTATTTGTGTGCAACATGTTATTGCGTGCTTAGAGATCAGACAGTTCTAATTAGTAAAGAATAATGAATAACATTGCTCGAACTGGACTTGGTCTGACTCGTGAGGTGAAAATCAAGTGGCAAAATGTTAACATCATTAAGACCCTTTGCTGTACACAAAGGCAAAACAGTATTCTGTGCACACTGCGGTCACGTAGCTACTCAAGAAGCCTTGTTTACGGTAGATGAGGACATCAATCTTATCGAAAGATACGATGACATTTGTGAAAGGAAAGTAGATTAATGCAAGCATACACTTGTTCAGAAGTTATTTGAAAGTTCTCTGGACGTTTATCGAATTGTTATTGTTAGTATGTGGTAGACATAATTTAAGGTCGTTGTTGAACTGATCTTGTTCGTGAAATACATTTCTCTGTAGTCAACATTAGCTTCACGGAGGCTAGTTGCACATTGCATCTAACATGTTCCATTATTATTGTTGCGTTTTTTTGGGAATGCATTATTAATAAACATCGCTATGTTATGTCTTTATTGCTTTTCAAATCTCATTCAAGAAAAAAATGAATCTTCTAGAAAAAATGAATGGTCTCGTGGCATCGGTATCGTGGGAGGCAATCAGCAAATGATAGAGCCAACAGTTGAAGAGATCCAAAAACCTGTAGAATATCCGGACAGACAAATGGAAACATGTTGTTCCACTCAGAAACGACGGGTGGAGAAATAGTATCCGCGAAAGTGCGCCGAGGTGCCAAATTTAAAATAATATCCTCTATGTACATTCTATAGCATGACAGAAGAAGCAAATAAAAGGCTAATTCAATTCCTAAATGATGGACGAAAATGGGAAAGGAAGGCTACTAACATACCCGGTGCATTTCTGTTCAGACTCCCTACTTCCAAAGGAAGACCTGCATCTTTAGCGATAGAGATTAATCCAATTGATATGCATGGTTATATCACTAAGAAAAGAGGAGTAGTAATAAGATCTAGTTTGGAATTGGATGAAATTAGCGGTCTCTTGAGCCATCCGAAAGTAAGTGAACTATCAAAAAAAATAGATGCAGTAAATCCTAAAAGAGAGGCGACTACTCTTACCGGAAAAGCCGGTCCTGATATATTTGAAATATGAGTCAGAAAGTAATTTTTCGAACTTGGAATATATTCGCATATAACAGGCTCGTAGAGCATAAATCTCTCCGAGTGTAATGAAGAATATAAACAGCTTATAAGTGTGTGAATCTGGGAAACCGTGGTGAACAGGCACGGAGAAACTGGAAATTTGAACTTGCAAGGGGAAGGAAAGATATTAACAATATTAAATGGCGTAGACACAAAGTACTGCAATTGGTCAGCAATCTTTACTATTGATGTTCCTTCTGCAACAGCTCTGAATACCAGAAAGAGAGGAGCAGCGGCGATCTAGGTCTGTTGCCGTACTCTTGCTAGGCATTTCCAAAGGAACCGGCATCTCTTGCAATCTCTGCTATGCGATGTGACTTACCAGAGTCCGCGAACACCAAATCTGGATGTGTAGAACCTAACAACCTATCCGTACATTATTCCTTCCCTCACTGATTTTGGATTCTGTCCTTGTTCCTGTTGCCCTTGTTGTTGCTGCTCGACATATGATTGAATTATCTTTTCCATTCTCATTTTTAGACTAGCTCCTTGTTCTCTAAGTTCATGCATATCTATTTTCAAGCTTTCGTTATCTGTGATTCTACTAAGTGATTCTATTAGAGTGGCTGCCCCGTCTGGATCCGGTATTCCTCTTGCTGCGTATATGAGTATCGCCTTAGAAGATATACCGTTTGATAGACAGGAGGATAAAATTCCACCAGACGTTCCTCCTACAAAAGCCGTAGCTGGATAAAGAGTGCTACTATTATCTGCCATCTTTTCTTCTTTCTTTGTTACATCGATGCTGTTGTCATGAATGAGACTTGCTTCATCTGCTTCTCCACCACTGCTTGACAAAATTATGGGCATTCTTTTTGAATCAGGTAATCCTTCTACGGCTATGCCATCCAACACCATAACTTCCTTGACCTTATTACGTAGAGCCCAATCCATAACCGTGTCTAAAACTGAATACATACCCTGAATCATTATGGGTGATTCACACACAATCACACAAACGTCGCCTTTTTCATTTGAATACAGGCGAAATGGGTGCCTCAGCTTTCCTTCAGCATAAATGACACCAGGTACTATAAGTAGTATATGAAGGACCAGATTTATTTCGCTTTGGCAATACGGAAAACTACTGTCGTAAACCAGATAAAGTTTGTCCTGATCACTTGAACTAGCGAATCCTGCAGCTACCAGAATTTCAAGAGCAGCGCTTGAATTTCATCCAATAGTTCATATTTGAATATGCCTTTGAAATCGCAAGAAAGGATCCCGTAGGAGGTAACTGTCACATAACGAGTTACTAAATCCTTTTCAGATGCCTCTTATTATTGCGTTTGCGATATTCAACGTCAGTTCCTCATTTCAACGTCCTTGTTGCCAGAGTCTTAACTGCAATTGCTCTAAATTCATCGTCCGCGTTGCCCGACAGAAAGTACGTTTCAAATCTGTCGAATAGAAGTTCTAATATTTCTCTGTTGTGTGCAGTAGCAAAGACTCATGCATTAAGGTCCATAAATATTGTGGAAGACCGTAAGACCTATCACACAATATACAACTATTTTTTGTCTAGCTGTTTGTAATTCTTTTGTATTATTCACATTAATTCACCGTTATGAACCGGGAACTTTCTTGATAGTACCACTGTCCTATGCTGTCGCCCATGGCAGTTTGACTAAAAAGTATGGTTGTAACGTGAGCAGCAAGACAGTGGCAATTTCCTTGTCTTGCTGGCCTTAAACGCCAATCAGATGTACAACTCGCCGGAATTTTAAGGACTATCCTTGAATCTTTAAACAGATAAATCACCTTGCTATACAATTATTTTGTACGGATGATCATGATCTACCATTGTTTTCTCACACACAAACTCTGATGAGTCTTTCTAACCTCAATTGAACTTGGCAATACGTAAGTCTATGGTGCTCAATATTATGTTAAATTATTAACAAGGATTATTCTTACCTCATATCTTTCCACCATGAGCCTCCACATATTCTAAGAGATAACTAATATTAAGCCGGTTCCTGAAAAACATTTTGATGTAAACTTTGAGGACAGTTTAGGTAGTATTCCCTGACTGCTCCGCGATGATTGTCACGTCACCTTATCGTCAGACCTTCCAAAGGTGAGATTTCTTAAGTACCTATTCCTACCTCTTCTGTCATAGTCTATATTAACGTAAAATGGAACTAAGGGCGTAATTTTTATATCATATCATTCGTGGTTAATATCTAGAAGTTATGGATATTATCGGTTCGAAAAAGGATGAATCAAGGTCAAGGAATGTCTTCATTATTGTATTTTACCTTTCAGCCACGGTTATGCTTTCTATTTGTTTCTTTGGCTTTTATATAAGTGTTGGAGAATATATGAAGACTGGTAAAATAGTTATTGGTGAAGTATTAGTCAATACCGATTTTCCGTTCCACGGGGATGCGACACTTGTGACATATCTGATGATTGCGTCCGTATTGTCATGGTATTGTGTTACCAAACTTGCCGGAGACAAAATGAAAAATATTCCTCAGTCAGTTAGAACTGTTTTACAACTGATTTTACTTGCTATAGCAGTGACTGCTATGTATGAATTTACTTACAATCTTTTCTTATCGAATTCTTTTTTGACAGTCAGTTTAGTAAAAGGAGTATATAACTTGGATAGCATAAGCGTACCATATCCTAATCCCCAGACACCATGGAATCTTATATTTGCAACAAAAATGACTCTCTCTGCATTTCTTATTTCCGCACACGGATTTTATATAATGTCAAAAAATCAAATAAGGGAAAAGTACAAATACACTCGAAATTAACATTCTTATTTTCTGTAATAACGCAGATGCCATTAAAGCAAGCTCGTTTTTTGTATAGCATGTAAATATTAAATTTTATGATTCTGTACTGTGCTTGATACTGAAAGCTGTTTTATACTTAATATTTTCTCTGGCTGTCACCACAAGTTCTAGCCTCCTCAAACCTACTTATTTTATACACAAGTAATCTTATCCTTTCAAATCTAAAACCTCTACCTTCCAACTAATGTGTATTACTAGAGGTCCGTTAGTATTTGGTTATCTAGTAATTGGCCTTTTTCTCCTTCTATCACTTAACACCCACTTAGTTACCAAGGCGATTCCAAAAATTGGGAAACTAGCTATAAACACATATGGAAACATTGCAATGTAAATGGAAGGCTGAAATATTTCCATAGCCAACTTAATATTCTCGAAGGGCATTTATAATTCATTATATCAGAATTAGCGTGTTGAGAATAATTAATTAGTATTTGCTTATATCCTGAAAGACATTTGAGTGACCTTAACGCCTTCATTTCATCATGTATTTAGGAATACATTATAAGATTGCTTTTGTGCCTTTCTTTAACGAAAAGCAAGACCTCTCTAGATCTCCTAATTTTATAAACCAGATCAAAAACTGCAAGGGAGAAATAGCCTTACATGGACTATATCATGAAAAGAGAAACGGTCAGATAGATGATTTTCATACAAGGTCAACCGCAATTGTAGATGTATGTATCGTTAGTTGAGAAAAAGTTACAGCTAAGTTAAGCAAGGGTTAATATTTCCACTCTCCAGATATATTATTCCACCATAAACGGTATGGTTTAGCATCCTTTCCAATTTCTTCTTTTATTCTAAACTCAATCGAATAAAACATATTCTCCATAGCGTCCGTTCCTCCATCGGCGTACACTTCTCTCCCAATTTCCTCTACTCTCTGTTTTTTTGATTCAAAGTCTGAGGCATCAGGATTTTGTGCGCAGTGAGTAAGAAGATCGTAAAGTTCTTCTTCTAAATACGCATCCATTTTCTTATTACTTTATTTTATTGCTTTTGAGATAGAATATAAATTGTGTAGCATCAATAATGACAATATTATTCTCCAAATGTTTTCAATGTACTTTCACCCTGTGTTGTAAGGATAACATTACTTTGTCCTCCTTTGTATTCTACTTCTGCCAATGGGTTGTCTAACCCTGCTGCAACACTCCAGGACTATGTAAGTAAACCTTCTGCAAAATTTCTTACCATTAAATCGTATCCGCTACTGAGTGTCAAACATACTTCCTATTTAGCTCTAAGCGGTGGCAAAATATAGCCTGTTTCCATGGTAGGCTGTTACGCAAGAATCATATAACTTCTGGTCCCAATCTTCTGTGTAGTCTTGTCTTAAAGCTAATTATTTATTTCTTTGTTTAACCTCATTGAAAATTTCTTGTGTAGGAAGTCTATCTGACTTTCTTGAATTGCAATCTGAACATGCAGGAACAATATTGAAGATTTCTGTTTGGAAAATAAAGTTAAACGAAGCTAAGTTTATAGATTTCCGATAAAAAATGGAGAGTTCGAGGGCAAAGAGTTAATGTTGCATCATTAGATGATGCTATGGACAGAACCAGATATCTCTATTTCGCAGTTTTTCTTATTGTTTTTATATTCACACAAGGAGGAAGATAGTTTGCTACTCTCGGATTCCTTTAAACATCATTTAGCTACCGGATAAGGAGAAGTCAAATCTGCCTTCAATTCAAGATCTAGTTAGAAGCAATCACCGTCTATCGCCCGTATTTCTTTGGCACCCACCTAGTTTTGGGTGCTATCATAAGATCTAATAACAAAGAAAATTTCTTGTCCGAAGTGTGCCTATATGGTGCCGCATAAAGTTCCATTCTTTTTAAAACTTTGCAGAGGAAATACAATGGTGAATCAGGTGTTAATGCTAGATCTTATAAAGATGAAGAGCATAATTAATTGTAGACCAGTGTAGACACAACTAAATTGGTTAAATGAAATCATTTCCCAAAAAATGAGACAGAGTAGGGGTATTTACCGTGATTTTGGCTGATTCGTAATCGTAGCTGTCACCCTAACAATGATGTATTTTTTAGTATTGATGATGACGCTAAGCTAAGTTTTGGGGGAGAGTGGGGGCATAGATTAGTAACGGTTCGGTTCCATACAGTTATGATATTTGAACAACAAATTACCGATGAGAGGTAACATTATATCAAAATTACATCTTTCGGGAAAGTTAATGTTCCAGAAGATCAAAATGAATATATTTTAAAGAACATGGTTGTGATTGCTTAGAGCACAGTCTTATATAGAAAAGAGTTCAACATGCTACTGTGATGGACAATAAAGGAGAAATCACATACTAAATGTGCTTTATGTGGTAAAAGAGTAATAAGTGAAGCTTTACAGAAAGAAGCTATCATAGAAACAATAGGCGGTACAAGTTATACCTTCGATAGTAGTGATTGTGTACTAATGTTCAAGAAGTTTAGAAGCGTATATGGACCTGACTTGTTCCGTACTTGTTACTAATCCGCCTTGAATAATCTATAAACCTTCAATTTAATCTGTCTTTATTTAGTATGTAAATGCTTCCATGGGATTTGTGCAATTAGTCTATTAGTCTAAATGAATAGCATAATTGTAACAACTAAATTCTGGAAGAAGATTGACGAGGAGATTAGGCAAATTTGACGGAGCGAATACAATCTGCTTTTCTTTGATACCCCATTTTTTGTAGATGCGCGTTAGCCTGTATAACTCTTGTCACAAATGGAAAATAATTACTCGAGGAAATGCCAATTAGAAAATATGGCACGTGCCCTATTACATATGAAGTACAGGGATAGAACAGAAATAATTACACTTATTTTGAGGTCTCCCAATAGAATGAACGGTCTTATTAAATAATTAACGTATGAGGCATTTCTATCTTTTCCCAAGTGAAGGAGTATATAGTGCTTCTATGGAGAGATGACCTGTTGGAGTATTATAAGCTTAAGAAAACCTACAAAATGATAGAAAAAGGTTACGCTTTTTAGAAATAGGGTGAAACCGTTTCATGAGATAGCTGACACCAAAAAAACGTAACAAATGTGAGAAAAATAGCCTAATAGTGTAGACATATCCTTACACTATCGCAGCGATTCATGGCTTATTGGTGCTTTATTTAATCAAAAGAGATCTGAGCAGGTATAAATGACATTTTGAGCTACCATTATAACGACTGCCGTCTTAATAATTCTACTAATGCCGCCGCCGTAAAATCTACTTACTGGCTAACCAGTTCTTTCTTATGGTATCCTAATATTGATTCTCCTGACCTCATATTCCTGTTACATTAAGACTATGATATCTTACAAAGGTAGGCTGCTTATTATTGCCCAGAGCAGACTTAGGAAAACAAGAATACCTAGCTGTTATCTTATTTAGTCCCGGTTTAATTGCAACGCAACTTGGATTGTCCGTAACTTTCCATAACCTATTGTCTTTAGTTCCATCAATACTAACGTTACATGTAGGTATAGCTTTCTGGTATGGATGAATTCCATTTATAATAACAGAACCACACATTGGCTAGTAGCGTTGGCTGGTGTGGATGTGCCCGTTATGTTGACAATGCTACCAGCTGCTATTTTTTGAGCTTTAGTCGGTGAAAGTATTTTTAGAGGCATATGCTAAATTACTAGCACTAACAAAACCAGCGGCTAAAATACTAATTGCTATAGTTAGAACTAATAGTCTAGTTATTGTTTTAGTTGTGATTCTCTCTCATGTTTATAGCCAATCTCAGTAATAGTATGAAACTATAAGAATTCCTCACTTTGAGAGTCCAGTAAGGGAGTAATATTGTCCGAACCCTCATCATAAGGATATGCAAAGATAGTCGCATAGTAGTCGTGACGTACAAGGCACTCCTTTGAAACATCTATTTTATTATTCAATCGACTTTGACATTACGTATCTAGACGAACTCAAACGGCGAATTAGAAAGTTCATGGGAATGATCAAGTCTTAGAGTAATATCTAAAAGATTGTTACTCCCTTTAAGGGAGTCCAATAAGGGAGTAACTAATAAAACAATCCTCATTGCCTGCAATTTTACAGGATCAGTAGATGAGAAAAGCCTATAATACGCGGAGAAATAGCGAGAATAATACAATGACATCAACCATAATTGATCAATCAAAGCTAAATGAGTTTATGGGAAAAATTGTATCGGATATCGGGGCGTCTTGGAGCACAATTCTGGTGTACATGGGAGAAAAACTTGGTCTATACAAAGCTATGGGAACAGCAGGACAACCATTTACTTCTACTCAGCTTGCCAAGAAAACTAATACTTCGGAAAGATATGTAAGAGAATGGTTGGCAAATCAGGCAGCAAGTGGATATATTACGTATAATTCCAATACATCAGAATACACCCTTCCTCCAGAACACGCACTAGCTTTAGCAGACGAAAAAAGTCCAGTGTATGCTCTAGGTGCTTTTCAAATTACCATGTCGTTACATAAGGATGAACCTAAAATAACAAATGCGTTTAAAACAGGAATTGGTGTTGATTGGGGCGAACACGATTCAGGGCTGTTCGAAGGCACAGAACGTTTCTTTAGACCCAGTTATGTCTCCAACTTGGTAAGTTCATGGATTCCCGCACTTGAACACGGAAAAGTGGAAGAGAAATTTAAACAAGGAGATGCAAAAGTAGCGGATGTTGGTTGTGGTCATGGTGCTTCTACCATATTGATGGCCAAGGCCTATCCTAATTGTAAATTCGTTGGCTTTGATTATCATGTACCTTCTATCGAATGGGCGCGCAAAAAAGCAAATGAAGAAGGAGTAGCAGATAGAGTAGCATTTGAGGTTGCCAAGTCTACAGATTTCCCTGGTAATGACTATGATTTGGTAGCATTCTTTGATTGCTTGCATGATATGGGCGATCCAATAGGTGCCGCTGCTCATGCTCTAAACAGTCTTAAACCAAATGGGACATTAATGATAGTTGAACCTTTTGCCAATGATAAACTAGAGGACAATCTAAAACATCCAGCAAGTAGGGTATTTTATGCTGCATCAACTATGGTATGTGTGCCTGCTTCATTAGCATACCATGGGCCAGCGATGGGTGCTCAGGCAGGGGAGGACGCTATTTCGAAGGTAGTAAAGGCTGGAGGTTTCAAACACTTTAGGCGGGCTACCCAGACACCGTTCAACATAGTATATGAGGCTAAAATAAAATAGATAGAAACGCTCTCTTTAGAGGATAACATTCCTCTACATTAGTTGTATATTAACAAGCAAGGAATAGAAAACTCAAAACATATATTCCAATATAGAATTTTCTTAATAGACCGTGAGGAGTCATTTATGGATAGCCATGTCACTCTTTGTTTTTGTCTTCGTTACTTCTGTCTTAGCTCTTGTTGCACTTCTGATATTTCAGCATGTCGTGTTTAACGTGCTTCCATTGTCTATACAGGAGACAAAAGCTATCAAGCACAAAAGTTCCTCCTCTCCTCATGGTCCATCTTCAACTAAAGGCAATACAATTCCAGCTCCTCTTCCTACTCAACCCAATAGAGCTTCACCTGTGGGTTGCATCAATTACAATCCGTCCACAAGAACGATTACTGTCGGCTGTAGTTCATCTAGACTTACAGATATCGATAATAAACTTCACGATAATAGTGTTCTAGCTAAGCAATCTCCAACAGGCACATGGTTTCTTAGCGCAAACTTACTGATTGCTAGAGATGCTGTCTTTCATATAGACCCTACAGATACTAAATGGTTAAAGATAAACTCTAAGGTAATTCGTAGTCTTGCTAAGACTTCTGCTTATTCCATAGATATACATGGCAGCATGAGAATTGATTCAGTGAAGATAACATCGTGGGATCCAACAACAAATTACTATGCTATAACTAACGGTTCAAGAACCGGAATCGGCCAATTTATTTTCGGTGCTCCTAGACCAGGCATTATAGTTGAAAAAGATGCAACAGGTCCTACCAATATTATCAATTCAGAGATTGCATATTTAGGATATGAAGGCGGTAAGCATCTAGGTGCCTCAGGATTTGCCTATTCTGGAGGTGATGGAAGTATTCTGAGAAATGACAATATACACCATGTGTATTTTGCCTTCTATTCTATTGGTGTAGGTCACATGATTATTGAAAACAATATTATCCGTAACAGCGGTCACTACGGTCTTGATCCACATACAGGAACTCATGATATGATAATTAGGAATAATACAATCTATGATAATAATGGAAGTGGCATAATTTGCTCTTTAAATTGCTACAATATACTAATCGAAAATAATAAAGTCCATGATAATGCAGAGAACGGAATAGACTTTAGTAGAAACATGACGAGCTCTGTTGCCAGAAACAATATAGTTTATAATGAACCCTCAGGCGTCTTTGTGTCACAATCACATAACAATCAGGTATCTAACAATACTATTTCGACGAGTCGAGTTGGACTTAACGTAAATTCTGGTTCTTCCAATAACAAAATCTTCACAAATACTATATCACACCCTATAACTATTGCTATACTTGTAGCGAGTGGCTCATCAGGGAACACATTCTCTTCAAATAAAATAGTTGGTTCAACGCCACAAGGACTAAAGATTGAGCAAGATCCCACATCAATGAATAATATCTTTTTTGATAATCAGATAATTCGCTCTTCGGCGGGAACAACTGTAGGACCAGGAGATGCGTCTTCGCAAGGGCCACATGCGAAACAGATACTGCAACACCATAACAGTATCAACAAATAGTCAAATTACACAATTGAAATAGCATTAAACACTAAAAATACAATCCTGGTTTGAAGGACAGGATGTGGTATTTTGTGAAGATATCACCATACATTGTAATAAGACTTATAGCAATAGTTGAAGGCATTAATATAGGAACTCACTAGACGTTACGCGATTTTAATATCCGGCAGTTCACTAAATGTTTCTCCTAAGTTGGGTCAGATATTGGTATCCCGATTCGAAATTATGATGAATATCTTCTAAATGACTCATGGACTGTGTATCTTGAGCCAGAATGCTTTACTTTGAGTGATCGTTTGGTGATCCCACCAAATCTCTTCCTAGAGCCAAATGGTACGTCTATTGTTTCTTCTAATAACCCCTCTACTCTCTAATGCATTTTTTATGGAGTCTGAAGGAGGTTCGATAGCACATACCATGACTCCTGAAGCCAATTTAGTATTCTGTATTCGTATGATTGAATTCGTTCGTTAGAATCATTATCAATTTCTAACGATGTTATATCTTTCGATCGTCAATGGTCTAGCTTAATTTCAATACGAATGTGAAGCAGTTATTATAATGATGCTCTCATCTGCGGTCTTGCATATATTGACGGTTTCTCTTCAATTCTTGTAAGGTAAATGTCTCCTTTAGAGATGTCAATAATGCCGCCTCATCTAAGCCAGGAATATTATTCCACGAAAAGTTCTGAATCAAAATAGGAGTTACTTTGCCTATGCGCATAGTAAGTTTCACCGTAACACAACATTCATGAAAATAACGAAATAATTTTTCAACTAAATCAAGGTTGTCTAACGAGATAGTTTGTTTCTCAAGTAGTGCATTAAACGCCACGGATACAACCTCAGCTAGATTTTGTGAAACTGGGGCATCAAATTGCAGATGTCCGTCCGGACATCGGATAACTGATCAAAAATTACGGGAATGTGATACTATGATACCAACAATATTGCAGCACAGCCAAATTGACGCAAGTAATGCAAGGCAGAAGTTTTAAAAAATAGCGGTAGATTATTGAACTAAAAAAGCAAGATATATTGCTATGTCTTTTTTGTGGGCTTTAACAAATTGTATCTTTTGTCAAATTGATCTTTTGTTTCTCGTAATGCTTTCATGAATCTCTTGTCTTGAGATAAAATTCGTATAGCAGCAGATATTGAACCACGTTCTGGGTCATAGTTGGATAGCAAGGAGAATATGAGCTGCTGAACACGTGTATGAAGGGACGTCCGAAAAATTCTCATGTGGATCTCTTCTAACGATATAATGGGGACTTCGAATGTCCATACCTCAGACTCCCTTACAACGAATTCAAGTTGTTTCTTTCCCCTGAAGCTTAAAGTTGCCTTGTCTTTTCTTTATTCAGGCTGATCAAAAGAGAATTCAACCCATAAGATACAATTATGCTATTTCGGTCTTCAGTTTTTCTGATCTCGGCCTTATCTAACCAATTCGATCTGAGTCTTTGTTTTAGGAAATAACGTAGTACTTCCTTATCTTGATCTGCGTTAGGAATATTGTCCCATGAAAAAAGTTGTCGCGTCAGATTGCCATTTGTTTGATTATACGTATGACTAATCATATATAGGGTCTCTTGCACTGTTTTGCAACAATCATGTAAATATGAGAACATATGGGAAAAGATTGCAGAATCGCTTATTTTAAAAGAGTATCTCGTTTTATATAAGGATAAAGAAAGTAATGGAATAATAAATGATCTCCACAATTTTATAAAAGACTCTTCAGAACACCAATTGGCAAACCGCTATTGTTTGCCATTAGATAGTAAATGCCACGCTCGCTTAGTTTGAGGTAGCGCGCTCGGTGAACATTAGGCTTCGGCATAAGAAATTAAGAAATAAAACCAAAGGTAACTTCTGGGTGGGACCAGGTGGATAGTTGATAGAAGAGGTTCTGGTTCTCATCGCAGCAACCATTTACTTTTGTGTTACCAACTTATCAATAATCTCGACTAATCATAGTGCAGGTTGTTAATTATTAGGATCCGCACGTTATGTAAGTGCAACCGAATCTAAGAATGGACTTACTTCCATGCGCGTATTACTTCCGTTTCCACTAATATCATAAAGTCTGTCATAATCATCTCCCCATCTTTTCGATAATCTTACTTTTTCATCACCATAAACGTGGATTCCAAGAACTTTCCTATTGCCATCCAAATCTATTAGGATTGGTGTCACAAGCTTCTCTTCTCTGATATTTGTATTTGTATCCGCTACAAAATTAAATAAATAGTCAGCACATCCAATTTCATATAGTTCTATTACACTTTCAAATCTATTGTCTTTGTAACCTAATGGAAAGTTTTTGAGCTCATTTGCAAGCTCGATAGCTAGGAAACTTCCTAGATGCAATCTATAATACCTAGCCATATGTGCAATTTCTTTCTGTAGGAAGAGGAATTTTGTTCATCAAATACAAAGGACGTTTCTGGGTACTGACACTCTCCTATCAGCGCTGCATTTGATGCCTCCATGGCATATTTATTACTAAGAAATGTAACTATTCTTAATAGTGAATTCAGGAGACCATTTCTTTCTTCAAGTTCAATTATATCTTCTCCTACTCTCAAAGGATCGCCCATTGAATGACACAACGTCTTTGTCGAATTAGAGATGAAGGGTCTGAATGCATCAGTTGATTTCTTTTTTAAAGTATTCAATTTAAGGCAGATCTCATCTACTTCAGACAGGGGTTTATAGGTAAAAATATTCTCAATATTGATGCTGCTCCAACGCTTTACTGAAGCTATAATGGAATTAGATGGATTTCTCAAGAATCATGTTTGTATACCGCATTAGTTGGAGTGTCCAATGATTCTAATTCAGATAACGACAATTAAACAATATAAGTATAGCACTTAAACACCAGTCAGAATACGATTTCATAGATTATGCACCTTCTGTATGTGGAGAATCTTCATAGCCGCTTTACAGCTTTAATAGTAGACGTGCTACAGAAGATTACTTTGAACTAGATTAAATTTCTCTCAAATATAATGGATATTAACCTATTCAAAGGTACAGGAAATAGGTAGGATTGTTTTTGGTTATCTTTATTGAATTGCACTCATTATCACTCCGTGTCCCTCACCATGAAATACTCCTTTGCACAACAAAGTTTCAAGAGAATAGTACGGTGCTATCCGACATAAACAATCAGAAGAATAACCCATGAGTTGCGCACAACATCGAACATCCTTGCTGCCAGGACATAATCGCATCCTTTCGCCGTATCGGGTCAGCCTTTCCCTTGTATGTTTTTATGATACTCTGGATTTGCTTGTTTGCGTGTATTGTTAGTTTGATGGTCAATTTGTTGAATCAAGACACGGCAAGATAAATACGGCTTTTGATAAAGTAGAAATAATGCGATGATTGATACTTTTGAAGATACACTCAAAAGAGCCAAGAAAGTCGTCTTTCTCACTGGGGCTGGGATATCACAAGAAAGTGGAATTAGTACTTTTAGAGGAACCGACGGCTTGTGGAAAAAATACGATCCAATGAAGCTTGCTTCGGCTCAAGCTTTCAGAGATAATCCGAAATTAGGATGGAGTTGGTATAATGACAGACGAAGGAAAATAATGGCTGCAAAACCAAACGTGGGACATCTGGCCATAGCAAATCTGCAGAACCACAGCGAAGTCTCAGTAATTACTCAGAATATCGATGGCTTTTTATCTTGTCATGATGAATATATTGCTAATCTTGTACATGATGCGGCAAAGAAAATCACAAAAACTTCAGCATTAAAATACGATATTGCTCCTTTGAAATAATCAAAAGTAAGAGCCAGAATTAGACTTTATTGTTATTGTTATCATCTGTCTCTCGTGCTGACTGTATTGTCGGTGTCCCCAGTTTCCATAAGAGTTCAAACCAATTTAGACTCAATCTGGTTCCGGTTGCTGCAAATTCGTTATAGATGTCCAAGCATGTTTGCCACGTAGCGAGAAACGGATTAAAGTAATAATCTAGAATGGAATTAACATTCTTTGTTATATTTGTTCGACCCTCATTTCGAGAAGTTAGTTGATTATTGTGGTCAGAGTAAATAAAGATGGGATTACTAGAATTGGATTCTGTTTCTAACGATGTTGGTATTAATGTTTGTATATTCAATGCAGGAAGATTGGATTCATTATTCTTTTCAGATACAGCGATAATATGCTGTTCTTCTTCCTTGACTTTAGCCAATTTCGGCACGGAGTCTACCAAAACAGGCATTGTATCAATCATTTTATCTGACGTAATATAGGTAGAAGTAGCAACCATCATTGCAGTACTTTCGGTAGTCGAGTTTGAAACTGTATATCATCTGCCTTCATTGGCATTTGTGTCGAGCCTAGATCTAGCGCTGATAAGTTTTGAATTGTCTCTTTATGTTTATCTGTTGTATGTATTGGTAATGGCGACGACAAACCCGATGACATAACTGAAGAATGGGCTATCGCTGTTGGTGTAGTTGCCACCGATTGTATTGGTACGTGCGCTTCTGAGGTCCTTCTAACTGGACTTAAGTCGGTACTATTATCGTTTATAGATTTTTTTCTTCCACCGTCCTTAGTCGCTTCCTTGAGCCTTTCTGTTATTTGTGATGGCTGGAATCTAATAGGACCGGAACTGGCGTCATTAGCGCTTTTTATCACTCCAATTTTTGGTGCTGCAGATTTCGAATATGGTGGAAATCGCCGTACTGTTCTTTCGAGGATTTTGGGTGAACCGAACTCGATAGGCTGTTTACTAGCGTATTCTGCTACGTGAACCCCTTCTGCCTCTAAATGCTTGTGTTTTTCCTTTCTTTCATTTTCTTCTGAGCTCACTACCTCTTGCTGCGCTTGTGTCTGCTCTTCTTCAGATCTGGGTTTCAAACCGTGACTTTGTCGGGGTGTTTTTAGATATTTGCTTTCACCTAGTTTGTAGCTCAATTCTC
>QHBN01000020.1 GCA_003176995.1 Candidatus Nitrosopolaris wilkensis
TAACATTGATGGTTTCTACATAGCCTATGAATACATATCCTTGCAGCATCACAAATTAGCTTAGCTACATCCTTATCAATATCGAGATCCTCAGCTAAATCGCTTGGATGAATACTTTGAAGTAAATCCGATGTAAAACCATGATTGATTATCAGATCCTTCAAACCTGCTGGTGTATCTAGTTGATTTATAAAACCTATGGCTGTCTGCCGCTGTTTTATCCTCTGCAATGTAATATCTTTCGCTATCAGTTTGTGTCTTACGCTTTGTAGGGAAGATTGAATATCTACTTCATTCCTATTATAAGCAGTACTCATTAATTACCTAAATGTATAGTAGTTATATAATTGCATTAGCAATAGCGATCTAAATAAAATACATACACTTTCGTGATCTATATTCGATAATTTTATGTTCCGACTTATTTTAGTTAGAAGGTACACCGATAACCCATACCAGGTTGAGGGAGGCCCCCGACAGAGGATAGATGCTGTTGTTAGATAAAAAATAATGATGCTGGGGGGACTAACCTTCAACTTACACCAGATTCTATATTGAGATCAATTGTTATTTCGAATGTTACAGTCTAATATGTATCGCGCACTAGCCATGTCTTCTTAGTTTATCAATGCCTGAATCTGAAGAAACAAGAAGATTGTGGTGATGACGGTAATCGCAGTAGCAGTAGGTTAGATTTTATTTGTCTCTCGCGGTGGTGTCGCGATGTCTTCACATTCATACGTGATAAACTGCATTATATGAGATCGGCAAAACTATAGTATATATTCGCATTCAGCTCGGAAAGTATCTTCAATAAACTAGATCAAGATTAGTCAACCATTGTCATTCTCTCTCTTCATTTCGTTGATTAATCTGATTTCTTCTTTAATCATTGTATGTATTTCTTGAGTCACTTTATGCTGTGATTGAATTATTTCATCAAGATAATGGTTCTGCCTTTTACCTACTATCAATATCAACAAACCGATACCCAATGATATAATAATATTCATCTCCGTATTTTCGAGTTGTCTAGGTATCAGATCGGTAATATAGAAGAACACGACAGAAGCTCCTAGCACTAACAATCCCAGAAGAATTAGTTGCATTTCATTCATACTGTATCTACTGTGCCGGTGTATTTGCATTTTTGAACAATCAGCATCAATAGAAATCCGCCATGAGTTTACCTACCTGTCGCGATAGCGCCAGGAACAGGCTAGATATGTATTACTAGACGAGCTTGACAAACTAGATGGTGATGAGGGTTTCCCATTCGTCTTCAACATTAGGGAAGGTGTGTGCATGGGTAACATCTTCTATTCTATAACATTTACGACATAGCCACCTGATATACTCCTTACAAATACTACAAACAGCCGTAGGAGTAAGATCATCACCACATGCTCTACAAGAGCGTTTGTTAGGCATTTTCTAACCTTACCCATCTAAATGATACGGGTGAAAGAATATTGGTCTAAATCTTATTTGCTCTCGAAAATTCTATCTGCAATCCAGCTTTGGATCCAACATCCAACTCGTAAACGTCATAACTTGTAAGAGGAATTACAGAAATGTTATCGCTTGAACAAATTGGACAAGAGCTTGTAATGTGCACATTTCTTTCTCCTGATCTAAGGATGGTTGCACTCAAACAGAATTCGCAAAGTGCAAACTGATGGTCTGCCGCATAAGATCTTTTCACTAGAGGGCTAACTGGATAACACATTTCGTTGTTAACGTAGCAATATCTTCCATAAATCAATTGCCTAATGAAAGGTCATAGAACACCTGATCCTATATTGAGATAAGCTGCTCTTAGTACTTCATAATGGAAAAACTTTACTTCCTAGATTACGAGTTGAAAATACACCACACATCACTGGGTTGAGTGTTAAAAATAGCTGATCACTTGCTCAAGAGTTAACCTAAAATGACGCTATGTAGCCGTACCTTCATCTCGCTACAATTTATTTTTTGTTCGCAGGAAATACTATTTTGTGTATGATATTGCATCCATGTATAGTTGGAGATGAAGGAGAGCAGTGTTTTTCGTTACGTTGATACAATTACCTTCCACGTGTGTGAGAACATAATTCTCTTCACCTTCGTAGTTAAAATTATGAATGTGCGTTATCTGCATAGCCATACCATACGTTAAGCTAATTCCTTCTCTGGTTATTACAATTGTGGGCTTGCCCGTGTTTTACATCCTTGAGAAGTTATCATCGCAACGTGGAGATTGGATTTCAAGTGAGTTAGTGACCCTGTGCTTTTCATATGAAATTTATTCATTGTGTCCGAACGCGAGATGTTCCCCATCGTGACACACTGGACATCTTTGTCTTTCCTTCGTTCCAAGTCAAAAACGAGTCCGCAAGTTCTGCAGATCCGTATATTTTTTGCATGCAAATAGTATGTGGTTGCTTACTTAACTACACTTGCCATTCATGATATACTACGAGTGATATTTGGGATCCAATTCCAACGACGGAGATTTACTCATTCTCAACAAGATTAGAATGATTAAACTTATTATTGATCGGCTCCATAAAATATTATGGGAGTGGTGTTCAGGTCTAAAGAATTCCCAAATGGTCGATGGAAAATGGTGGAAGAATCTATAAAAGATCTCAGTCCTGATATCAAAGATAATGTGCTAAAGGTACTGGATTCTTGGGAAGGTGTAAGATCGCAAGAAAAACTAAAGGTAATTTTGGGTCAAGATAAGGCTGAAAGCTTATTCAAGAAGATTAAGGCAAGCAAAAGCGAAATAACTTACGATGAGCAGGAAAAACTACAAGATATGTTCAAAGAATCCCTAACCTTTGATTGAACTTATAACCTAAGCTATACTTACAAAAGGATTTATGACAATATGACAAATGTGAGTGAGTATAGGTTTCAAAGCATTCTGGGATCCTTGGCCAAGTGCAGCTGCGGAACAAAAGAACCACCAAGAGTAGAATAGTAACCATTGATTATTTACACTCGACATCTCCACATACTAATCAGATGATGAAAAAAATTAGAGCGAGATCTATAGGGAGCAAATACTTCTACTAAGTCATTGTTGAGTTGCTATGAAGAGACCTATAGAAGGAACGTATGATCCCGATCAGCCAAGTAACGATACAAATCATCCTTCGCCTTTGGCATTATCTAATACATTAATGAATACCCACCCCACTAAGTAATAAAATTATTAAGGCAATGGATCTATAACGTACAACATGAGAGATTCTATGTATAGAATAAACCCTTTGATTGTTAATAGATGGTCTCCTAGATCTATGACTGGAGAAGAGTTAAGGGACGATGATATAATGAGCCTTTTTGAGGCTGCACGATGGGCTCCGTCTTCTTCTAATAATCAACCATGGAGATTTATTTATGCCAAAAGAAATACAGAACATTGGGATAAACTTTTCAATTTAATGGTCGAAGGTAACAAACTCTGGGCAAAGACCGCAGCAGTGTTAGTCGTTGTAATTTCAAGGAAGAATTTTGAACATAACAAGAAACCATCAAAAACATATCAATACGAGGCTGGTTCTGCGTGGGAGAATTTAGCATTAGAGGCAACCTCAAGAGGACTAAGCGCACACGGAATGGCTGGGTTTGATTATGAGAAAGCAAGGACAGATCTAGATATTCCAGATAACTTTGATGTAATGGCTATGATTGCTATTGGTAAGATAGGACCAAAGGATAATCTGCCACCGCAGCTTCAAGAAAAAGAGCATCCAAATGATAGAAAACCTTTATCAGAAATTATAATGGAAGGACAGTTTAGAAAGTAGACTTTTTTCCTCAAATAGTGGGTTGCATACACACTCACATCCTGTATTGTGGTATGCTTTGAATTAGACATATATCTTCTCTGGCTTTCAATCCATAATGGCCATATTACTAATTATGATCGAAATGATTGAGCCTATCTCTCATCTTCATCTCCATCTTCGGCTAATCGACAATATGGATTATATTACAGACGATGAACTGTATTCTTTGGATTTTTCATTCTTACAGTAAAATTTGACCTTGGAGTCCCAGTGAAATAGGAGAGGGTAATCTCGATTTTCATATATTCAAACATGTGAGCGCGAACTATTCTGTAGATATATCCTTTCTTTTGCAGGAATTCACAATCCAAGAAATGTAGTAATAAACAACTTTATTACATTCGCATGCATTATAATAATGTGGATATTCCTTCAGAAACTAGAGTAGGAGATTTCACATCTAAACCAACTGAATTTAGCCTTGCTAGGTGGAGTGAAAGATTCTTTGCCTGGTTGATAGATTTTATAATAGTTAGTATTGGTATTGAGATATTATTTTATGCAGCAACATTTCCATTGTGGTTTGACAGCAACCCTGACAGATGGTTTCGTGGTGGAGCAAGCATTGGGTTTGTTGTACGCAGTTTAATATTCCTAGCATACTGGACGTATTTTGAATCAACAGGCGGTCAATCACTAGGTAAAAGGATTTTCCATCTAAAGACGGTAGGCATTTCTGGACAGACTGTAAACGTCAGAGATGCTTTATTAGAAAGTTTTGGTAAATCGTTTTTGCTTCCAATCGACTTGATTCTAGGATGGATATTTACAAACGATAAAAGACAGAGAATATTTAACAGGGCGAGTAATACAATTGTCATCAAGCTGAGATCCCAAACTGAAGAAAATTCAAGTAGTAATGTGCATTACAGAAAAGATAACTGACAAGCAACATTCTCAGGTAGCAACGATTATGTAGGTTAGTCATGCTAAATATGAAGTCCACTCCTGGCAAAGAACGAAAAAAATACTACCGATTATGGATGCCAATTTTAGGAGCTGCCGTAGTAGGTATTATTGTACTTGTACTTGTACTTGTCAGTAGCAGCATGCAGCAGCAAGTCGGTCCAGCACCATCCATCCGATCTGCTGCTTCCCCAAATTCATTAGCACAAGATAGTACAGCATCATTTGTTAATTCGTTTGAAAAAATAGTATATGAAGCTCATAATTTGACCCAGAGTTACCAACATGAAGCTGGAAAATGGAAGACGCACCAGTATGACAACAAGACAATGATTTCAATTACAAACAATTATTTACTCAAATATGAGAATCTGGTAAATGAATCCAAAGCGTTGCAGCAGCCTAAACAATACCAAAATGCTACAGATCTATATACAAAGAGTCTTGATTCGGAGCTTCAAAGTTATACTCATTTCCGGAATTATTTATCAACAAATAACACTGCTGAGAATGAATTGTCTACAAGGCTTCTGTCAGACGCATTTAGATACGAGGTTGATTCGTTCAAGGAGCTCAAGTCCTCCGGATTGTTTGCAATTGTGCCATAACCATTGCCATGCGATACAAGGTTCCATAATATACCTCTGACTCACTAACAAAAACTCTTTACACGACTTGTTGTGGGTTTGAAATGATTTGTTTCTCGGTATTTATGTCCGATTTTTAGGAATGTTTGATGTATTGTTTATGACTCTGTTTAAACTGTGGTGTTATATCTCCCGCTTTCATACCATGTACTTTTATTATATGCTCTGTCCCATCTAGCCAAAGTTCTTCTTCTGTCATTCCTTTAGCAACATAATCGCAGTCCGTCACTCCTGCGTCACGACATGCTAATGAGAACATATCCTGTCGTGTTTATCATCAAGCATTCCTTTTAATCTTTCGGGATATTCGTCGAATGTATCAATTAGATATCAAGGGTGATGACTTACATTGACAAATTAGTGGTCTCATTGTTCATATTCTGATAATGGAACGACTTGCTCAATTCTCTGATTGCTCTGTCCCTTCCTATAAAATTTGATACCCTTTCAGCATTGCGAGTTACATATATTTCTGCCGTTATCTCCTCCTTCAACCTGTAAGTGTAGATTACCTTGCACAATATCGTCATACTCATGCCTGAGATGTAAGAGCACATCATCAAGATGCGGACCGCTCCTCCGATACATTGCAGTAATTATAGCTCTTAGAGTTCCTTTTTAAACCTTTGATATTTCCTATTCGGATAGATAAGTCTTAAGTGCATCTTTGACTACTTCAGATCTGCTTGAAAAACCCTTTTCATATTTTATCTCATCAAGTTTATTACATAACTTTGCAGATAGCGAGATGCTTGTGACTGATAACCTGATTACTACATTGCTAAACTTGTCAGACACTATTGTTAAAGCCTAATAAATAAATCCTACATCTTGGCATCAAGTTAATAAGGCATCATAATTAGTAGTCCACAACCAACTGAGATAACGAAAGTCGTGGAAAGCGAATCCTTCACCATTGCGTTCGAATTACATAAAAAAGTTGTTGGCAAAAAGTGATCGGGAATTGGAGAAAAGACGAGAAAATTTACATTCGATGCGAAGAATAACTAAGCTAAAGTCTGTCCTCTTGCTTACCTCCCTTTACTTTGTTGTACAAGTCATTGCTGCTTTATCCACTGGAAGTTTGGCGTTATTAGCAGATGCAGGACATATGCTTGCAGATGTTGCAGGACTTGCTTTGGTTCTCTTTGCTATCAATTATGGCCGTAAACCAGCGACTCTGCAACATACATATGGGTTCTACAGGGTAGAAATATTAGCAGCGCTGTTAAACGGTGTAGTGCTGATATTAATTTCGGTGTATATTTTGTACGAAGCATATAGGAGAGTTTTTGAGCCGCCAGAAATTCAAGGTCTTCCTATGATAATAGTGGCTGCTATTGGATTAGGCGTGAATTTTACAGGAATGCGACTGCTTGGTAGCAATGGGCATTCCCACGTAGGATCTCAAGTAGACAATGTCCACCTTGAAACAGCAAAGGAACATGAGGACCTCAATGTGAAAAGCGCATACTTGGAAGTTCTTAACGATACTTTAGGCGCTGCAGGTGTTATCGCTGCTGGTGTGATAATACTAACTACCAGATTTTATCTGGCTGATCCATTAATTAGCATTGGTTTAGCATTATTTATACTTCCAAGGACATGGTCTCTTATGAAAAAGTCAATCCATATTTTGATGGAAGGAGTTCCAGCTAACATATCACCTGAAGAAGTAAAAAACTCTATACTGGAGATAAAAGGAGTTACAGGCGTATTTGATCTGCATATATGGACTATAACTTCTGGTATCAATGCAGTCTCAGGACACGTTGTGGTAATTGATCGGAGCAGATCACAGACAGTTCTACAAGATATAAATGCTATACTTGAAAAGAAATTCAAAATAAACCACGCAACTATTCAAATAGAGTCGTACCATTCAGAACCGGATTGAGTGTGTTTTCAATAGCTGAAACTGGTAGTATTGCATATTGGCCTGTTTTGCCGTATTCGATAAATGTGCACACATCGTGACTCATCTACACCAGCAACAAGATATTACCTTAGTTCATAAAGGAGTGGTAGGGATTGTCAATACCGTAACGCTCAAGTCAAAGAAGAACTTAGGGAGTACATGACAAGAAGCTCCCAGAGGAACCTCGGGGGCATTATCAGGGGTTAACCTATGCGAAAGTTAAGTAATCAATACTAATGTTTGGGAATCATTAAAACTAACACAATAACATAGGAAGACCAATCTTATGGATCGAGTACATTCTGGACTACCGGATCGGGATTTACGAATGGTCCAGGGCAAGGACAACAGTAGCGGCTGAGGATTCATAAGCAAATGTTGGATTATATTATTTCCTACAATGTTGATGTTTTGCAGATCAGTAACCGAAATCGTTTGTGCTGCTGTTTTTTCTGCGTGTTTGGCGGTGTAGCCCTTGCCAGGCTGGTCTGAAATATATGACGTAGATGGCTGTGTAGAAACCATCAA
>QHBN01000021.1 GCA_003176995.1 Candidatus Nitrosopolaris wilkensis
ATCTATTGTGCTACAAGCTAGGTTTTGCAAGTAATATTTCGTTCATGATTTTTGCAAGAATACTTCAAGGTATTGGAATATCTATGTTTCCAATAGCTTTTGGAATGCTAAAGTTACAATTTCCTAAAGAAAAACATTCGATTGCTCAGGGAATATTTACAGGGGTATTTACGGCTGGCTCAGCAATAGGTTTAGCTTTAGGAGGAACAATAATTTACCATTATGGATGGCACTTTGCACTTTTATCTATGGTGCCTGCAGCCATAATCCTAATCCTAATAGTACGCAAATTTATCCATATTAAGGAAGAGGAGGAGAAGAAACAGCAGCAACTGCAACAACAACCACAACAACAATCCAAGGTTCAAAAGTCAAAACTAGGGACAGAATATTGCTGCGTATTTACAAAAATTGGAAATGAACAAGAGTATTTTCATCATCATCATAATAGTGCAACTGATTTGTCTATGCATGATGACAAAAATAACAATAATTTGTTACAGAAAATAGACATCAAAGGAGCGATAACATTATCTGTTACTATAATTTCATTTCTGATGGCACTTTCATATTTGGAAAATATTCATTCGTTGACAATGTCAGATTTTATGCCAACAGTCATTCTCTCAATAGTATCGATCGTTTCCTTAACGTTATTTATAATCGTGGAAAGAAAGATATCTGCAAAGGTAAAAGCAGCAAAAAAAATACCAACATTCTCATCACCTTCATCGTCTTCATCGATGGCTGCACCAGACTCTCCATTAATCGACCTCAATCTCCTAGCAAATAGAATAATTCTCCTAAATAACATTAGTTTGATGATTTTAGGTATTACAATGTTTATGGTGTATCAAAGCATATCTGTCCTTGTTAGGACTCCTATGCCATTAGGTTTTGGTGGAAATGCGATAAGTGCAGCAAATGTTCAAATTCCCTTTTACAATAATATTCTTGTAGTATCTGTGTCTGCTGGTATTATAATTTCCAAATTTGGAAACGTAAAACCGAGTTTAGTTGGAACTATAATTACCGCTTTTGGATTTTTTAGCTTATTTTTATTTCATTCATCAGAACTGTTGATATCTGCAAACCTTGCGGTAATAGCAAGTGGATTGACGTTAACAAGAGTTGGTAATTGGAATATTCTCTTAGAATATACTCCAAATGATTCTATTGGAATATCTTTGGGCATGACTGCTATGCTTTTCTTTGTTGGGATGGCTATAGGACCAGCAATTGCAGGTATATATATGCAGTCAAATCAGATGTCGATAATAGGTTCAAGCCTTTCGTTTCCGTCTTTGCAATCATATAATATGATATTCATTACAGCTTTTTTTATTTCAGTGATATCTATTGCTCTTATGCTAGTCATAATGAAGAAGATGTCAAATCAAGGAGAATGAGAAAGGCTATTGCAATAAATGCTGCCGCATAGGTAATAAATGATCTCTAGGCATCTACCAAGCTTGGCCGATTTTTCAATATGGTTTAAGGGTATTGCGAGTATTGCGTGGGGAGCTGGTAGCTTAGGCCCGGCAAAGGAATATCCTGTGCGGTAATCGTAGAACCGATTCTCCCCGTGCTCGAAGCTCGTGATAATAGGATGGTCGGTGCTCGCGTTGTGCTTTGAGGCATGTTGGTTTGGCGTTTGGCGTGTTATCGCAGCAGCCGATTTGACCGCATTCGGCGCACCTGCGGAGGTGTAGCCACCACCTGCCCGTTGCCAAGCACTCGAAGCAACCTGTACCGGTCGGTTTTGCAGTTGGATTGATACCCTCTCGCAAGCTTCTCGGTCTCTCCTGTCTCATTTGTACTCAACCTAGTTGTTTGCTAAACCTTGATTTTGATACTATCTCCATCGATTCTAGTTTCATAAGTTGTTTGATCATAGGTCTTAATGTGAGACATAAGTTGTCCCACATTTTCGAAAAATTTTTGCCAAGTATTTGGTAATGGTTCCATCTCTTGGGGCGGAGTTAAAATTGGTTCCGTAATCTTCTTTCCCGTCGTGACATCAAACTTCGCACCATGGAAAGGGCACGTCACAGTGTTTCCTGTCAAATTGCCCATTGAAAGTAGGGCATTCATATGACCACATCTGTCAGTTAGCGCATAAAACTTACCATTTACGTTTGCAATCATTATCTCTTTTCCATTGACTTCAGTATGCTTCATTTTACCGGAAGGGATTTCACTTATTTTTGCAACTTCAACAAATTCAGTTTGAACCATGTCAGATCATAATAATTTGCATATATTTAAGATTAGTAGTTTCATCTTACTTAGTTGGTAATATTGATACTACCGACTCATTCTTAACTAATTGGCAGCATACTTTTCAGTCAGACAGACTTCGATAAAGCAGAGCAATAATTTTCAATCCCGGTAAAGTTAGTGGTCTTGACTGAACTTTTTTTCCCTACTTCTGTTTTTGAGGTATTTCACTCAATATTTTTCTAACTTTTCTTGGAATTCTTGATTAGCCGAGGTTTTTTGTACCATCGCTTGCCATTGTTTTCCCATACTTTCTAAGAAGGCATCCTTCTAAGATACACTCCCCCGTTTAACAGTCGAAGAAATATCCTTTACCATGTAATCGAAGTAGTTACATATTACTTAGCACTATTCCAAGGCCTGATGGTAAATCAGCACTCAGTTGCAACAGAAACAGAAGATGAAACAGCTGGTGAAATTGCCAATGTTTGGGAGGTATTAGGAAGAAGATGGTCTATGCTAATATTAAAGAACCTTTGCACAAAAGAGGTAATACGGTTCAATGAATTTAAAACACTATTGCCAGGGATAAGCAGTACTGTTTTGGCTGATAGGTTGTCGGAGCTTGAACGTGAAGGCCTTGTTTCTAAAAAGATTTACCCAGAAATTCCACCAAAGGTTGGATATCGCTTAACACTTCGAGCAGAAGAACTAAGAGTTATATTTAAAAAATTAGGTCTAGCCGGATTACAACCAAAACAAAATCCAGAGCTCCTGCCAGATCAGCTAGCTAGAGCTACGAACATTATTATTTATTAGGCCATTTACTGACCCACGACGTATACATAGACATACTCATTAGTACGTCTACATGATTAGTTGAATGTTTTGTCCCATGTTTAGTGATAGAAGAATCACAGCGGCAAGATTGTTATTTTGTTCTAATTTCATCTACATTTAGTCTGGGACTATTATGGTGAAAGACTCGCTGACTTGCCATTTCCTATCGAAGTAAGAAAGGGGTTAGCTGCTTGAGGACATGCATTTTACCCATCATATTTATCCAAAATCTGGCTGGGTTGGATATTGGATTAGGAACTCACACGACATGCCAACAATATTTAAAGTGATTCCAAATCCTAAAGAAACAGTCTGACACAAGAATCAAATATGACAATTAAAATTTTAGGTGTTGCCAGCATTTTTCCATAATCATCACTAAATCATAATGTTATCAACATAACACCATTCCCAATCCTCACCAGGCTGAAAAGATCTTATGATTGGATGACCAGTAGATTTGAAATGTTTTGTTGCGTGCGTATTAGGAGAAGAATCACAACAACCTACGTGACCACAGCTCAAACATAGGCGCAAATGTACCCAATCAGAACCAATTTGTAGGCATTCTTCACAACCGTTTGGTGTTTTTGCATGTATATTTTGATTTACTTGCTTAAGATGAGCGTCTGTCTTTTTCATACAGTAGGATGATAGTAGAATTTCTACCTTATAGAATCTTCGATTTACAAATTATAAAAATAGTATTCTAGTACTCGGTTTTATGCAAAATCTGTTCATCAAACAATATCTGTGGATATACACATTATTATATCAGCATCTATGCTGTCTTGTTATCATTTGCTGTAGCGTATTCTACTCCGCCTTGAGAACCTGGAATTACAGGTCCGCTATCATTAGCTGTTATTTGGCATCTGGGTTATACTGAATTCCAACAGGGAGCTTCCAAATAATCTTTCCAGTAGCAGCATCGAATGCATATCGCATCTCCACGTTGTGTTCCATGAACTATTACCTTTTCTGCTTTTGTATTATTTGATGGTGATATGGTAGTAAGACTAATCCCGAATCCTGCATCATGGTCTTTTGTGTTAGGTTTGCTCACATGCGTAGCCCATAATATGTGACCTGTTTTAGAATCGACTACTAGTACAGAGCCTGACCATAGATTCGGACCCGGTCTACTTGTATAATTAAAGTCTGGAGAAGCATTTCCAGTGGATCTAGTGACCCCCCGGACCAAGGGTTAACTCCTCCATTTATTGTAGCGTTTTTACCTTCTACCCAAGAGCCAGTGGTAGTTGTCTAGTTCCACATCTTTTCTCCATTCGTGCGATTGAATGCAGTTAGTTTCCCTTGAACTGCTGGAAATGGAGGATTATCACCTAATGCCTGTCCTACTATTACAACATCTTTCCATACTGTCTGTGCAGCCACGGTTCCATAACCCATTTTCGGATCGCCAACAGGAACCGATTGCCAAATCAGCTTACCATCTGTTGCGTTTATGGCCACGACAGTTGCGTTTCCACCAGTTCCAAATATTACGCCGTTGTCATAAGTCATACCGTGAGACTATGAAACACCTCTGAATGCCAGAGCTTGGGAGCCTTGATTTGGGCCAATATTTCCAAGGCCAATAACTCTTGTTCCGTCACAAACTATGGCTAAGCTGTTCCACTTTGAGGTATAACCATAAATTAGCTCTTTATTTCTACTTATTTCTTCAGCAACATATGCTACCCCAGGAGTATAATTAATCCAAGTGTTCCTTTCTCTTCACCAAAAGAAGTGTCAATGGAGACTCGATTATGTATTTCGATCTTTCCTCTTAGCGCTCTATGAAGGTTGATTGCGTCCTCTTTTATTTTATTCAAGTAATATGGCCACTTTTTTGCCTGTCAACAGATTGTGTATGTAAATTTTTTAAAATATTATGTACTTGGTCTCTGAACAAAGTTAACCCTATCCTTTTGGCATATGGCTGCCCTTTTGCGAATGATTTAGCCACTTCTTTAACAAACTCCATTTCTACTTTTGGCGGCATCGGTGGTTCAAATGGATCTACATATGCTTCAATTATAGTTGGTTTTCTCTCTTTCATTGCTTGATGCATTATAGATTTTACTTCATTTGGTTCTTTTATAGCATACCCTTTACCACCACAAGCTTCAGCGAACTTTACCCAATCTATGGCACTAAATTCCACACCAAATTCAGGGTTTCCAAGGAATCCCATCTGCTCCCATCTAATCATCCCTAACGTATCATTCTTGATAACAATTACTTTGATAGGGAGGCTATATTGTACAGCCGTAGCAAATTCACCCATCAGCATCGTTAGTCCGCCATCGCCAACAAATGCTACGGATTGTCTTTCTGGAAAAGCGATTTGCGCTGCTATCGCATACGGCAAACCATTAGCCATACTTGATAGGGTACCTGATACAGAAAATTTCATTCCTTTTCGTATATCAATATATCGAGCTGCCCAACTTGTATTTGTTCCACAGTCTACAGAAATTATTGCATTGTCATCTAGTTCATCAGAAACTGCTTCGGCGATAACTTGTGGTTTGATTGGCTTATCGTTTCTAGTACTTTGCTCTTTCATCAACCTATTCCACTTCTTCATTGCGTTTTGTTTCGACTTGAGGAATCCTAAATCATACTTTTGATGCAAAAGTGGAAGCAATGCAGATAATATTAGCTTTGAATCACCCACAAGGCCAATTTCAACAGGATACCGGAGGCCAATCTTTTCAGGTTTTATGTCAATCTGAATGCCTCTTGCCTGACCTGGCTTTGGAAGATATTCGACATATGGAAAAGATGTTCCAACCATAAGTAGCGTATCTGCTTCAATCATAGCATCACTTGATGGTTCGGTTCCAAGTAAACCAAGACCACCTAGACTATATTGATTGTCATCGGGAATTACCGCTTTACCTAATAGTGCTTTGACAACTGGAGCATATAACTTTTCTGCTACTGCAAGTACCTCGTCTCCAGCTCCAAGTGCTCCCTGTCCTACAAGTATAACAATCCTACTTCCTGCATTAAGAACTTTGGCTGCTTTTTCTATTAAGGATTGACTTGGAATTGTTTCGGCAACATAAACATCAGACGTATGATATGCAACATTATGTCTAGAATATTTACCACTCAATTTCTTTTCTTGAACATCAATCGGGATTGTCAAGTGGCTTACTCCCCTCTGTGCTAGTGCAGTTCTACATGCAATATCAACTGCCATTTCTGCTTGCTCTGGAACATTTATCATATCATTATAGACTGCGAGATCTGAGTATAGCTGCAAGAGATTCACATCTTGTTGATAATTTGAGTTCATTAAATCGGAGTATGTTGTTCCGGTGATAGCAATAACAGGAGTATTATCTGCTTTGGCATCATATAATCCATTTAAAAGATGTATTGCACCTGGTCCGGAAGTTGCAACGCATGCTCCAAGTTTTCCAGTATATTTTGCGTATGCGCAAGCCATAAATGCTGCTGATTCTTCATGTCTTACCAGTATGAATTTAATTCTGTCTTGTCTGGTTCTCAGTGCTTCCATAAATCCATTTATACCATCGCCTGGTAAGCCGAAAATGACATCAACTTTCCAATCAAGTAGAGCTTCAGCGACAATATCAGCTGTACGCATGTTTTCATATTCACTCATAGCTCAGTAATTCACTATGTGATATAATATATGTGAGTTTTTTGATTATAACACAATCATATGACACGAAACCTGCTCGGAATAGTTCTTGTCATTTCATTTATATAATTTTTTCTTGATGTTTCAGCAAATTAACCGCCCCCTGATTTATCTAATTATTCGAATTCACGATGGTGTTCTGCTTTCACGTGAGCATTAAGCAAATCTACCAATGGTCCCTTGATTTCTTTAACAATGTCGCTAAACAAAACCATCTCTGTTCCTTCATTCCTGCAATAGATGTTTACCTTCCATTTCTCGTCATCTAGCTTTGGAAAGTCAGACCGGTAGTGAGCCCCTCTACTCTCTTGGCGCATCAAAGCGCTTCTTATTATGGCCTCACAAACAACTAGCGACGACTTTACTTCCCAACTTATAACAACATTTTCATCATCAATTTTGAATTCTTTCAGAATATTATCTTTAGAATAAAACTCCTTCTTTAATTCCAAAATGCTCTTCAATCCATTTTGGAGCTTTGTCTCTTCTCTTATTATTCCCACATTCTGTTTCATTAATTCTTGTATTTCATTGCGAAACGTAAGTGGTTCCTTAACTATAAATATTCCATCATCAAACTCTTTTTCGTTATTTACGTTCGGTTCTAGCAGCGATGGTTCAGTTTTCTTTATTTCTCCTACTTCCTTTGCTAATCTCGCCGCTTCACCACCAGCAATTTTACCGAAAACTACTGTGTCCAGTAAGCTATTTCCACCTAAACGATTAGCACCATGAATCTGACTTATTACTTCACCAACCGCGAATAAGCCTCTAATCTTTGTGCTACACTTTATATCTACTACTACTCCACCCATCGAATAATGTGCAGTAGGTGCAACCTCCATTTTCTCCTTGGATATGTCGATTCCATCAATATTTTTGAACTGTTCATACATCGTGGGGAGCCTGTCCAAAATTTTTTCCTTCGATAGATGGGTTACATCCAACCAAACTCCACCGTGCTTCGTACCTCTGCCAGCCGATATTTCATTAAAAGTTGCACGGGCTACTATGTCACGTGGTCCTAGCTCCATTCTTTCAGGATAGTAATTTTTCATATACCTTTCACCTTTTGAATTTAACAAAATCCCCCCTTCACCACGTATTGCTTCTGTAGCTAGAGTACCCACTGCTTCCTGTGGCCAAACCATTCCGGTAGGATGGAACTGCACCATCTCCATATCTACTAAATCTGCGCCTGCTTCATATGCTAGAGCCACACCTTCTCCATGGTTTTCAAAAATTCTAGAACTACTGACCGCATAGACTCGCGTATATCCACCAGCGGCAAGTACTAAAGACTTGCATTCGAATCTCACAATTTCTTCCTTTTTAAGATCTATACCAAATGCTCCTTTGATTTCATCTGGAGCTTCCCCTTTCTCACTTACATCACCTGATTTTAACAAACTTGTGATGTAAACATCGTCTACAATTTCGATTCTCCGTTGACTAACTTGGTCCATCAATACACGAATTATTTCCTGACCAGTCCAATCTTCGTAAAATACAGTCCTTCTGTAAGTATGGGCGCCAAAAAATCGCTGTGTTAATCTACCATCTTTTTCCCTATGAAACCTAGCACCCCAATTAACAAGTTCATTTACAGCGTCCGGTGCATTCTTGCAAAGTACTTCAACTCTTTCATAATCAGCAATAAACTCCCCTTCACGAAGTGTATCAGCAGCATGTATCATCCAGTTATCTTCTGGGTCCATAGTACCAAGCGCTGCATTGATACCACCTCTTGCAAGTACTGTGTGAGGATCTCCTTTCCTATTCTTACTAATTATGAGAACGTCAGCACCGGCATCATGAGCTTCAATTGCAGCTCGAAGACCTGAAGAGCCACCACCTATAATTAGAACATCGCATGAACGGATAGACCCGAAATTCATATTTTCAGTCAATTTAGCTATTACACTGCTAGTTGCGTAATTGAACGTTTTGTAATATCGAAAGATGGTCAAGGAGTAGTTTATGAAATTAACCAAAGTTCGGATTATTCGAGGACATGTGACATTTCCATTAGAAGTTCAAAGATTCCCGGTTCTAGTAGTTTTCTCGCAGGACTTCTATCCATGTACTTGCAGCTGAATGACTAGATCAACCTCCAATTTCGTATTGACAAACATCTGATATTCAGACATGTATTTTCCGACTATAATTATTCGATGTTTTTGACAAAAGTATTCTTTTAGTGGCAGTTTGCTTTAGGTATTTTGTAAGACAGCACTATGCTGATTATTGAGAACAGAAATTGGGGTGATAGTTTGATATAGAAGAACCATGCCATCGTTATTATTTCTTCTATCGTTATTATGTTGTTTTTTCTTATCGATATGCCTTTGAATCGCATTCTTTAATGTGTCAGTAACTATGTGAATTATACGAGGATCATCTACTTTGGGTATGATATAGTCAGATTTCAAATGATTACTATCTACTATATCAGCAATTGCAGTTGCAACAGATACAAGCATGTCTTCGCTTAAAGTATTGACCCTAAGATCTAATAATGCTCGTAATATTGATGGAAATACCACGGCGTTATTTACTTGGTTTGCAAAGTCTGATCTACCAGTGGCTACGATTCTTGCCCCTCCTTTCAATGCATCGGAAGGTAGAATTTCTGGCTCAGGATTGCTAAGCGCAAATACAATTGAGTCATGGTTCATTGATTGTACCATATCTTTGTTTATTAAGTGACCCTTCCCCGATACCCCAATAAATACATCAGTTCCTTTTAAGACATCGCTAAGGCTTCCACTCAATTTCGTAGGATTAGTTTTATCAGCTATTTCTTTTTTATATGGATTATCTATACCCTTAATCCTGTTTTCATATATTGCTCCCACACTATCAGTTACAACAATATTTCTACATCCTGCTTGTTTCAATATCCTAAATATGCCATATCCAGCAGAACCGGCTCCCGCTATAACTACTCGTATACTATCTATTCTCTTTTGCAGTAACCTGAGGGCATTTAATATGATTACCATGATCAACACAGTTATTACGTGTTATAGATTCATATAGCTTGTAGCACAATAGAT
>QHBN01000022.1 GCA_003176995.1 Candidatus Nitrosopolaris wilkensis
TGCGTACTAGAGGAGTGTAGTCTATCTCCCACAGCTCCAGGATTAAATGTCTTTGGGGGAAAGGCATTGGGCGCTGTGCCTGGGACTAGTGTCCGGTTAGGACTGAAATCGACTGTGCCGGCATTAAAGGTTAAGCTAGTATCCTTCTCTAGAGTTGCAACACGTACAGCTTGACATACTGCAGCATATGTTAACTTTGGTGAAAAGTTCAGACCCAATGCGTGAGCGTTGCCCTTCTCGTTTGTATCAGTGAGGACATACCAGATTTGTCTCATGATTGATATGAGTAGCAATCACCCTCTCGGAGTCATGGTTGGTCTCCTGATTTCTCTTCCCATTCAATGATACTAAATCTTTTTTGAAATACAACCTTAGAATGAAGTAGGTTGAAAACAGATTAATCAGAGTAGGAATCGTGAGGTGAACAACAAATGTGGTAAAGGGTAATGAGATACCCACTCTGTATGGCTATCAAGAGATTTTGAGGATTTCCTATTGGTGTCATTGTGCTACCCACAGAGAGCAAGAGCAATTAGCAAAACCAAGGGCCTAATTCCAACTTGTTTTGAAATGTATACTATGAGTGGTATGTCAAGCAAGGCTATAGTATCATTTACCAAAAACGCAGAAAGTATTCCCATACCTACAACAAATATCAAAAGCAGGGAATCCAGATTAGTTGCTCTCGATAACATCTTTGTCGTCACTAGCCTCAGCGCACCAGATTTATCAAGTGCAGTAACGATACTAAAATGCCAAAAAGAAATCCGATAACGTCTAGGTTAATTGATTTGAATGCAGATTCTAAACCTATAACTTGGAAGACAATCATAAGGAAAGCGCCGACTAACATCGAAACCCATATTGGAATATGATATCGTGTTGTTCGTCTTACTATGATTAGGGCGTACACAGTTGCAAAAATAGCTATTGCGATATACTGTTGCAACACTTTAGTGAAAATTGCACCTTATCCTTGTTTATTCGTCCTAATCTCTTAATCTTCCCATTACCGAGTAGAATATTCATCATGTCCAATTGATGTTAGATAGATTTCTCAATCGCATTCTCTACCAAATCGCCGATGTGGTTATTTGAAACCATTAATTCCTTTGAAGGATTGAAGGACGGATACTATCTAGTAAGTTTATTGGATAGAATAGTATTGTAATGGAAATCATTACAATAGAAGTTGTGTATTCCGTAGTACCATGAATTAAGAAACTCTACACTTGTTTGTCTGATGAAGTTGTAAAGAATGCGTAACACATCTGAAACACCTTCGTCATTAGACTCATTGCTGATGAATAGAGACATTATCTTGATATTGATAATGATATAACATTGATATTGTAATTAAGATAAAAATCATGTTGTTATGGGTTATACAAATTATGGTACGAACAAAATGAGGAAAGAGATATGATTGCTTGCCCTTTCTAAATGAATGTTAAATATTAGTTAAAATATAAACAAACCACATAGTATGACTGGAGATTATTCGATAATTACAATCAAAAGACTTTTTACACTATCTGGAAATGTTTGTGCCTTTCCAAATTGCAATACAGATATGATCGGTGAGAATTTTATTATAGTTGGCCAAATTTGTCACATAGAAGAGAAGGAGACAAGCGCTCGCTTTAATTCAAATAGGACCGAGGGACAAAGAAGCAGTTTTGATAATCTGATTTTATTATGTCCAACTCATAGATAGAACAGAATGTAATGGTATGTTTACCGTTAGATTTTGCTACGCTTTATACCCAATTAAAAGAGCCATTTCAAGCCACTTCCAATAGCAATCCACATCTACAAACCCTATTTCCCTTAACCATTTTAGTTGTGTTTCCATGGACAATAACTTATTTGATTTGTCTTCCATTTGTGGTGTATATCCAAGAGCATGTAGAAACCTTATGTGATGCTCAACCGATGGTGATGCTACATGCTCAAGGTTACAAAATATACCAGTCGGATTAAGTATATTATATACCTCTTTATAGTGAACGTTTGCGCTCATGAGATAAATGATGTATTGCAAAGCTTGAGACTACTGCATCAAAGTATCCCAGGTCAGCTCGTAATTGTGATAATGGATTGTTAAGATCGTGTTCCATCATTCTTACATCTGGATCATTACCAAAGTGTTCTCGTAAAGATTTGAGCATAGTTGGCGAGGCATCAATAGCTATAGCATCCTCTATATTTGGTCTCCCTATCTTTAGAAGTTTAATAATAATTTTATAAGGTAAATGAGTGACTTCCTTTTTCCTACTAATCCTCTTCACCTCACCTGACAATACTAGTGCTAACTAACCCTTTGCAGACGCTGGTGGTATGTAGGTCTCCCCAAGATCCTTAGTCGAGTGAATATCTTCTTGTCTTTCCCGCTTTTTAATTGTGAATTTTGGTTTGTATCTACCAAGCAACAGTGAGTTACTAACGACTGTAACTGAACTCATAGCCATTGCACCTGCAGCTAAAAATGGCAGCCATGAAAATATTCCCGCTCCAAGCAACGGTACTAATACACCTGCCGCTATTGGGATAAGTCCGGTATTGTAAGCAAAGGCCCAAAATAGGTTTTGTTTTATTTTGGCTACAGTTTTCTTACCTAGGTCTAATGCAGTAACTACATCTCTTAAATCATCTTTTATAAGAATTATTCCTCCTGTTTCTTTAGCCACATCTGTGCCCGATCCTATTGCTATTCCTAAATCAGCTCTTGCAAGGGCAGGTGCATCATTTATCCCATCTCCAACCATCGCTACTACTTTATGGTCTTCATCCTTTAGTTTTGAAATCATCTGCTCTTTTTGAAGGGGAAGAACTTGTGCTATGATTCTTTTAATTCCCAATTTTGCCGCGATTGAATTTGCAGTCCTTTCATTATCCCCTGTAAGCATTATAACTTCAATTCCCATGGACTTTAAAGAATCAACTGTTTCTTTCGCGCTTTCTTTAATTGTGTCAGCAAGAGCAAATATTCCTGAAAGCTTATTATCAATTGCTATAAGAGTGGCAGTTTTTCCTCCATTCTCAAGTTTGGTGAGAGTTGACTCTATAGATTCAGTAACAGGGATTTTATTATCATCCATTAGTTTTCTGTTTCCAATGAGAATAACATGATCAGCGTAAGAAGCCTTAAGACCATGACCGGAGAGAGCCTCGAAAGAATCAGGATTTGAAACCACTATTCCCTCGTTTTTTGCTCTCTTTACCACTGCTTGACCAAGTGGATGCTCAGAGCCGGATTCTGCAATCGCTGCAAGCCTGAGAAGTTCTTTTTCTCCAATGGCGTCAGAAGTTAAATCAATTATATCTGTGACTGAAGGTTTGCCTACAGTCAACGTTCCTGTTTTATCAAATACAATCGTTTTTACTTTCTTTGCAATTTCTAGATACTCTCCTCCTTTAAACAAGATGCCATTCTGAGCAGCTTTACCTGAACCCACCATCAATGCTGCAGGAGTGGCAATACCAAGAGCACAAGGACATGCAATGATTATGACAGAAACAAATGCAAGAAGCGAAAAAGTAATACCTATAACCCCTACAAAATACCATCCAAGTCCAGCAGATATTGCTATCAATATGACAGCCGGAACAAAATATTTTGCAACTTGATCTGCTATTCTCTGCATCGGTGCCTTTCCTGTGCGAGCCTCTTGAACAAGTGTAATTATTTGGGAGAGAACCGTGTCCTGTCCGACTTTTGTAGCTCTAACTTTCATTAGCCCGCTTTTGTTCATTGTACCACCTATGACATCCTGACCTACTGTTTTGTCTACAGGTATACTTTCTCCAGTTATCGCAGATTCATCTAATGATGACGAACCTTCGATGATCTTCCCATCCGTAGATATCATTTCACCTGGTCTTATAACTAATATATCTCCTTCATGAACTTCTTCTATAGGCACTTCAACCTCAATCTCCTTTCCTTCTTCTCGTTCTCTTATGACATGAGCCATTCTAGGCTGAAGATCTAATAGTTTTCTCACAGCATTTGATGCTTTTTCCTTTGTTCTAAATTCAAGCAATCTCCCTATCAAGATTAGGGTAATTATTATTGCAGCTGTTTCAAAATATACATTTCCATAATGAAATGAACCCGCTGGCAGAATTGTAATTATTGCACTATAAAAATATGCAGCACTAGTTCCTACTGCTATAAGTGTATCCATGTTAGACGCTTTGGCTTTTATGCCGTCCCATAAGCCTCTATAGAATCTCCACCCTATCCAGAACTGAACGGGTGTTGCTAATGCTAATAAAACATAGTTGTGTATGACAGTAGGAAGAAGCATAACATAAGTAAGAAGTGTTATAGGAATAGTAAGGCCTATACTTATGGCTACCTGTCTTTTAAGTTTCTTTAGTTCTTTTTCTGGAGCAGTAAATTCGTCAAGGCATTGATTGCTACAGAAAAAATATTCCTTTCCTTCGACATTATGTCTTATCACATCAGGCTTTTCTTCAACATACATTCCGCATACGGGATCTTTTGCCAATATACTACATATCTGACTTAATTAACACGAATATATAAAACCAGACCTTTACGATTGTAAAATTTGAACCATGCTAATGTTTCAAGAGCTTAATTTCATCTTGAAAGAATTGTTTTCTTATAGGCCTTCGGTGTTGCTACTGCAAATCTCCAGCAAATAATGTTGCTGGTATTGACAATAAGAGTGAATATCTAGATAATGCTATGCTAACGTGCCTCTGATGACAATGGGGTCTATGCAGCCTTCAAATATCTCTAAATCCAAAACCTCATTTCCAATATACCAAGTTTCTAACGACTTCTTCTATACCATGTATAGGGCCAGTTGTGGTTCTGTAATTGATTGCAACTCCATAATGTTGGATATGTTGCTGCTTTTCTCTGTTGCTCTTAATACTAGGTAGAAATCATGACACGTGGAGCTCCCAGTAGGTTTTTTCTCTGTACATCCAAAATGATTACTAGAGTAGGCAAGATAGAAAATGAATGAATGCATGAGTGAAGAGGGATGTCAAATATTAGCAAAAGTGATGTGCTTGCAGAAGAGGAACCCCATCTGGTGCACTCTACCATTGACAAAGTCAGAGTAAGAGCAAAAATCAGGTATATAAGCAGAAGAAAATTTAAAATTCTTGGTGATGAACATAGAGATAAATATACAGGTAATATAGTAGATATGTCAGACATATATTACTGCAAATATCTTCATAACTGGCTATAATACCTGATGTGGGACAATACATTTGAAGGATTGTATTTGGCCAGTGCTTTTAAAGTAAAAAAAGAAAATGGGGTTATCTGGCCGCTGCCATTTCTGTCCTTGATGTTCTTCTTGCCTTTGCTACGCCAAGTCCAAGTAGACCTAGCCCCAATATGACTACGAGATAGAACTGATAGGCTTGTAGTAACCCCAATTATATAGGTGACAAATATTACACTACCTGTGATACTTGCAATAAGAACTTTTTTGCTAAATCTGAATTTCTTATTAAATTCCTTGTAAGTGGCAAATAAATAATAAGCCAAGAATCCATAAGCTGACAACCACAGATAATCCGCAACAGATGGAACTGGCGCCACTATCTGCCATACAATTTCATACATGGCCCAGATAATCTCTGCGCAAAGCCAAAGAGACAAACCTATAGCAAGGGCTGCATGTGCTTTACCATGCAGAGTATGAAATTTCTGTCTGAATACTATGAAAATAGCTAAGGCTGCTGCTATTGCAGAATTAATATTTATTATCCAATTGGAATAAAAGTCTCTGCTCTTATCTGTAGCAAGGAAAATGATAGAATCTGATAAAATTATTGCTAGTACCAATCCAGTGAAAAGAATCCGTCTATTGAGTTCCACTATATCTGTTAACCTTGTCGTTATTTCGTTTCGGGTAAATAAAAGTCGAGCTAGCTAAAAAAAACACCGACCTCACTTTTTCACTTTATTATCATTACAGGGCAATGAGCATAAGCTGTAACATCTGAAGCCGTGCTTCCAAGTAACAGCTTCTTAAATCCCGACCTTCCTCTTGTACCCATAACAATCAAATCAATACCTTCTCGTTCAGCATAGTCAACAATTGTTCCTGCTGTAGAATTGGGACTCACCATTATGTCTGTCTTTACTTGAACATTATTGGCCTTGCTTTTTTGCTCTATAGTATCGAACCATTTTTGGGAATCTTGCTTGACTGTCTGAATCATCGAGTCTACAGAGGTTGGTGTTACTACTTCGGTAAGATTAGAAGTGTATTGGTATGCTTCTTCTGATCGTATAACATGCAAAGCAATAAGTTGAGCATTATTTTGTTTGGCGATTAATACCGCATAGTCTGCTGCATCTATTGATAATTCTGATCCATCTATCGCAGCTAATACTTTTAAAATCTTTGCCTTTAAATTCGACAATTTATTGCAATTATTTCTACCGTATAATATTATAAAAACCTATTATACTAAAATAGGTCTGGTCATGTCGCCAAACCTCTCAAAAAATGCATACGAAAATCTGTGATTGAGAAATAGTACATTTAGTCCATCTTTCATCATATTTTCTATTGCAACGCTTACATCGTCTCTATTGATTATTGGTAAATACGATAGCGAGTCTGTTATAAGCATCAATTTTGTATACTCATAATTATCCATAACATCATATAGAATAGACTCTAGATATCCAAAAAATTGGAGATCGTAGTTGTTGATCTTAGGGCTCACGACACCTACGATAATATGATCAAATTCATCGTTACCTGTTTCTTCTGCTTTTTTATAAGCTGATATAGCTGAAGAGAAACTACGAGATCCTTTATCAAACTCTTTGTCAAATTCGATATTAGAATATTCGTTTAATCTGAAGAATTCTTCAGCACCTTTTAGTAAATGATGTTCAGTTAACCAACTATCATGTGTTCTATTATTATTCATTCTCGCAAAATAGGTTCTTGCGTTTAACATTCGAGGATGAGACAATTCCCATAGTACGTGCCTAACGTACTCTAATATATTTTTCAATTACCCCCCTATGAAATACTTTGGCGCAGATATTTAATATCTCAGCGAAGTTTCTTACTTTTTATTGCCCCCAATGAGTGTAGCCTCTTCTTCAATTCATTAATTTCTCTTCGTAGACATGTATTGCCAGAGCAGATCCATGATCCACGCTATGTTGGTTTTTCAACTATGACTATTTCTGCCATAGTCATTCCCTATCAAGTTAGTCAGACTGGTACAATCAAGTTACTTAGAAACTACTACTGAATTTAAATAAGTTCAGTCCTCTAATGTCTTTATGAATAACGAAGGTAGTACAATTTTGGTAACAGGTGCAACTGGAACTGTTGGAAGTGAAGTTGTAAGGCAACTCTCAGCTAAAGGACAAATTGGTATCAGAGCGGCAGCACATTCAGCTAATAATCCCACTTTTAAGGACCTAAAGAGTGTGGAAATAGTGAAACTAGATTATAATAAACCAGAAACGCTTGCAACAGCTTTCAAGAATGTTAATAAACTCTTCTTATTGACTCCGTTCCAATCTGATATGCTAGATCTTACATCTAACTTGGTAAATGCAGCAAAGAAGTCAGGTATAAAATATATCATAAAACAGTCTGTTATGGGAGCAGATGCTGAGCCTGGAATTACTCCCGGTCGTTTGCATCGACAAGCAGAGAAAATTATAGAAGAATCTGGAATTCCATTTTCATTCTTGCGGCCGAATTTCTTTATGCAAAATTTTGTCAATTTTAATAGTCCCACGATAAAATCTCAAGGGGCCTTATATGCTCCAGCTGGAGATGGAAAAGTTAGCTTCGTTGATGTCCGCGATATTGCAGCGGTAGCAGTACAAGCACTAATCAATGACAATCAACATAAAGGAAAGCCATTTAATATTACAGGTCCCGAAGCACTCTCTTACGGACAGGCAGCAGAAATACTTTCTAGGGAATTAGGTAAGGAAATAAAGTATGTAAACATACCAGATGAAGATGCTCGCAAAGGGATGAAAGATATGGGTATGGATGATTGGTCTGCTAATTCTCTGATAGATCTTTTTGACATTACTAGAAAAGGCTATGCTTCAGATATATCTTCTGTAGTTAAAGAGTTGACTGGTAGAAAACCAATATCATTCTCGCAGTTCGTCAAAGATTACGCTCAAGCTTTTAGATGAAACTGTACGTTGTCTGTAGGATCATCAATACAAAACCAGAGTCAACGAGTTCTGTCTACTCGTTGTTGTTTTGTGAATATTAATAATAACATCCGAAGCTGACTAAGTGATGACGATAGATTACAAATTCCCTCTATGCTTTTAGCAAAGGTTCTAAATGGCGGCTAGAACCGTCAGGGTCTATGCCGATCTCATCCTTTATTACTGGTAACCAGAGTACCAGGAATCAAGATTTGTACTAAACCTTCTCCTTCTGCAAAGGTAGTGTTTGTACTTCCATTCTGGTCTTCAAGACAGTCATCAGTTCTGTCTCTATAACCCGTGGTAGCTTTCGTATCTTATTCTCAACTACATCTCTCATCTCACTCAAACTCTAGCACTAATTTTTAAAAGTAGATTGAACATTCCATGCATCTCGTGTGTTAAGACCCCTCCAGATAGATAAGATGATCAGTGGTTTTATTTGCAAAGCGCGGCTCAACATTTATTCCCATAAGACAGTATGCTGTACCGTAGTAGTAGATTACTATCCACAGAGATTGTAAACTTACTGATAATACCAGTCTGTCTTAATTTTCTAACCCTGACAAGTACTGTTGTGTTTGGCTATTTCAATAAATGGTATTGAAGAGTCTTTATTGAGGATGTTTATTATCTTTTTAAGATTAATATCATCTAGTAAGGTGTCGTTATTCTCAATGTTAATGATAAAGAGGATTATACTGTAAGTCTATTGTTGATCTGAAATCTCAGAACTTTGTTTGATATAAAACCTGTTGATCAAACTCACTATTGGCCCATTTCAAATGATCCGATAGTCAAGTAGGCTGTTTGTTATATCCATACCAGTAACTATGCAAACGTTTTAGCTGTGCTGTACCTGTTGAAATTCAATGTGCGTTAAAGGGATTAGAAGAATTTATAGATTTAACAATTGGGGGTGTCGTCCTCCGATAAAAATTAGGGTCGGAAAAATTCAAAGCATTAAGGCTCCATCAAGGGAGGGACGGTTAGGACGTTTACAATAGATTAACCATATTCTTGAAATTGCGTCTCAACCAATCGTTTTATTAGACGGTTGTTAATAAGTGTCATAGCGTTGAAGTCGTGGGCCCAGGTGCTGAAACATCTATGGTTAATACACACACTATAACAACATATAATACGGTTGTAGAGGATTAATTGTGGAGGTTATACTATGACCTACAATAAACTAACACCTGAAGAAAAAAGAGTCATTATAGATAAAGCAACGGAAACTCCTTTCTCTGGCGAGTATGATAATTTTTACGAAGACGGAATATTTATCTGTCGAAGGTGTAATGCGCTTCTCTTTTCATCGAAAAGCAAGTTTGATTCTAGCTGTGGATGGCCAAGCTTTGATGAAAACTTCCCGAATGCAATAAAGAGCGTTCCTGATCCTGATGGAATAAGAACAGAAATAGAATGTGCTAGCTGTGGTGCGCACCTAGGACACGAATTTATTGGCGAAGACTTGACAGATAAAAACACTCGGGATTGTGTGAATTCGTTATCTATCCGCTTTATCCCAAAATCAGAGGAGTTACCAAAAACGATACATGACGAATAACAAGACTGAAATCACAACACTTGCCAACGGATGTTTCTGGTGTATAGAAGCAATCTTCAAAAGACTCACAGGTGTCAAATCTGTTCTACCTGGCTATGCCGGAGGCACAGTAAAAAATCCTTCCTATGACAAAGTATGCACAGGAATAACCGGGCATGCTGAGTCAACTCAGATAGAATTTGATCCGAAAGTTATATCTTTTGAAAAAATCCTCGATATATTCTGGCATACACATAATCCAACCACTCTTAATAGACAAGGTAACGATATTGGTACACAGTACCGTTCTGCAATCTTCTATCATGACGAAAAGCAAAAGGAGATTGCTGAGAAATCAAAAAAAGAGCTTGAAAAAGAAGGCGTTTATAAAGATTCTATTGTAACAGAAATTACTCCTTTTAAGAATTTTTATGTTGCAGAGGATTATCACAAAAATTACTATGAAAAACATCAAGATGCCCCATATTGTAATTTTATCATCGGACCCAAAATCCACAAACTGCTTCAGCAGTATGGAAATGACGTAAAAGAAGAATATAACTAGTCTTTAGTGGCCAGGAGCTAATAGCTTACCACGGACGATCAACATATCATGCTAATGCTGACAGTAGATGTCACGTTCAAAGAATACATCATTTTGTAAGAGGTGAACTCGTCATAACTAATCTAGCGAAGATGTGTGTTGTACAAGCTGAAATATGGATTGATAACATTGCGATATTTTCTAATTAAATTAGCATAACATAGACAGCACCGTACTAAGCAACATCTGATGGAGCAGACTACTAACTAGAATAGCTAAGACGTGGTATTAGTGCTGCTTCAGGTTCTTGCATGTTTGTTTGTGTTGTGTTCCACAGC
>QHBN01000023.1 GCA_003176995.1 Candidatus Nitrosopolaris wilkensis
CCCGCTGGAGTAGCATACATGCCGTTTGTAAACGAGATGTGGAAGAGACCCAGGGCAATGAACGCAATTGGTGGGTAGATACAGGTCGGATGCTAAAGTCAATGTGTGTTATACGAGCACATGATACCGTTCGTACCGCGTACAAAATTCAGGTCGCTATAGCCGAGTGTGTACTGGGCGTGAACCTGTTTTCAAGGAAATTCTCAAGAGAAACGGGAAGCTCCTTTAGTACGTATTATCATTTGTATTACTACAGATTTAATTCAAAATAAGTACGCAAGGCCTAAAAAAACGACCGCTTCAATTGGTAGAATAAATGGATCAGTCTTAAGAACACTAATTGGGGACTCTGCCTCATCATGGACTATATGATAATCCCATTCTATCATAAAAGATTGTTATTTGTAAGGATAATCAGCCAGATGATTAATGAATTAAAGCATCATTACATCATTATTATCCAGCTTGCTTCGTCCGTAAACATATTAGTATTGATAGACAAAATGTCAAAAATGATTAATTCTGGAGATTGCGTAAGGATACCGGATGGAAGAATAGCCCGAGTAAGAGATATATCTAAAAATAAATATAGAATCCGTGTAAGAAGAAAAAACAACAAAAATCATCAATTTCTCAAGTTTGCTAAAGGAGAACTTACAAAAGTCGAGTGTCCGAAAGGTTGGATGAGTCCAGATGGTTATAACCGCTATCTTAAAGAAACTCTCGCTAAAATGAAGAAGAGGATGAAATAAACATTTTAACTATCGACTTATCCACGTGACAAATAGCGTTGTACAGATAATACCCATCGTTCCTTTAACGACTGAATTGCTCTAAATTCATTTGACGATGGAATGCATTAGCCCTTGAAGGTATTATCAGGATTTCATCTGTAGCCTCCATTCCGACTTCAAAAGCATTATTTGTATTTTAACGGTTTCTCGGAAAAGCAGTACTATATGTGGTGTTGATGGATATTACAAAAACTTCACCCGTGTCCTTTCAGATATTCCTTAGGTTACTGACGGAAATAAACAAACTCACATGCAACCATGAATTTGTGAGAAGGTTGTGTTTGGTCCTAGTAAGGTTTTCAATCGCGTGGTTCAATCAAAGTCCTCACTTCGTTAGCGTCACTCTTCTACAAGTAGTTGTATGGAAAGGTATATTTTTGTTGGCTCTTAGCGAAATGATGGTATTAAATTCGTGAAAAAATAGCAATATGGCGTATGAGAAGAAAGTTTTGATTAGGATTTGCCTTTACATCTAGATGTATGTACAAAAAAAGATCCGGTACGGTTGATTACTCTGGTTATGCTCCGGCTCGCATGCAAGTAGTTAATATTCTGATTTTCTTGCAATTCGATTCCAAACAACATAAATTTCTGATTAGGAAAAATGTAGCTTACAGATAGGCAGTAGAAGAGTGCAATTACTTTTATACCAGTTGTATCTCTTTCGACTAGGTAGCTATCTAAATATAATTTTATCTAAGTATAATTTGCTATCGATGGGGCAGAAGTGAATTTCCTTTGGTATGCCATACCCTATAGGCTTGCAAGAGATTGTTTGTTATTGCGAATACTTCTTCAAGAATGCAAGTGTCTTTTGCCATGAGTCAGCAGTTTCCTTTGGAGCGTAATTCCTACCTGATGGGTTTGCAAAGGCATGACCAACTCCATTGTAAATGTAAATTTCATTTATGATTCCATTGGCGTCTAACGCTGTCTTAAATTGATTCACCATTTGTATTGATATCAACCTATCTTTATCGCCAAATATTCCCAATACTGGCCACTGTATTTTACACAATACTTCTTTATCGGTTATTAAACTACCATAATAAATTCCTGTTGCAGATAATGGGTGTTCTTGACTGTTTAAGGCCAACTGCAATGACTGACCACCGCCAAAAGACCATCCAAGTGATGCTATTTTTGAACCATCGACATTATTAAGTGAATTAAGATAGCATACTGCTGACTTGAGATTTTCAATAGCTGCTTTAGGATTATTCCTTACAGCTGCAGATAGTTTCCTTGCACGGTCAGCATCTGTGGTTACTTCGCCATTATAGAGGTCTACTGCTAATACAATATATCCCTGCTTTGCAAGTTCCTTTGTTTTGCTCTTTATATCGTCATTTTGTCCCCACCATTCATGAATCATAATTACCGCAGCATATTTTTTTTTATCTGCATATGTACTAATGCTATCGTTTCTAGGAAACGCTATGAAACCTGATACCTCCTCATAATACCGTGCTGATTCAGTTCTAATAATATTCGATGCTATACAGCTATTGTTGTCGTTGTTATCAATAACATTTCCCACGTTACTAGAGTATATATCAATTGACAAGTATTTGTAAATTAATACGTGAATTCATGTCACTGCTTCAATTCTTGAGATAATATACTCCTACTCCCACTACATTTATTCTCAATTTATACAAGATAGAGATACTCATTTTTCTGCTGTGACAATACTTAATCTATTTCGTACAACCAACGCTGATCACGACATAGTATAAAGCAATTCTCTTTTCCTTATCTCTTTTCATTCTCCCTAACTCTTTTTTAATAACATAGTTTCAAAATTTTTGATAGTTTAAGCAAATCGCAAGTCATCGAGTTAGGGAAGACAATGCCAGCGGTCGCGCTGATCTTTTACCAACCTCAAAGAAACTTTCTGCATCGATACTACTAATATGGTCAATTATCATCAACGCGGTTTTTTTACTGTTTGTACGTTGTATGTCTTCGCTACCTATTTGTTATAACTAGTGATAATACTCTCTCTTTCCTATTCCCATGTTCAAGTGTTGACTATGAAGTCTTATTACGAAGCGCTAGCTCAAGTTACGTCATTAATGGCCCTGTCACTTATAGGAAAAGTAGCTGTTATCACAGGCTCGAGTAGAGGAATTGGTTTTGCAATAGCAAAGGAATTTGCTGAAATTAATGGTGCGACTGTTATTGTCTGTTCCAGAAAACAGGAGCAAGCAGCAAGGGCAGTAGCACAGATAAAGGGTAAAGCATTTGCGGCTGAGCTTGACGTAACTGATAACTCAAGGATACAAGAATTCATTCAACAAATATTATCACAACATAAACAAATCGATATTCTAGTAAATAATGCAGGTTATCCTTTTGATAAAAATATTTGGTACAAGAAATTTCATGAAGTTACTGACGATGAATTAGATAGAATTATCGAAGTTGATTTGAAAGGATCTGTGCGTCTTTCAAGGGCAGTTATTCCTTGTATGCTACAGAATACTGGTAATAACGCAAATCAAAATGAAGGGAGAGGTGGAGTAATAATCAATATCTCTTCGACTCCTGCAATCACGGGACATATAGAAGGAGCACCATACACCATTGCCAAAGCTGCAAATATAGCATTGACTAAATGTATTGCCAGAGAGTATGGCAGCAGTAACATTCGGGCTTATAGCTTGGCTCTTGGTAATATAGCAACATTGGCGACATACGGATCAATGACTGACAAAGATAGATCTCAAGCTGCTCAAGAACCTTCAATGAAGCGATGGGGTAAACCTCAAGAGGTAGCCAAAGTTGCAGCATGTATTGCAAGCGATAATTTTTCTTTTGCAACAGGTAATACTATTGTAATAGATGGCGGTACTGTATTATTATAATTGTTGGGGTAAGAAACGAGAAGAGTGAATAATGGAAATTTTTTGATATTCTGAAATTGTGTATATACGACAAAAGAGCACAATGGAATAGCAGCAGGTCAAAATTAGTCTGTGTAAAAGATTGCCTAAAATATGGCAGTGAGTATCTACGGACAATGTTTAGAAGAGAAGCAAAAGGAGAAGGAGGAGCAAAAGAGCAAGAATTACAACTAGAAACAGTCCTTGTGATGCAAGGAGGTGGATCGTTAGGTGCATATGAATGTGGAGTATATAAAACTCTTGAAAAACACGATATAAAATTCGATATCATCGCTGGTACTTCAATTGGCGCTATAAACGCTGCAATAATAACTGGTGCCAAACAAAATAGAGACCCGGCAAACGAGCTTGAGGATTTTTGGTTAAACCTTGCGGAAACAATCATGCCGCCATTACCAATACCATTTGCATTACCGACCGGATCATTGCTTGTAGTCGATAGAATTAGGGCTATACTATCATCTATGTTTTCTGCTACGTGGGGAAATCCAAATGCATTCTTCCCTATATGGTTCTTCAGCCCGCCTATACTTGATTACTTTTCTTATAAATTGCCATATCCGCTATTTGATATGACACCTCTAAAGAATACTCTAAACGATTATGTTGATTTTACACAGCTCAAAAATCCAGATAGGCCACGTCTTATAGTGACATCTACAGACATACAAACAAGTAAACCTATCATCTTCGATAGCAAACATTTGGATATTGATGCAGATCACATAATTGCCGGTGCAGGCTTTCCTTTTTATGGCTTAGCATGGACGCAAAAAAATAATAGGTACCTATGGGATGGTTGTCTGCTCAGTAACACACCACTACGTGATATTATAGATTCTTCTCCAATAATAGATAAAAAAGCGTACTTAGTTAATGTGTTTCCTCATTATCAAAAGGAACTCCCAAGAGATATGCTTCAAGCATGGCACCGAGCTAGAGACATAATATACTGTGATAAGACAGATAACAATATTAGAATGTCTAAAATCATCTCAAGGCACTTATCGCTTTTGAAAGATATGCATGACGTTATAAGCACCAATGTGAAGATGGATAATAAGGATCATAATAAGAATGAAAAGCTGAAAGAAAGATTGAGAAAAATAGACCATGAATACAATAAACTTGCTCGTCAACGTGGCGCAATAATACAGGAAACTATATGCATAGAAAGAACAGAAGAGTCACACTTCCTTTTCGAAGACACCGATTTTTCAGCTGATACGATAAAGAGATTGCTAGGACAAGGAGAGAAGGATGCTGAAATAAGTCTTACGCAACAAAAAAATTAGAAACTAGATCTGGCTGATGTAACAATGACTTAATATGATTACGAACAACAACTACGTGATAATGTAGATTACAGTTTGATTGTGTAGATTACAGTTTTTGCCGTGGTAAGAAACTATCTCTGCACCATCAAAAAATGAGAGATCAGATCTGCTTCTGTCAAATCATCACAATGAATCCATAAATTCGACAAAATCAGAATTGTGAACATGTTTTGTCTTGTCCCAAACTTTTCTAAACTTTGGCATGCCCATAAGTGTTTGTGCTAATGCCTTCCAGCGAGGCCAAAGCTTCGCATCCATCATTTTGGTTTCATGAAGATAGAACAGGAATTCGATTAAATCAAGGTATGCAACTACAGTATAATATTCATCAGGACTATCAACTAAAGCCAACCGGTCTGCAAATAACTCGTTTTCTTTTGCTATTTTTGTAAACGCTTCAGTATTTTCAAGTTTCATCCTTGTCTCTATTATTCTAGCGTATATCTGCTGTTCACTTTGTATACGCATGCTTTCCTTTACTGACGAAAATTGCAACAACGACATGCCAAACAATGCTGCAAGTATTCCAACAGTAGCTATCGTACTAATTTCTGAAAAGTCCATTTCCTTTTCATTATATGAAATAGTACTATTGAATTTTGTTACTCTAAAACTATCAATACCTCTACCATCGTCATATCTTTACCATCACTACGAACTTATCTCCTAGTTATTGTGAAAGATAGCGGAAATTTATCGTTATCGATACTATTTGTCGTTCAGAGTCACTTTTTGACAAGCTTTTCGAAATGTATGCCGCTTGTTCTAAACTATTGAAGGTTCTTTTCCTTTATTTGGTATCAAATTGGCTATATACTGCATCAAATAAAAACACGATTTAGTAAATATAATATGTCCAAATAAACTAAGTAACACTAAATTCAAATGATGAAAGCAAAGTGTGGTCATTTCGTAGAAAAATCATTCGCTCAGACCCACGATGGATTATGTAGGCAATGTCACTCTAATTTTGCATTCTTAGTAGATCTAGAAGACAAGTATGGTGATGATGCATTGATAGAGTACTGGTATGCCATGATACTTGCTAATATAACAGAGGATCGAGAAAGGACAGGATGTTTCATAGAGCATTTGGTAGAATTTTATCAAAGAAACTTAATAGAAGTACCACGAAAGGAGAATTATATCAGAAAGATGCTTTACATGTTGCATTCACTTCAAGAACCATCTAATATAGAATCCCTAAGATGATCTTATTTGATATGTTGTCAGCTCAAAGGATAAAAAGGTTTTAGAAAATATCTTCTACTGGGGACCAAGTGGGGTGGCACGGTGATAATCTTGGCTATTGGCTTATTTCATAGTTGAAGATTGAATTTAATTTTATACTAAGCTGGCCAAAAAAGATCAGATACGACTATACAGAATCACTCAAACCTAATACTCCAAGATGTGATGCCTGTAGCATCTCGGATGAAGTCCAGTGGTATCCTGGTCGTGACAGGTAAATATGTACTGGCATACATTCGGTAAGTTTACCTTGAATATTAATACACATAAATGACAGTCTTATAGTCATTGCAAGGTGGCTCTCTTTCTTGAAGTGTATCTTCGCTATACCGGAGTTATATAGTAAGAGGTCTTAAAGTTGATATCGTAACTCTCTTTTCTGCAACTGTGTTAGTTCCATTAGTTACCTGCCTAAATCTGTTTGCTGGATATCATTATTATACGTTCTTGGATTCTATTATCCTACGAAATATTTCTATTTTACTCTTCATCTGGATTCTCCTTTAACCTATTTGGAATGAAAGAGCCACCATACAAATTCCTTAATTATGGCATAGAAAAAAAGACCCCGTCGACACGATTTAGACCAAGTATAAGTTGATATCTGATTCTTAAAGTTAGGCTTTTTGGCAGATTATCGCTATGATAACCGATATTGTAGCTAAGCAGGGTCAGGATATTATAGGATCAAAATGCTGCTTGAGATTATCGTAGCTTTTTACAAGAGAATACATATAAACGAATGAGAGGTTGACTTGTGTTCATTATCTCTTATACCATGTTGGGCTATCTTCAAGGAAAGATACCTGATAAGGAAATTATTGTTTTAGGAGCTGTTGTTGTTGTGCAGTGAGGAAAGAATTCCATACCTTCGCTGCGTTACTCGTAAATTCTGCCACTGAATCAATTGTTCGATTAAAAATTTTGAAATTTTCTCGTGCCGCTTCTAGTGCTTTGACTATCAGCTGGTTATTGATATCAATTACACTGATTATGTTCTTAGTGAGTTCATTTGATCCTTTTGTAAGTTCTTCTGTGTACCGCGATACCATCGGAAGGTTCCAGCTGCTTACAAACAACTTTCGAACTAAAATTGTATTTTGAATAGTTTTCTTTAGTGTATCCGTATAGTCGAGTAGCAGATTAGAGGTTGATTGTATGTATTGTGGCTGAGTTTTTACACATTCGTCTAAAGTTCTAATGAAGTTCTCGCTTAATTTATCGTAGATGTCGCGCACATCAGTTGCTCTCGTTGTTGTTATGGTGTCATCTTTAAACTTGGTTTCTACCATTTTAGATATCAAATACTGTTTAAACTGATACTTTATAAATCTTGGTTCGTAATGGATATAATTCTGTCAACGATCATCCAATGCCGATCAATTAGGAGTTATTTACTATTAATCGTAGATTTCGGATAGTTAAACCTGGAACAACTCTTGATACAGGGTTGCTTTAGAATATATTTTCCTGTATGCAAAAAATAGACCGGCAGACCCACCACCTATAATTAAAACTTCACATGAAACGTTTCCTCATATTTTCGCACATTTAGTTATTCTAGGTAAGAAGTGTGTAACAAATCATCACGATTGTCTACATTTCAAGGTTTACCTGACAATGTTGTATTCACACTTTTTACAATGTCGACTTCGCCTTGGTATTAAAGGATAAAGATCTGCAACGGTTTTACATCTGAACTTTAAAAAAGAAGAATATGTATGTATTTTTCGATTGGATTAGTGCGTATTATAATTAATGGAAAATAACCCAGGAGATGAAAACCTACCTACGATGATAGCCAAACTTATTTAAAATTTATAAGTATGATTGAAGAGCGCAGGGAGATTGGTTGTTGAGATAAATAATCTGGTCGATGTAACAAAACACTGCTGATATCTGCATGAAAAAAAAATAAAATAATATGATAAAATATGAATTACTTGCTGTACCTGAAATATTCAGGTTTACTGACTCAAAATCTTTCGGTACCGAAAGATTATCTAGCATACATCTTCCTGGCTTTCATTATGATGTTAATTTGGTATGTTAAATATCAACTCATGTCATGATTCAAATACTTATGTATGTTAGATGTTGACGATCCGAGCATTAGAGTAGGATAAGATTCCGAAGCTCTATTGAATCGCAAACTCTAGTCTAGCCTTTCTAGTTGGTTATGCCGTGAACGAGGATCAAATACTACAGTTACTTTGTATGACGATGTTCGGTCCGCATTTGGCCAACCTTCATCGCATAGCGATGATGCAGTTGTTCCAAGCGTCGCATTGGCAAATATGTCTAACGACGGTCAAATGGTAAATGCAGTGTATTCTAGCCTGTCCTGCTTTATTTATCTTGTTGATGATTGATTAGTATTTGATGACGATGATATCTGACTAGTAAGCTTCTGTACATTTTGCGTAATGGCAGTAATAAGTGTCTGAATTTGTTGATTTTGTTGATTTATGAATGTAGTTATCTGAGTCAAAAGCCCGCTAAGATCCATACCTTCTCTACCAGTACCAGAACCGCCTAAAAGACCTCCAAATAATGAATTATGCATATCATGCATATGTTGCTCGTCATAATTTTGTCCTATAGCCTTTGATAATACCCTGATAGTGTTGTCTTGCTCTCCCATCACTGTTAACAATTTGCCTATACTTACAGTAATAGGATTACCACCTATCTGCATATCGTTAAATTGTCTGTTAAATCGGGCTGCATTAGAAATGACATTTGGTGGTGTATTTGTATCCTGTGCCGGTTTTACATTTTGACCTTCTTTACTCATTAGATTAGTACAGAGAAACTAACTATATAACTATAATTATGCTCAATAACATTAATTTGTAGATTAATGCAGCAATCAGAAATGCATTATACCCACCTAGAAAATACTAATAATACATTCTAACATCCCATAACAAGATCTAATAATTGATACATGATACCGACAGGTAGGAGGTAAAAAGGCAGTGTATTAATAGACTGAACAGAGACAAAGAGATAAAAATTCCTAGATCAAGTTAATAGAGCGTTGCGTTGCTAACCTATGGCATTCATATATAAAATCCTATACCGTGATTATTGATTTGTTATACAAAGTGTGTAAAAGTAAAGACATAAATGATAATGCTATGAAATCTTTCACAATTGATACTAATATTGAGATACTGATAGGAAAAATAAATTACAAGATGTTTGCGTGCAAAAACTCTTGTCCACACAGAGCTGCACTTTTATCTAAAGGCCAGTTAAAACCTAGTAACAGTCGTATAATATGCTATATGCATTGTTTTGAGTATAATGTTTTTACTGGCAAGTTACAATGGATTCCTAACAAATGGATAAATCAGAGCCAAGGATGGAAAAAATCTGGTGAATTGATCCTCTATGATGTAATCGAAAACGAAGATGGAACGGTCTTTGTTGATGTCCCGTAATAGCATAAATCCCATTGCTAGCACTATTATGTTTTTATTATAAAATATTGAAATCAGTAAATGACTGCCATATGTAATATGACAACTGAACCGAAGCTATACACCAAAAAGTTGTAAAAGAGACTATAAATAAATAATCCATACTGCTGCAAGTGCAGGATAAAATTGTGACAAATAGGTGCTTTCTATGAGTAACGTCTAAGTCTGATCAAGTTGAATGCGTGATCACAAATAATGATTGGGACTTCTTTACAAAATAGAATCAATTAAGAAAAGGGTTTCTTCACTAACAATGTATAAATTGTCATATATCTTTCATAGCACATTTCCTTACTTCCTTTTGGTAGTCTTGTTCTTTGTTTCACAAATTAAGGTTACGCGTGCTACAACCGTCGTCTATAACTACCAGATGGGATTTCTTGCTCTATCATCAGCAAAACACTGGCAGCTGTATCAACTCTGAAGACAATGCGATTTATTTTTGCAATGGTTAAAAACAAATTTTGGAAATGGAAGATCAAGGTATCCCAAGATCCTTGTGTGGATTTCCTACCATATGCGCTGGCACAACAATGTTGTCAAATGCCACTTCATCAATATAGCCACTCTCAATTGCCGCATTGCGTAAAGTTTTATTTTCATTTAACGCTTTATGCGCGATAACAGAGGCCTTGTCATAGCCGATGACTGGGCTTATGGCCGTGACTAGCATTAATGACTCGTTCACATATTTACTGGCTCTATCTTGATCGAGCGTTATCTCTTGAATGCTGTACCGACGCAGCTTCTCGCAGGCATCGCCAAGAATTCGTGCGGATTGCAGCACATTGTTGATGACAATTGGTCGCATGGCGTTGAGTTCGAAATTACCTTGAGAGCCGGCAATCGCTACTGCATTGTCATTTCCAATGACTTGGATACAAACCATGACCATCGCTTCTTCCTGGGTCGGATTAACCTTACCGGGCATAATTGAAGAGCCTGGCTCGTTGGATGGTAGCTTGAGTTCGTGAAACCCTGCACGCGGTCCGCAGCCAAGCCATCGAATGTCGTTCGCGATCTTCATGAGCACAACGGCGAGCCCGCGAAGCACGCTACTCGCATGGACCATAGCATCAAGCGATCCTTGCGCAGCGAATTTGTTTGGCGCACTCACAAAGGGATGATTGGTGAGCCTTGCAATCTCCGCTGCAATCCTGGATCCGAAATCCGGAGAAGTGTTGAGCCCTGTTCCCACCGCGGTGCCACCAGCTGCGAGCTTGTAAAGAGCATTCATTGAATGAGTGATTAGGTACAGTGCGTCTTTGAGTTGGGACACATATCCAGACCATTCCTGCCCGAATGTGAGAGGGGTGGCATCTTGCAAGTGCGTGCGTCCGATCTTGACAATGTCTACCCACTCCACGGCCTTATCCCACATCGCTTTTACGAGCGCATCTATGTTAGGGATGAGATGGTTCGTGAACTCAATCACGGTCGCGATATGCATGGCCGTTGGAAATGTGTCGTTGGATGATTGTGACATGTTGACGTGGTCATTGGGATGAATTGGCTGTTTACTTCCCAGCGTACCGCCAGCGAGTTGGATCGCCCGGTTGGAGATAACCTCGTTGACGTTCATGTTCGATTGAGTGCCGGAGCCTGTCTGCCACACGTACAATGGAAACTCGTTGTTAAGCTTACCAGTGATCACCTCGTCAGCGACATTGATGATAAGTTCAGCTTTGTCATTCGGCAGCTTGCCATCCTCGGCGTTAATGATGGCTGCCGCTTTCTTCACATAGCCATAAGCGTGGTAGACGATCTTGGGCATGTGATCGTCTCCAATCGAGAAGTGAATCAGCGAGCGCTGCGTCTGTGCTCCCCAGTAATGCTCAGCCGGAACTTCAATGCTCCCCATCGAGTCCGACTCTACTCGAACGCCACGTGCACCGGTTCCAATAGGTAGTTCATAAATTCTAGGAATATGCTCGCACCCCTCTGACGTTGTTTCTATTGTTGCCTCTGCTGGTCATTTCTAGTCTTTCTCGATACATGGATAAATAGGCTGCTTATATTACATTATAGCGCCTGTCAAAATAATATTGATGAAGAAAAGACTCTAACGTATCAATTTAGACATTCGAAAAGTTAGTATGATATAGTTTGCCAATGTGCAGTTGCGTACGGTAATTTTTAACTATAGTTACTATCGTACAGTAAAGTTACTAGCTTACCTACTTCAGTACTATTAGTCTTGTACTTGCAAAGCAACAAGCGTTAGAAACAGAGTTGTCCAAATTTGTTAAATATGACCCATCTGAAGATAACTGATACATAAATGGCTAAAAATATGAAAAAGCAATCTAACCGCTCATGTGATGTTTTAATTATAGGCGGTGGCTCTGCCGGTCTTCGAGCTGCAATTGAAGCTCATGATGCTGGTGTTCATGTTCTCATAATTAGTAAAAGTAAAAAAGGAGATCCTCATACAACACTTGCAAGAGGTGGTATCAATGCAGCTCTTGGTACCATGGATCCAGAAGATAACTGGATGATACATGCTGCTGATACCCTAAGAGAAGGTGATCTTCTTGCAGATTACGAAAGAGTTGAGGTACTTTGCAAGAGTGCTCCTGATGCTGTAAATGAACTAGTGAAATGGGGTGCTCGATTTCATAGGGAAACAGATGGTAGATTAACACAGCGATTTTTTGGCGCCCACACTTATAGAAGGACTGTCTTTTACGAAGATTGGACTGGTCAGGAGTTAATTCGTGTATTGATGGACCAAGTTAGCCAGCGAAAAATCGAAATTGTGGATAATATTTTCGTCATAAAATTACTAAAATCAAATGATGCAAAAAGAGAAGGACCAGCAGAAGAAACAGAAGAAGAAACAGAAGAAGAAGTCAGAGGAGCACTTGGTATAGATATCGAAAAAAGAGAAATTGTGACATTCAAATGCAAGTCTTTAATCCTTGCTGCTGGTGGCTATACACGAGTCTATGCAGTCAGTAGTTCTAGAATTACTGAAAACTATGGAGAAGGTGTGGCTCTAGCATATGAAGCAGGCGCAGATTTGGTAGATATGGAGATGGTCCAGTTCCACCCTACCGGAATGGTTTGGCCAGAGAAAGCGGCGGGTACTTTGGCGACTGAAGCAATACGTGGTGAAGGAGGCACACTACTGAATTCTAAAGGTGAAAGGTTTATGAAAAATTACTATCCTGAAAGAATGGAGCTAGGACCACGCGACATAGTAGCTCGTGCTGCCTATAATGAAATAGTCTCTGGTAGAGGTACAGAACATGGTGGAGTTTGGTTAGACATAACTCATTTACCAAAGGAAAAAATTCTAGATAGGTTACCCACTATGTACGAACAGTTCAAAAAGCTTGATGGAATCGACATATCCAAAGAGAAAATGGAGGTTGGACCTACTGCACATTATTCGATGGGCGGAGTCGTAGTAGATATAGAGTGTAGAACAAAGATTAAGAGTCTACTTGCTGTTGGAGAAGTAATAAGCCAGATTCATGGTGCTAATCGTTTGGGTGGAAATAGCCTACTGGACACAGTAGTTTTCGGAAAAATTGTTGGTAGAGAAGCAGCGAGATTAGCAAAGCAAGGAGGAGGACTAGTATCATCGTCACTTCCAAGGAATGTGAACAATAATAACCAAAAAGAATTTGATGATAATGATGATGGAATCTTTATACTTAAGGAACCAATTAAGTTCCGTAATGAAATACAAGAATTAATGAAACAGAATGCAGGAATAATAAGAGAACAAACAAAGCTTCAAGATGGATTGAAAAGAATTTTAGAATTAAAGAACGAGTTTTATTCTAAAGATAATATCTTAAGAGAATTCAAAATTGATGATAATAATGGTGAAATTGTTGTTTTAACTTGGCAGGTAAAATCGTCGCTGATTGCTTGCGAGGCAATAATAAGAAGTGCCCTGATGCGACAAGAAAGTAGAGGAGCTCACTACCGGTCTGATTTTCCAAAACTAGATGACGAAAAATGGAAGGTAAATATCTTTTGCCGGAAGGAAGAAGGAGGCGGAGCAGAAATGGTATTGTTTAAACAGAATGTGAAAGAAATCAAAGGGCCGTTGGCAGATTCGCTTAAAGCACACGTCAAACCAGAACACCATCGAGAATTCGAATAATAACTAGACGAATCAGCGCTAAATTCGCTGAGACACACCGTAGAACCCTATATTAAATCGAAATTCAAAATCATATATATGTTGAAAAATAGATTTAAGAGAATCCTTGTTGCTCTGGACGGATCCACGAATTCTATAAGAGGAATGAACGAAGCAATATCACTTGCCAGACAGTCTGACGCGACAATAACTGGCATATACGTATTACATGGAGGTTTAAGTGAATTGAAAAATACATT
>QHBN01000024.1 GCA_003176995.1 Candidatus Nitrosopolaris wilkensis
ATAAGAATTGCGCTACAATCTATCTATGGTGTACCCGCTTATATAGGGAGTTCTACGGATATTTACGGCCTCATGATGCCATCGTAGCAATTCAGCTATCAGATAATCAATCATATTATTGGTGTGGACCACAAAAAATAAGTAAAAATGAGTAGTAAAGTCAATTCCTTGGAATAAGAAATACCATTAATCTTTAGTTAGTACGCCACTCTCAAACAGATTCTTGGATAATACTTGTATCTGACTATGTAATTCATTATATTTTTGGTTCATAGTATCAAGCTGCTGATCTTTTGCTTGTTCTTTTTCCAATGTTTCACTATATGCGTCATATGTCAGTACCATTCGACATTTGGTACAAAATCTGCTATCTGGCTTATTACTCTCTGAACAGTTGGGGCACTCTTTTGGTCTTAAAATAGTTGATAACTGGTTATCTTTCGTGATTAATCCCCTTGCCTCTAGTATACCATTACTGGATTCAGAACCGAAATAATGCAGATATCTTTCAGCCATCTGACTTCGAGGAGACCAACCTGCAAATTGACGCAGAGTGTGTTCCTTCAATATGGTAGATAGTTGAGTGAGCGAAGAATGTCTTCTTACGTATGGGTTCCACTTCTTCTTTAACAACTCTCTGATTTTTTGCTTATCCTCAGGTGGAACATTAGGGTTCTCTAGTAATGCTGGAAAATAGTTTTCTTTATAATTTCTGTATATTGTGTTAAGGCTTGTAACTTGAAGCATTCTGTTGAGGCTTCTGCCAAATCCACAAAGAAATATACTATTGGGATTTCCACTTTGTGGGTGGTGTAAAATCCAATCCTTTACGTATGGAATTGAGTCTATAAGTGGGATAGACCTTGTTCCGGTTTTGCCGTTTAATAGTACCTCGGCATACTGTTTTTTATCGGGGGTAAACCTGAACACCAAATCCCTTATCCGCAGTTTTAGTAATTCTATCGGCCTAGCTGCGCTGTCCCTTGCCATTGCATGATAGCATTTATCTCGAGGATTAGGACAATACTTAAGAAAAAGGGCATCATCTTCTTCAATCCATAGATCAGTTGGCTTGTAGATTGATTTCTCCTTTCTCTTAAGCTGTGCAATATTCTGGATAATAGAGGGTTTTGGCCTATTATCAGGTGGAATATCAGGCGAGTACAACCACTTGAAAAATCGCATTAGATGCATTCGATAGGTGTTATATGTACCAATCCATCGGTGTAAACAGTCGGCTTCTTGCGTCTTGCGCTTACTGTCTAGATATGATAGTATATTTCCTCTGGTTATTTCTTTGAATAAAATGGCATTATCGAAGTATATTGAGAACCGGCTTAGCAGCATGATGATATCTTGTCTGTAATTATCACTAAGGTTGACTTCTGACCTGATTGAGTTAATGTAATTACATATGATAAGGGCATTCTCCTTATTGGTTACTCTGTTATCCAGCATGTTATAACTTTCCATTGTTAAGCCTTCAGTCGCAATCTCTACATTTCTCTCTATGTCAATCCCCTTAGCGGTGGTTTTCATATGTAGTGATAGGTTAAACTGTCATATAAACCCGTATTGAACAAGGGTTAATTAAGATATAAACGCATAGACTTGTGACAATGTACTATGATTTGCAGACAATAAACATAGTAATTGGTTTCTTAGCCCAGAAGACTGCGAAACCGTAATTTTCATAGTTTTGTATTGTTCTAAATATGTCAGATTTAATAATGCGCCATTTCTATGACTTAGCCAAATGATGCTTCTATGGCGCGAGGCATGGATAAAACCTTTGTCAGAGTATGATTTAGGTTCCAAGATATGTGCTTATTGTAACAAGAGATTCAACGATCTAGACTTCGTTACTTCCTGTGAATTCTGCGGCATCGGAATTATGCACGATTTATGTGCAAATAGTCATATTAACACTCATCATGGTAAGCAGGTGAATGCTAAAGTAGATGCCCATAAAGATAAACCATTACATGACTATCAATGAGGATTTAATCAGCTCTTGACATATAACCAGCACCGTGTAAACCCTGTTTCCGTCGCGATCTCAGGAGGGTCTTCTTTACAGATACCCATTGCATGAGGGCAGCGCTCGTAGAAACGACATCCTGGTGGTGGCCGTGTCAAATCCGGCGGATTACCTTTGATGTACTCTATTTGCTTATTACTATCGTGTAGTGTTGGGATGGCGGATATCAAGGCTTGAGTGTACGGATGTTTTGGATTTTCGTATATATCAGAAGCCTTTCCAATTTCTACTATTTGACCTGCATACATTACCGCGATCTTGTCTGCAATTTCTGAGATGATACCGAGGTCATGTGTAATCAGGATTATCGTCATACCATTTTCCTTTTTTAACCTCTTAAGGACATTAACTATTTGTGCTTGAACAAGCACGTCGAGGGCGGTTGTTGGTTCGTCAGCAATAACAATGTCTGGTTTCAAGAGTAGCGCCATTGCTATAACTACACGCTGTTTCATTCCACCGCTTAATTCATGAGGAAACCTCTTCGCGACATCGCGATCAAGTCCAACTTGCTCTAACGATTCTAAAATACTATCCTCGATATTTCCTTTGAAATGATGTATTTGCATAATTTCACGCATCTGATCTCCTATCTTGTAAACGGGGTCAAGCGTATTCATCGCCCCCTGGAATATCATCGCGATTTTTTTCCAGCGAATCGATTTATTAAAATCCTTATCTGACAGCTTTACTATATCTATTCCACTGATTATCACGTTTCCTCCTATAATTTTGCCAGGAGGTTGCAATGCCCGTAGGAGGGCGGATCCGAGAGTACTTTTGCCGCAGGCCGACTCACCTGCTATTCCCAGAGATTCGTTCTCCCCTATCGCAAACGTAATGTTATCTACCGCCTTCACCACGCCCTTATTAGCAAAATAATAGGCTTTTAGTCCAACTACTGATAATTTAGCTTGCGATAGTTCTGTCATTCAAGAATAATATTTTATTTCAAGCGTATAATAACCGATCTAAACGTTTACAACTGACTGAACACGAGGGTAAGACCAAGCTCCATAAATTGACTCCATACATATTCTATTCTATTATCTGCCAAGAGTATAAATTGATGCAAGTTTTACTATTTGTCTACCTCACGCTCGATGAGATTAAAAAATATCACCATAATAATTTCAATCTTTGTTGTAGTGACAGCTCTCATTATTACCTTCACGTCTATCGAACTTTCTCAAAATCAAGTTGACAAGAGAAGCCATATTGATAGACAGCCCATCAGCACCCACTATCAAGATGCATCGCTCAGGCTTATTACGATTCGCTCTGACGGATCTCGTTTGGGCGGCGCGACATACTCAATTTCACCAAACCCATTTGACAGTTCGGGTAATTATATCGCAAAGGTCAATTCACTTGATCCAGGTGATTCAACGGTTGGAATTAGTACGATGTCAGGATTGCGACCTGGTAAATACAATGTAACAGAATTAAAAGCTCCAGGAGGCTACATAGCAAACGGCTCGTCAAGAATAGTTGAGTTGACATCAAAGCATACTGCCACATCAGCATTTGTGCATTTGCCTTTAAATGCGAGGAGCTTTGACAACAGCACTTCACAAATAAAAGATGTAAGTTACAGCGCTAAATTTGAATGCGGATCCGTGTCTGGAAATGATGGTCCACTTAGACCAGGACACTACGACACAGACATTAGTGTATTCAACAGTCAAAGTTACACGGTCCCTTTTTTATGGAATGCAGTCGTTAATAATGGTAAAAGTACTACGTCTATTTTAAAGACCCTCCAACCTCAGACATCTGCAGGTATAATATGCAAAAATATTCTCCAATTGTTCAACATTCAAAATAACACGGGTAACCTAATTGAAGGGTTTATTGTGATACGACCTCAGATAAATGCAGGTGGGTTGGCATCTTTTTCAGGTAATAGCGCCACAGTAATTTCACGCCCCCTGGCACAAGATCAGCCCAGTCTACTAAACGTGCAAGTGTTTTATTCAGCGAATGCACTCTTGACGCTTCCCCATGCTATAACAATGGACAAGGTTCTTTTTTCTATATTAAACGACACGTCAGGAAAACTTCCAGCACCGTTGGTCGGAAAAACGCTTGATATTACACTAGAATCGCAGGTAAACCAAGTCATCGACCCTGAAGCTCAGGTTAGAAATATTTTAGCAGCCAAATATAACTTGTCAAATGTGGAACAAACACATCTGAAGATCCAAATAATCTCAGTTAGCCTAGGAGCAAGTACAATGGTAGATGACCATGCAATTTCGTCATTACAGGTCAGGCCACAATCCAATCCCTAGTATACAAGTCTAACAAATTACTAAGACGGGGATAGGTCGTGGCCTATTATTAGCCAAATATATAATTGGCGTAACGATTAACTTAGTTTATGAAAAGGGGTAATAGTTGAGGACGCCGATTTGTTCCTTTGACGCCAAGACTGGTGTCCTCTGTGCTGGCTGTGAGGCCAAATTAGAAGCTGGCCAATTAACTCCTACAGAAATCGAAACAGCGATAAAATTGACTCGACTCGCTGAACGAGAACAAGAGGTCAACACATTGTCCATGATCAGCGCGGCCAAATCTGGAGTGGACTCTGTTTTGTTTCTTAGGGGTTCTGATATCAGTTTTCTGAGGTCTAATCCCGAGCTTTTAAAGAAAATAGAAGCTGAGTTTGGAGGAGCAGTCTGGTTCGTTGAAGCGCAAGCAACTGAAAGGAGGTTTATGGAGAATCTATTTTTTCCGTCGAAAGTGCTGAACATGAACTTCTTCTGGCTGCCGGATGGCAAGAAGTTAACTAGAGTACTAATAGACCGAAAAGACCCCAAGAACGCAATTAAAACCAGAAGAATCCAAGACATTGCCAAGGAGCTTAGAAACGTCGAGTTAATAATAGAATATGGAGCTTAAACTTAATGGATGAAACCATAACATGAGCGTGTTTGATGATATCCACAGGACGCATTACACCGATCAAGTTCAGGAGACCTTAATTGGACAAGTGGTGAGTATCGCAGGTTGGATAGAGGATATCCGCGACATCGGCAAAGTCGCCTTTCTAACGATTAGAGATATCCGAGGAGCAGCTCAGGTTGTCCTATCAGCAAATACTCTGAGTGTTGCCAAAGATAAACCTCGGCAGAGCGCAATTATTGTATCAGGCGTTGTACAACATAGTAAATCAAAAGATTTTCCTCTAGAGATAAAGGCTGAAAAAGTAAATATTGTCACCGAGGCCATCCACCCTCTGCCCATCGATCCGACTGGCAGGGTTGAGTCAGCAATAGACAAACGATTAGATTCCAGAGCACTAGATTTAAGAAACCCAAAGACATCTTCGATTTTCTTGCTAAGGTCGGCCGTGCTCGATAATATCAGAACGACCTTAAGGTCAAAGGCCTTTGTTGAGGTAAATACCCCCAAGATCATAGGTAGTGCTAGCGAAGGAGGCGCAAATCTTTTTGGGTTCGAATATTTCAAGAAGCAAGCCTACCTAGCACAGAGCCCACAACTTTACAAAGAACAATTAATCTTAGCTCTAGATAGAGTTTTTGAAATAGGCGTCTACTTCAGAGCTGAGAATTCGCATACAGTAAGGCATCTAACTGAATTTTTGAGCGTAGATATAGAAGCTGCTTTCATAAATTACGAAGACGCTATGGATCTAGCCGAGGAAGTTATAAGGAATACGTTTAATGTTAACAAAATAATTGATAGAACAGACGGCGATGTATTACATGACCGGCTACAGCTTCCAACCCCAAGATTTCCTATAGACAGGCTCACCTACGAGCAATGTATAGAAGGACTATGGAAGGAAGGAGAAAAGCTCGAATTCGGCGAGGATCTCTCGGATGCATCGCTTCGAAAACTGGGCGAAATACATAAGGGATTTTATTTTATCAAGGACTGGCCACTTAAGCTAAAACCGTTCTACATACATGAAAAACTAGACAATCTAGAACTGAGTCAGTCTTTTGACCTACAATACGGGTATTTGGAACTGATTTCTGGGGGCCAGAGACACCATGACCCAGTAAAGTTGCGCAAGAGGTTAATAGATCAGGGATTAAATCCTATGAATTTTGACCGCCATCTAAGAGTATTCGGTTGGGGAATGCCCCCGCATTCAGGATGGGGACTTGGATTCGACCGATTAATGATGGTCCTGACTCATTCCGACAATATCAGAGAAACGGTGCTGTATCCTCGGGACACGGAGCGGCTCATACCGTAACCCGCAATTGCACTTCCTTTAGTTTATCTTCAAAAATATATGCCCTCGACTCATTTGTTACCGTTGAATAGATAAGCCACACGACAGGGTTAATCTTCATATATTTTTTATCTGTTGACGAGGGAAAAGGCTCCGCTGGATGCGAATGAAATATTCCAACAACTTGCAGGTTCCTAGCTTCGGACACTCGATATGCATTGATAAGATCGTCTGGATCGATACTGAAAGATACTGGCGAAGAATCGCTGTTTTTCACTGTAATCACGTCGCTCACGATAATTTCGTCCAAATTCTCAGTGCTAGTTCCGCCTAACAATAGTGCACAGGATTCCCAAGGTAAAGAATCCTTCGCAAGAAACGTCAAGGATTCGACTTTGTCACCGTTTAAGCGGATACTTGACACCATACGCCCTACAGAGCAGTCTGTCCTATTTTATCTTACGAGCAGTCTACAATGCTCCTATACTCTATCTTTTATTGTATTTTGCGCACACATTACAGCAGACTAGACCCCGACGTGAGTCGCCTTTATACCCCGTGGTTTCAATAAGATAAAATTACGTCTTGTTAATATTTTGGTGAATGGATAGAATTAAGCGGATTTCTGCTGAGATTTTGGAGCGATATCCGGAAGATTTCGGTACGGATTTTGATCAAAACAAGGCGACTCTTAAGAGAATAGCTGTTGTAAGGTCCAAACTGCTCAGAAATAGAATAGCTGGATTCATCACGGCATATCTTCGCAGGAAAAATACAGAAAAAGGTTCTACAGACGGAACAACAGAGCCAGAAATACAATAGACGCGTTATGAATCATGATAAACGTGAGACTCCTAGGCGGCGTGAAAAAAGCGGTTGGCAAGCCATCAATTATCCTAGAGGAGTCTACTCTTTCCTTATCTGAAATACTAATGCTGTTACGCCGTGACGTCAAGGAACCAGAGGTGTTGAGTCCTCATAATATCTTGATAGCAGTGAATGGTGTTGAATCTTCCTCACTTGGTGGCAATGATACCGTAATAGAGAGTGGAGATACCGTTACTATTGTAACAGTTGTACATGGCGGTAGCCCGAAACCTGCATGAAAAGGGACTGATAACCCTTCGTTTTTTAATCAAACCATCGACGTATGGTTAATTTTTGGAAGCTGGAAGATTCAGCTGAATTCATTTCCCCGATTCACGGACATGAGGTCTTACCAGTCTCGAAAATCTTTTTAGCATGACAAAGGAATGTAGATATTAAAATGGCTATTATGGTTATGATCGATAATCGACCTCTGGATTCTAGCTTCGCTTATGGGACAGAAGTAGCCGGGGTAGAAGTGTGTCCACTGGCCCAATATAGATCATTGGATGACCGCTAAAACAAGGTCTTTAAACAACATCGAAATTAGGAGAGAGGAAGTTCCTGAAACACCAGACCTTAATACACAAAGTGGGTAATATATTTACGACAGTTATTGGAGTGTCCGATTTAGATGTGAAGGACGTCGGCGAATTTATTGACGATTTACGAAAAACCTCGAATGGAGGGGTGTCGATACAGGGTGTGCGTGCAGATGCTGTGTATGGAATCGAACACATTCTCCAAGCCTTAAAAATCACTATCGAGTCAGAAAAAAGGAAAATCACATTGGTAAGTAGACCCGAAATGGATCTTCTTCTTCGAATATCGTGCACGGACCAAATATCGAGAGCTATAATGGACATAGGCTTAAGAAATCAAGCATCAGGCTGCTTTATTCTTTTCTCAAAAGAAAAGACGAAGTTGATAAAAGTTACCAGACGTGTATGTAATATGCATCTTAAGATCGACGACTCTGTCTTAAAACCAAACAAAACAAAGAAAGAACTTATTTGCAGGCGGCTCGGAGTCCAATTGAATAAATTTTTATCGAATGATGATGCCTTCACTAGCTATCTTTCAGAAAAAGCAGCTTTGCTAACTAAGTAACGGTTTCCCCTTGTCGCTTCTCTATGAGTGAGCTGAATATTTCATTTGGCCGTAAAACGGAGATCCCAACATGTTTTCCGATTATCTCCACCAGTACGATCCAATCAGGATTTTCTAGATCTACTCTGTTGTCAATTTCTGAACCAACGGTTGCGATTATTTCAGAAGAACGCAATGAAGTATTTCTCTTTTCGACAGTGATCCTGAAGGTCTCGAATTTTTGCATCTTTGAGGCGAGTCGCTTTGCAGCATTTTTAATAGAATCCAGCCCGTCATCAATAAAAACAAATTCTATCGGAATAAGTCTGAGAATGTATCTGACATGCCAGGGCTCGTCATGGACTAGTTCCTTGATTCTCTTCACTACCTTAAATGGTTCAAGCACCGTACGCCCTATCAAGATACCGACAATGTCAGTAATGTCTGACCCTGGTTTGGGATCTCCAAACAATTCAAGAATGTCGTGCAGTTCCTTTTGCGCATCGTCTTCTCGATGTCTATATGTTGAAACTATGAGATTAAAATCCATAACTAGATCAGTTGTTATTTGTTGAAAGAACCCTGGCAATTTCCTCCGATGAGATTGCTCCTTCCCGAATTATCATGGGGACGCGTCCTGACAGATCCAAAATAGTTGATGCGCTCCCTTGTCTAATATTACCTCCGTCCAATATCGCGTCGAAACCTCTCAACGATGACAAAATCACTTCCGAGATTGAATTAGAAGGAGTCTCTCCTGATTTGTTTGCACTGGTACCCACAAGATATTTGCAATGCTTCAACAGAGCAACTGCGCATTTATTATCCGGAACTCGGACTCCGATGGTTGTTTTACCTGCGGTGACCTTTGTGGAAATTCGTGTATCAATAAGTGTCGAGATTATGGTAAGGGCGCCTGGCCAGAATATCTTAGCCAACCGTTTACCGATTTTACCTAGTAACGCAATTTTTTCGATGTCCTGTAAGTTTGATGCTAAAATGGGAAAAGGGTTGACTTTATTTCGACCCTTTATTTCAAAGATTCTTTCGACTGCTTCCCCCAAATATGGGTTGCAGCCAATTCCATATACCGTATCGGTGGGATACACTATTACCCCCCCAGTCTTTACGATCGATGCGCATTTTAAAGTGTGCCCTCTCTTACAACACTGGTAGACTGTAAATTCATTTTTTCTAGAACCCGTCTCCATCTACCAATTGATTAGCAAAATCTATATAAATTCCATTATGAGACACGAATCCAGACCTTCTTTAATTTTCTTCGAAACCTTCCTTGTAATGGACATTTCACCATTTGTTTCAACTATCCCTGAAAAACAAATACCAAGAGCGTGTAATAAATTTTATCTGTTATCCTTAGAGGACATACTATGCTTATACTTAAGATCACCATTAACCAGCGATGTTTACCAATCATCCAATCGTCTATGTTCTGTCCCTTTTCCGAAACAGATTAAAACTTGAGTGAGTTCACAGATTAACCGCCGTATCAGTTCTTTCCAAGGCCGTCAAAACTGCGCGCTCCAACTCCAATATGACCGACTCAATATCACTTGGATTACTGCGAAAAATTGCACCTGCCGCGAATATGTGACCGCCTCCTTCAGGTAAGTTCGCTGCGATATCATTACAAGAAATTTTATTATTATTACGTCTTATACTTACTCTGCCATCCGTGCCGTAAACCATCGCAAGATCCACGCCTGTTTTTTTGAAAACTTCATCCGAAAATAAACTGTTCTGAATGAAGGGTGATGATTGTATAAATGCAATCTTGATATTATGAATGTCTCGTATTCGCATTGTTGAAAGTACGCGTTCCTTTGCATCGTCTCGCAACAGCGCATATTCGTTGTAATCTGTTTGCATTTCAATATCCCATAGTATCCCATGCGAAGATTTCTGGGCGAGATTGATGAGGCGGGTGTAGCAATCAGGGAAGTTATGATAGTATTTTATTAGTTCTGAAGTAGGAGTTAGATATTGATCATTTGTGAAGTAATCCATTGTATGGGCTAGACTTGCAAGTTTTTCTGCCAGGCGGTGTCCTGAAAGAAATTTTTCATAAATCAACTCTGCGGCGCACTTCGAACTGACACTGTCCAACACAAGCTCAACGTAAGGTTCTATACCCTGGATCGCGTTTTCAGGCCAAGGATGATGATCTATCCAGATAATACTCCAGTTTTTTTTCTTGGCTACTGAAAAGGTTTCTCTACAGGTATTGATCAGACTAGGGTCAGAGCTGAGCCCTAAGTCTGAAATGACGACTATACCCTTCTCCTGCGAGGAACGGGTTGCGGACTCGACGAACCATCTCATTTTCATAAAGCTCTCCGCGCCGTAATTGAGAAATACTAGTCGTGCTTGCGGATATCGAATCAACCCAATAGCAGCCGAAAATAACCCGTCAAGATCAGATTCATGAGAAAATATAATCACTTTCATTCAATACACCACTTCTGCAGAAAGTTGAAAGCCGATTCTGTCCGTTTGAGAATTCTCTCCTCCGATAATAGGGATTCGAAATCTGTCGTATCTAGAGGTGTATTGTTCAAAACTACTATGCATTGGATACCGGCCCTATTTGCTGCTTCAACACCTAAAGGTGCGTTTTCAACTACTAGCGCTTCAGTTGTCTTGAGGTTCAGTCTCTCCACAGCTGAAAATAGCGAGGATGGATCCGGCTTTCCTTTCGTAATCTCGTCCGCGGTAATTACAACATCAAATTGCTCCTTCCCGAATCCAAGGGCCTGGCCTAAAATTCTCTCAACATCTTTTTTCGCAGAACCACTGACTACTGCTTTAGGACATCTTAAGATTGTAACCAACTCCTTCACGCCCTCAAAAGATTTGAAACTAAGTATCTTTCGGAAGTATTCATCCTTCGTTTTTGTAATCTGCGTTAAAATCGATTCATCAAACGTTCCCATCCGCTTGATCTCAAAAATGTTTCTGACTAATTCAATCCCTCGCATTCCTTCAAGCAAATAAATTGTCCTTTCATCAACTTCGATATTTGCTACTTCGCTAAATGCCATCTTCCATGCCTCACAATGCATTGGCATGGAATCTACTAAGACGCCGTCTAGATCGAAGATAATCCCCTTCATTAAATCGTCTGTATAAACCACAGGTTAAATACCTTATAATTGACCTATTGGGATGTAGTTTACGTTGGCTTCAGCACCAAGTCAACTGGTCTCGTCGTTATCGTACATCATCTTTAATTATCAAACGATAATATTCCATGTAACGGCTATACACCAAGAAGGATTTTTATCTCCTGTAACTTGTGTTATTTTTTGTTAATGACCATCCAAGAAGGTTCCTATGTTATGCTTTTTCACACATCGAGAAAAAAATGGCTGACGCGGGCTAATCGTGAAAAGAAAGTACACACGCATCTCGGAGTAATCGATGTCTCATCGATTATTGGATTAGAATATGGTAGCATCGTTAAAACCAGCGAAGGAAAACTTATCCACCTCGTGGAGCCAACTATTCACGACTTTATAATGAAATCCGAACGAAGGACACAGATCATATATCCAAAAGATTTGGGATATATAGTAGCTCGAACAGGATTGAAAAACGGATCAAAGGTACTGGAGATCGGCACTGGGAGTGGAGCTCTTACTACTTTTCTGGCCAGCATCGTAAAACCTAGTGGACACATTTACACTTTTGACGTAAATCCGGATTTTATTGAGATTGCCAAGCGCAATCTAGAAAAGGCTGCAATGACATCATACGTTACAACTCATCTATACGACCCACACCTAGGTCTTGACATAGAAGATGTCGACGCAGCCATAGTCGATCTCGGCGACCCTTGGACCATGATCGGCCAAGTCTATCGCGCGTTGAAGCCTAGCGGTGCATTCGTCGCCATTTGTCCGACTATGAATCAGTTGGAAAAGTCCGCAACAGAGCTAAAACAAAATAATTTCATTGATGTAGACTGTGTTGAACTGATGATTCGAAATATAGAGGCAAGAGAAGGCATGAGCAGACCTTCGATGAGGATGATTGGACATACCACATATCTGATATTCGCGAGAAAGACCAGCAATATGTTAGATTAATGCAATAACAGATAACAGACAGAGGCACTGATAAAAAAATCATGCTAACACCTTGTCATAACAGAAGGCAACTATCCTCGGATTGTAGTAGCCAACAGCATAATAATAATGCATGATAAAAAAACTCTCGATTCTGGGGATGTTGACATATGATCTGACCTTAAATGCTGACCATCATCCTACAAGTTGGAAATTCGTTTGCGTGCCAATCGTGACGTTATGTCTATGTGAAAAACCAGCCGTGGTTTCTAGAACATATAGAGAATCTCTACTAGGAACGTATCCTGGACAATTGCTCTGTGACGGGCATGGCTCCAGATTAGGAGCAATGTAGACAACTGAACGATTCTCGCCCAGCCATATTATATCAATCGGAAATTTCATATCCTTCATCCAGAAGGATGGCCGAGAGGGCTGTTGAAAAACAAACAACATTCCTTCACTTTCGTTCATGTGGTTCTTAACGGCCAAACCCTTAGTTTGTTGATCTTGGGTGAGTGCTAAATCTACAATCAACTCGTAGCCATTTACGGAGAAATCGCCTTTTAAATATCGATTAGGAGGTATTGAAATTCCGGTAAGAAAATTGTGTGAGCTTGTGTGAGTGGCTGAAGAATTACCCATGATAAAAAAAGATATGCCAGCCATGGAAGCAACTAAGGTTGATCCAATAGTTGCACTCAGTATGATCATGGACAATGGCTTTATGTTCTTACTTATATTTCGATTGCTTTTATATCAATCGTCGATTCTCTTGTATACATATTCCAATCTTGATCTACGCGATTCCATTCTAAATCTGAAGTCTGGTTTCTCTAGAGAAGCGAAGTGAATTGAAAAACTAATGATTGTGATTAAAAATGATCTAGCTCGTAAGATCATCTTTGAAATTTAGTAAAACACATTTTTCAGAGGACGCAAGAAAAGATCCGAAAATCTTTGCTGCCACTGACATGACTGACAGGCTGATCTCTTAACTACACAGTCCGCAAATGACGCAATAGAAAATGGTGAGCCAGCATCCGTGGTGATGTGTGGTCTGTCCTGGACCGAGTTCTGTAAAGCCAAAGACCAGATTATCAATAAATTGCTATAAGTTTGTTAATGAAATATCATTATCAATATAACGACTGCACCCAAACCACCGAATAAAACCATAGTCGCCTTCCATAGTCCTATACTAGCACTCTCACTGATGTCCCACATACCACCGCCAACGCTGCCGTCTCTATACCTTCTTTTGATCTCAGAATAGCTGTATATTCGTTCAAAGTCAGCGGAGGGAATCCATGGTCGTGTAGAAGCATAATCATGCGTGCCGTGATTAGTCTTGTTATCGTAGTCTCGTCTAGCGATCTCATCGGACAGAGCTTCGTAAGCTTCGATAATCTGCATAAACTTATGCTTCGAGTCTTCAGAATTTTTATTTTTATCAGGATGATACTTCAATGCAAGATTCCGGAAGGATTTTTTTATTTCAACTTGAGAAGCATGATTATTAACCTCCAATATATCGTAATAATTTGGCACCTCTAGTACTAGGAAGATCTGCTAAATATGTCTATACGGATTCAAATACTGGAAGCGGGTTGTTAGCGTTCTGATAAGCAATAAATCTGTCTTGCCATCTCTGGTGGTAGCATGCGTTCGATTGAGGCAATGGAAGCAGAAATAGAATTCCAGACAGAATACTTGGAAAAGTTAGAATTTCCGCGACCACAAATTAGCATTGATGAATGCGTTATTACTGGTTCGGGAGACTCGTACGTCGCATCTTTGGTTGCAATGTATGTGTCAGGTTATAAGGCTATGTGTTGTCATCCTATGGATATTGTCCTGAATCCCGCGATAGTGAGGAATCGGAAGGTATATCTAGTATCGGTCTCTGGCGCTACAAAGGCTACTATGCTAGCAGCTAAGGTGGCAAATAAGTCCGCCCTCAAAACGATTGCAATAACGACAAGGCCAGAAAGCCCTCTCGCAAAAAGCTCTGACGAGCTCATTTCAATGCGATACAAAAGCACTAGCATTCCAACTTCTGGCACCATAGGGTTTACTGCTTCTATGCTGTGCTGTCTTTCTTTAGTGTGCAAAGTAAAGTTGAACAATGTTAAAAAAATATACAATGAGTCAATCGCTTTGGCTGATTATTTGACCAACTACAAAATTAAAAAATCTCCTTCCTACATACTCCTGGGAAATGGCATAGTATATCCAGCTGCTTTATACGGGTCACTAAAGATCAATGAAGTTTTTGGTATACACTCGTCAGCCTATTCATTAGATGAATTCTGTCATTCCCCAATTTTCAGTATTAAGAGTAATGATAGAATCATTATACTTGGGAACAACGCATGCGACTTAAGAGTGAGCAAGACGATCATGAACCAGCTCGATAAACTCGGCGTCTCGACTGTCTACGTCGACTGCAGAAAGCGGAGCATGATAGCAACTTTGTTAAAGTCTATTTTCTTCTTGCAACTCTATGCGGTTAAACTAGCTGTTAAGAATCTGCTAAAAGATTGTTATTTCTTGAAAAATGAAAGACTTTTAGCTCTTAGTTCTAAACTTATCTATGGTTCCTGTCTAAGATCAGAATTATAGAAAATTACACTGCATTGGAAAATCTTAAACAAGTCCGAATAATTACCTCTATATGTTTTTCATAAATTATAAAAGTATGGCTCATTTATCGATTGACGATGACAAAGATTTTAATCGTGGATGACGATTCTGGTATTACTTTGGCTTTCAAGAAGGGTTTGGAAAGCGATGGCTTCAAGGTCGATATTTTTAACGATCCTCTTGAAGCATTATCGAATTTTGAAGCTTCTAAGTATGACATATTGCTTCTGGACGTAAGGATGCCAAAAATGAATGGCTTTGAGTTGTATAAAGAACTTGAGAAGATAGATAACGGTATTAAAGTATGCTTTATTACCGCGTTTGAAGTATATTACGAAGCCCTGAGAGAAGTTTTTCCCTCTCTAGAGGTAGAATGCTTTATTCGAAAACCTATCGAAATAGCAAGTTTAGCAAAGAAGATAAAAAATGAGTTGAATGTGTATAAACCCCGCAGCCAGAATTTGGATAGATAAGTCAGCCCTTATCTTGTTAGTCTAATAAAAATGCTGAAAGCCTGGATCGAGCTAGACATGGGGCGATTTGTTATTGAATAGAATTAATTTCACATAATCGTACAAATAGCAATTCGCTTGTTTAGACTAATTGCGGAAAGTAGAACTACATGGGGCAATTTGAAACCGGCACCTCGTTATTCAGAATTTTTCTTTTAGTCTAGACGAAGGCGTCATGTCCACAGCATCCAAATCGTACATGTTATTGTCAAGGGCTTGTGTGCTCCGAGGACTTTTTTATATTTGCTGTAATGTGTTGGATTACAGTCGATAAAGGAGTTCCCGGCCCGAAATTCCCAGTAATTCCTTCACGTTCTAATGACTTTTTGTCACTCTCAGGAATAATTCCACCTCCTACAAGTAAAATGTCGTTTACTCCTCTTTCCCTTAGTAGCCTTGCAACCTTGGGAAAAAGAACTAGATGTGCCCCGTTCAATAGGCTCATCGCAATCGCGTCAACGTCCTCATCCAGGGCGGTGTTGGCGACTCGCTCAGGCGTACAGAATAGTCCAGAGTAGATTACCTCCATGCCCGCGTCTCTCAGCGCTCTGCAAATCACAAGAGCTCCTCTGTCGTGCCCGTCCAGTCCAAGCTTTGAAACAAGTACTCTAATCCTTTTGTGATGTTGTTGTTGCTGGTGTTGATGAGGTTTTCGTTGTTCCGGGGTCATTCAGGAAAGATTGAAGAACTAGACTTTAAAACTTACCGCCACCCCATGTGTATCTCTTGCTCATATATGCAGCTCGAGTTAGAGTGAGTTCCATCTTGAATATTCTTTTTGGAAGTGTTTAATATTGGTATATCTATATCGGAGATACTGTGCATCCTATAGTTGAGGGTCTTTTTCAGGGCGACCGTCGCTCGCTCGCTAGAGCAATTTCTATCGTAGATGACGATGAACCTGATTCTCACATAATCTTGCGTCAAATATTTAATAAAACAGGAAATGCTAAGACCGTGGGATTCACCGGCGCGGGCGGTGCTGGAAAAAGTTCTTTGATAGAAAAATTGGTTCCAGCTTTTCAGGATCTTGGCTATAAGATAGCCATTATCGCAGTGGATCCCACAAGCCCCATCACCGGCGGAGCAATCTTAGGAGACCGAATAAGGATGCGAACTACCATGGATGACCAGAACGTCTTCGTTAGGAGCTTGGCTTCGCGGGGAGCAAAAGGAGGAATTTCTAGATCAGTGAGAAATGTAATAAGGATTCTTGACGCAGCTGGCTATGGCTTGATAATAGTCGAAAGCGTGGGAGCTGGACAAGTGGAAGTACAGATTTCGAACGTGGTTAACATTACTGCGGTAGTCTTGAGCCCACAGACTGGTGACAGCATACAAGCAATAAAAGCTGGCCTAACAGAAGTTGGAGACCTGTATATTATTAACAAAGGAGACCTTGAAGGGTCGACGAGTCTATACAATTCTATCACGGATTTGATAGGCGACACTACGAGGAAGCCCGTGGTAATCAAAGCATCAGCTAAAACGGGGAGCGGAATTAAAGATGTTGCTGTTAATATTGATAAGATACTACGGAGTAAAGGAGACAATTATAGAGATCAGGAAAAAAGAATGCTGGAAGTGGAGGTAAGAGATATGGTTTTAAACATGGTTGAAGAAAAAGTTTCTGCTATGCTAAGAGAAGATAACAGATATCACGATTTTATTGAAAAAATAGTAAATAAGGAACTTGATCCGTATGTGGCCGCAGAACAACTGGCTGCAGTAGTACTAAGGTGAGTGAATATGACAAGTGTAATTAAAACAGATTCTGGCATCCCAGTAAGGAAAGTATACAAAAAGAATTCACTGCGGAAAAAGACTCAGGACCAAGAGCCCGGTAAATTTCCGTACTTGAGAGGAATCTATCCTGATATGTACCGGGAGCGGTTATGGACAATGCGGCAATATAGCGGGTTTGGGAGTGCGGAAGAGACGAACAATAGATTCAAATTCCTACTTTCTCATGGCCAAACAGGTCTTTCCTTAGCGTTCGACCTCCCTACACAAACAGGTCGTGATTCAGATGACTCGCAGTCGGAAGGCGAAGTCGGAAGGACCGGAGTGGCCATTAGCTCGCTCAAGGATATGGTGACGTGCTTCGAAGGTATCCCGATGGATAAAGTCAGTACATCTATGACAATTAATTCGACCGCGTCGACCCTGCTTTCACTGTACATTAGTGTAGCTGAGTTACAAGGCTTTTCTCCAGGGAAGTTAAGAGGTACTACACAAAATGATATTTTGAAAGAGTATATTGCCAGGAATACCTACATTTATCCTCCCAAGCCATCAATAAGACTCATAGGTGACACTATAGAGCATTGTTACAAGCATGTACCGCAGTGGTACCCGATCAGCATATCGGGTTATCATATGAGGGAAGCAGGTTGCACTGCTGTTCAAGAATTGGCTTTCACTTTTGCTAACGCAATAGAATATATCAGTACATGTGTAGATAGAGGAATTAAAATAGATGACTTTGCCCAGAGATTATCATTTTTCTTTTGTTGTACAATGGAATTCTTCGAGGAGGTCGCAAAATTTAGAGCTGCCAGGGAAGTATATGCTAAAATAATGAAGGATATCTTTCATGCCAAGAATGCAAAATCGCTCCATCTACGGTTTCACGTCCAGACGAGTGGTGAATCATTAACCGCTCAGCAAGTTGATAATAATATCGTTAGGGTCACAACTCAAGCGTTAGCCGCTGTACTAGGCGGATGTCAATCATTGCATACAAACTCTCGCGACGAAGCCCTTGCTCTGCCAACAGAAGAATCTGTAAAAGTGGCACTCCGGACGCAACAAATTATTGGGGCGGAAACGGGCGTAACGAAAACAGTCGATCCGGTTGGAGGGTCTTACTATATCGAATCCTTAACCCAGACAATCGAGGAAGAGGTTGAAAAATATTTGAAAAAAATTCATCGGATGGGTGGGGCGTTGGCAGCTGTCGAAAGAGGATTTTTTCAAGATGAAATAAGGAAGAACGCATACAGACTGAAAAAAGAAGTGGACTCGGCTGAACGCATTATTGTTGGTGTGAACAAATTCCAAGATAATGAAGGTGTCGAACCCAAGATAAGTATGTTAGATAATGAAATTGAAATAAGGCAAGTCGCTCGGCTTGGGGATTTCAAGAAAAACCGTGATAAGATAAAGGCTGATGCCGCCATCGGCGCACTCCAAAAGGCTGCGGAGAATCCTGATGAAAATTTGATGCCCCACATCATCAACGCCGTGAAAAGCAACGTGAGTCTGGGTGAAATAAACAACGTCTTCAAAGAAGTGTTTGGTATGTTCGAACCAAAGATTGCATTTTAAATTCGGAACAAAAACTCTGAATGACAATAAACAACGCTTATCTTGTGCGTCAATTGGCGTCATGGATGCCAAGAGTGGCATATCACTACCTACAAGTATCCTAGAGATATTACCACTGTTGTCCAGCAAAATTGCCGATGTGGGGTTGGCGAAGGAGGGACAAATGTCATACAGATGGGCTAGGGCCCATATGAGAATATTGGACAAGATTATGATCAGAAACGAAAGCAAGAAGCCGCTATCAGGTTATAAATTAGGATTTTGCTTACACATTACGAAAGAAACGTCGGTTTTAGTAATTACCGCAAAAATGTTAGGTGCAGAGATCGCAATTTGTTCTGCAAACCCGTTATCCACACAAGATGATGTGGCCGCATTTTTGTATTCAGAGGGAATAAGGATATTCGCATGGAGAGGACAATCGGAAGAACAATACCGTAAGTGCATTAAAAGCGTTCTCCAATCTCGGCCAGATATTCTGACCGATGACGGCGGCGACCTACATATTGCTGCTCATAAACTAGGAACGACTCGGTTCTATGGCGGAACTGAGGAAACCACTACGGGTGTGAAGAGGTTAGAGAGATTACAATCAAGGAAACGCCTGAAATATCCTGTGATAGCGGTGAACAATGCATATACAAAACATTTATTCGATAACCGATACGGAACAGGGCAAAGCACAATTGATGGGATCTTGAGGACGACCGGGTTGTTTCTGTCAGGGAAACAAGTAATAGTATGCGGTTACGGCTGGGTAGGAAAAGGTGTATCTGTCAGAGCAAGAGGGATGGGAGCAATTGTTACCATAACAGAAATTGATCCCATAAAAGCTCTAGAAGCACACATGGACGGATTCAATGTTAAACGATTATCCGAGATTGCGCAGTTTGGTGACATATTTATAACATGTACCGGCAACAGGCGTGTTATCAGAGAAGAGCATATGAGAAAAATGAAGGATGGGGCTATACTGGCTAACGCTGGACATTTTGATGTTGAAATAGATATCGATTATCTTTCTTCTCATGACAAATTTCCCGTTTTGGTAAGGCCTAACGTAGACTGCTTTAAATTTGGTGATAAGAAACTATATCTGTTAACAAAAGGAAGGGTTATTAACCTAGTTGGTGCCGAGGGGCATCCACCTGAAGTGATGGCTTTATCGTTTGCCAACCAGTTATTATCAATTTTATTTCTTGCAAAGAATTATCACTCATTGGAAAACAAAGTGCACAATGTTCCGCCTGACATCGACATAAATGTGGCTCACTATGCTGTCGAAGCAGCAGGTCTAAAGATTGATGATCGTTGATTCCAACTTATATGAAGCTCGCTAGCAGTGTTCTATAACAGAAATATCGCTAACTACTCATTGCCAAGAGGCACGAAGTTAGGGATAGCTTAAAATCTGATCCAAACCGAGAAATTTTTCTGTGCTAGGTGTTAAAGAGAAAATCACGAGTGCTGTTGTCACGAGCGCTCTTCCATATGCAAATGGTGAAATTCATCTAGGTCATATTGCTTCTACTTACCTGCCAGCAGATGTTTTTACACGATATTCTCGGCTAACAGGCAGGAAAATTTATCATATTTGTGCTTCCGATGATTTTGGAACTCCCGTGCTAATTAACGCAGAAAGGGAAAACAAGAGTCCTAGCGACTATGTCGCTTTTTGGAATAGGCGAGATTATGAAGATTTCAAGACGTTAGGAATAGCTTTTGACAGTTTCTCTAGTACAAGTTCAAAAGAAAATTGGCAGTTCGTACAATACGTTTTCAATAAGCTTTCGGAAAATGGTCACATCTACGAACGAGACGTAATACAGTTTTATTGTAAATTCGATAACAAATTCCTGCCCGATAGATACGTAATAGGAAAATGTCCTTTTTGCGGAGCCGAAGGTCAGTATTCCGATCTTTGCGAAAAATGTGGACGTGTTCCTGATGAGATTCTAGAGCCGCGATGTGGGATATGCGGAAACAAACCCATCAAGAAACAGAGTGAGCATTATTTCTTTAGACTCTCTAGTTTCTCGAGCCAGCTAAAAACATGGCTAAATGCTAACAGTAATCTTCAATCCGATGTTAAAAATTATGTCATTAACTGGATAAAGGAAGGATTACGGGATTGGGATATAACGAGAGATTTATCATGGGGCATACATGTACCGTTGCCAGAGGCCAAGGGAAAAGTATTCTATGGTTGGTTCGATAATCATCTATGCTATATCTCCACACTAACTGCCTATCTTCGGCAGTCTGGGGTGGATGGTAAAGCATACTGGAACAGCTCTGAGATCTATCACTTTATTGGCAAAGACATCGTGTACCATCATTACCTAATCCTTCCAGCAATGCGAATGGGGATAGACGAAGAGTACAAATTGCCTGATTACATACCAAGCAGAGGCCACCTTCTGCTTCATAATCAAAAGATCTCGAAAAGTCGAAACTGGTATATTGGTCTTAGAGATTTTACATCAACTTTCGCTCCTGACTATTTGAGATTTTACCTCGCATCTATCACGCCTTACTCTCAGACAGACATCAATTTTGATTGGGATGTGTTTTCTGAGAAGATTAACAACGAACTAATTGCAAATATAGGGAACTTTATAAACCGTGCATTGTCCTTTACCCAGAAAACATTTTCCGGAAAGGTCCCCAAACCCGCAGAATATGATTCCGATGATAATCTTAGTCTGTCACAGATTGCAGGAATCTCACAAGAGGTTGGTTGCTTGTTGTCGGCACTTGAAATCGATAAATCGTTGAAAAGAATTCTGAGATTTACTACTCACTTTAATCAATACTTCCAAATAAAACAACCCTGGGTTCGTAAAGAAACCGCCATGACAACGTTGTTTATTGCAGTGAACGCCGTAAGGTCCATAGCAATCATGTTAGAGCCTTTTATCCCATTTTCTTGTGAGAAAATATGGTGCCAGTTGGGCATGACCGACAGCATACACCTACAACCCTGGTCGTCTGCCTCGCAGATGAGAATTTCTGCTGGGCATTCACTTGGCAAGGTCGAACCTATTTTCAGCAAGATCGAACGAGAGATAATAGAACAACAAAAAAAAGGTCTTGTCATGCACAATGATCGATAATTTAAAGAGCGGACTAATGGTGGGACGTTTCCAACCATTTCACAAAGGACATCTTTGCCTCGTTGGGCAGATCTTTGAAGATTGTGACGAGTTAGTTATTGCTATCGGAAGCGCCCAAATCAACTACAGCTATACGGATCCGTTTACTGCAGGAGAACGGATAATGATGATACATGCCGCTTTGGTAGAATCGAAGATAGATTTGACAAAATGCCACATTGTACCTGTGGTAAACGATGAAAATAATGCTAGATGGTTTGGACATCTTAAATCTATGGTACCTCATTTTGATATTCTGTACTCTGGCAACGAATTTGTTACAAACTTGGTGTCGCGTCAGACTGAAATTCTGAAACCTAGGTTTAGTAGAAGGAAAGAATACAATGGTACAAATATTCGTAAAATTATGTCAAGATCACATCGCTGGAAAAAATTTGTTCCAGACTCTGTAGCCGGAATCATTGAGCAAATAGACGGTGTCACAAGAATTCGATTTCTTTTAAACGAGAAATTATCTGAGAGAGAGAAAAATGCCATATGATGACTGACCTTTGAACTAAGCAAAAAAAAAGACGATGAAGATTTACCCCACAAATTGACGTTGATGTGCATCCGCTTAATACCAACTACAGAACCTTCGTCAATAACATTAGAAATAATCGGCAACTTCAATTAGGACAGATCCAGAATGCAACTCTAATTAGTGTCGCGTGGTATTAGTTCTATGCGACTTAGTCTAGCCCTTCGCTGGAGACTCGCAAAATTCCATTAGGACGCCATTAATCGATTTGGGATGAATAAAAGTAATTCTTCTCCCATAAGATCCAAGCCTCAATCCGCCGAGGATCTTCATACCATTTGCAGTGGCCCTAGAAATGTCTTTCTCGATATCATCGGCAGTTATGGCGATATGATGTATTCCTTCACCCCGGTCGACTAGAAATTTCTTAATTGGGCTATCTTCGGCTGTTGGTTCCATCAGCTCAATCCTCGTGTCCGATAATTCTAGCATTGCAACTCGGACCTTCTCATTATGAACTATCTCTACTTCTAATCGGTCTACTTTCAAAATTCTTTGGTAGTTTCTTACTGCCTCATCTAAATTGTTCGCAGCAATAGCTATATGATCTATACGCATTTTGTCTCCTAGTCTCTACTATCTGACGTTCTGGTTAATAATGATAGAGATAAAGTCCGCAAAAATAGATAAATTAATCACAGTTATCTGCATATCCCCGATGACAATAAACAGACGTTATCAAGAAGAGAGCATTTGATCTATTTTCTTTAAATGCGTAACCAAGTTAAATAAGACCTCGATTTTATTCTTGGGCGAGATTGCATAACGTATGACATTGTCTATAAAAGCACTAATTGGAATGACCTCCTCTCCTAGAACTTCAATCCCCCTGGATGTGAGCAAGTAGGACTTTTGGGACGGAGCAGATTCGACGCCGCTAAGAAAATAATTATGTGTATCTCCCATCGCGGAGCTGGCGTTACTATACTGTTCTTTCAGTATTTCAGTTTCGTTTGCGATCTCTTGTTCCATAGCGCTCATCTGATCGATAAGTTTGTTTATTCGCAGCATACTTTCATCTATCGCGCTAGAAGACAAATAATTTCGAGGCCTTAAGACTTGGTAAGCTATTGGATCGAGTGTTACTATTATTCGACAGCCACTTTCTCTTTATGTTCCGTTTGTTCATCCATTTTCTTTAATTCAGTCAGCAAGAATTGCTTATACTTGTCTCGCTCCTGTACTGTCATTCTATCAAGATTCGAGCTGAGTGTGGCGCCAATTGTAGATACTCTGTCGATTAGATCTAGTGCCATAAACTTACCTATACTCCCTACCCTTAGCATCACGTCGACTTGCTTCTGTAACATGTTATGAACTGATTGAATATCAGCAGCCATTTCAAGCCCTTTGGCTGTAATTTTGTACCTACCGTTCTCTGTCTCATCTATAAGACCCTCTTCGAGTAACCGACCCAGCATGGGGTAAATTAATCCAGGGGATGGCTTCCATTTTCCCTCACTTTGGAGAATAGCTTTATCAATAATTTCTTTGCCTGATAGCTGTTGGTCTTTTAACAGGCCGAGCACATAGTGCCTTGAGAATCCTCTGGGAATCACACTCCCCACCCTCGAAAACCAATTGGATAGCATATCACTAGTAATATCGCTAGAGACTTATTAACGTTTCTTTGAATGCGTTACTCCTGTAATGTCGGGAGTTGAGAACAAGCGCTGTTCATGGGGGGGCCCTTTTGTTGCATGTAGAAAGACAGCGGATCTTTGCTCCGGTGATATGTAATCATTAACTCACTTATTGTAAGAGTTCCGATAAAGTGGGGATGGTGACGTCACGTGAAATGGACAATTTTTGGAATAATGCCTAGAATGAGCAACCAATATATGTCACAATGTGGGTGGTCATCGTGAGCAATCAGTCAACCACTGCGAGAATACATCAATGGGGACATGGGCTCACATACCCCCAATCGATGCACATCTGGAGCAGTAGAATAAATGTGCGAATTTTAAATATTATTTTATAGTAGACTACACTATGAGAAGTCAAGAAAATATAGACCGAATAAATAAAAATCAAGGTCATTGGTGTTTGTCTAGATGGGTTTTCTCTGGCTAAGATATAACCGCATTTCGTTTATCCCCCTCACCTCACCATCGACTAATTCATTGCAAGGCGAGCACTAGGCGATAAAAGCATATTAGGAATTGGTGAATATCTTCATTGTGACTATGAATTGTCCGATATGCGGTGCTTTGATGGTATGGCTTAATGGCTCTATAAGTCACGATCCTCCCCTAAAATACTACCAATGTCGGATCTGCAAGGTCGACGTCACGAAATTTCCAGATGAAACATATGAAATTTTAGAGATAAAAGGCCAACAAAAGTAAGTGCGGTCTATAGAATTTGTCGATGCTAGACAAAAAAAATTCGATTGCGAATTATATCGAGAATAGGTGATAGTGCTTACAAACAACAGTACTAGCTTTAATATTTTCGAGCAACTGAAATACGTAATAACATGGTAAGAACAAAAATTAAGAGTTCTCTGCGCCAGCAAATCAAGTCACGCGATAGTATTCTAGTTATGCCTGGAGTTTTCGATGCACTTACCGCCAGGATAGCACAACATGTGGGATTTGATGCAATGTTCCAAACAGGCTATGGCTCAGCTGCGTCATTGCTCGGAATGCCGGATTTTGGATTTTTAAACGCGGGTGAAACCGTAGATAATGCTCGGAGAATAATACGCGCCGTCGACCGCCCTGTAATTGTAGACGTCGACACAGGATACGGTAATCCATTAAGTGTTTGGCGACTAGTAAGGGATCTGGAAAGCATGGGTGCAGCCGGTATATTTTTAGAGGATCAAGTTTGGCCAAAAAGATGTGGCCATATGCAAGGTAAGAGTATCATTCCGAAGGACGAATACCTTTTAAAACTTAAAGCAGCCTTAGATGCGCGTAAAAGCCAGGATTTCATTATTGTTGCCCGAACTGATGCGCGTGCCTCTCTAGGCTTGGATGAAGCCATCAATAGGGGCAAAACGTACTTCAAGGCCGGTGCAGATGTGATCTTTATCGAGGCCCCAACGTCCACTAAGGAATTATCCAAGATCGCAAATGAAATTGATGCACCATTGGTAGCAAACATGATTGAGGAAGGGGTAACACCAACTCTTAGCGCTCAGCAGCTATTCAGCATGGGGTACAACATTGCCCTGTTTCCATTGTCTGCTCTTTATGCTTCGACTTTCGCTATAATGAAAGTATTCAGTGAATTAAAGAAAACTGGCTCGACAGAACATGGACGCGGAATGATGGTTACGTTCAATGAATTTAATAAACTTGTAGATTTGCAGAGATACATGGAATTAGAGAGAAGATATGCATGACTCTGCTCTCGTGAGGAGCAAAATGTCATAATACACCACATTTCGTCGATATCGTATCCCAGGCGGCGGCATATCTGTGCAATAGATTCTGAAAAAGATTGAAGAGTTACATGTGAGGAAGTTAAGAGAAGCAACAAGTGTTTAACCATTCTGGAAGTTAAAAGGCTAGCCCGCAAATTTAACAATTGTCACCAAATCAGCCCAAAACTTCGGAATACACGGAATCGGTTTGCTGCTAAAAATGCAGACGATGACATATCCTATCTTTGGGACGCATGCTAAGTGAAGAAAGTGTACCAATATGCCTTCCACTTCCCTCACTGTTCTTGTCTTAGGTACTGTGTAACAATTTTGAACCAGCTTGTTTTGCACGCTTGAGACGTAAGTAACTAAGGAGTTGAATTGATGCACACCCTATACAATTACAACATGCAGCTAACGACTAGGAGAATTCTTACCTGGAATTTGAGGTGCGAGTCATACTTGCCTCGTTATCGTCTATCATAACATTTAAGTTGTTTAGACCATGATAATAGTAGAAATTTGTTTGAAAAAGCCGATCTCTCTGTAATAATTCCCACATATAATGAGTATGAAAATATTCTACAATTAGTCGAGATTATAAAAGATAAGCTTCCAGATGGCCTTTTTACAGAGATAATTATTGTAGATGACAATTCCCCAGACGGCACTGGCAGGTTGATCGCAAATTATATCGAGAATGCCCTTAGTAAGGTATGCTCGGGGATTCAACATGCGCATGAAAATAGTAGTAATTTTGCAATTAATACCAGAGAATCGATAGTTAGGCTTGTTCGTAGAGAGAACAAAAGTGGGCTTATTTCTGCAATCTTACAGGGAATTAAATCTTCCACCGGTAAGTATATCTTGGTTATGGACGCAGATTTTTCTCATCCACCAGAAACCATACCGCTTTTAATCAATGAGTTATTGCGTGATCCTAACAGCATAGTAGTTGCCTCGAGATATATAAGAGGCGGATCAATACGAGGATGGCCGTATAAGAGACTACTGTTGAGCAGGTTGGCGGCAAAGATTGCAATACACGGACTGAAATTGTGCAATATTAGGGATCCTATTTCTGGCTTTTTTGCATTTCCACGTCATATCATCGAAAATATTAGGTTCGACACGTACGGATATAAGTTGCTCCTTGAAATCCTGGTTAAGGCCCAAGGAGTAAGAGTAAAGGAAATACCGTATACTTTCATCGATAGAAAATCAGGAGAAAGCAAGTTTGATAACCGCGTGATGCTTGACTATGTCCATGCAGTGTGGCATCTATACAGATATGGTCGAGAGTCAAAACTAGTAACAGCGGAAGAAGAGAAACGCAGATCCGTATTATTTCTATCCAAGGCAGCTAGATTTTATTCTGTGGGTGCCACAGGCTTGTTGTTAAACTATATTGTGTCAATGATGTTGACGAAGGGCATCATCTCGAATTTTTGGTATTTGCAAGCCTCTACAATCGGGATAATCTTATCAATCACCTCCAACTTTTTTCTGAACAAAATTTGGACATTCGAGGACAGAAACTTTTCGCCGAGGAATACTCTGAAACAATACGGCATGTTTCTCGGCCTGAGTACTGTAGGAGGAGTGGTTCAATTGATACTTCTATATTTGTTCGTTCAATCTGGTTTCCAATACACAGCGTCGTTAGTTTTGGCAGTTGCTGCTGCTTCAGTTAGCAATTTCCTGCTCAACAAAAAATGGACTTTTCGAGAAAAAATATGGGGCTGAATCTGCAAATGTTACATCAGATCAACCAGAGGGTAATCTAGAAGACGGGATTTGAAAAAGAGATTGAGAAAAGCACATTTTTCTCTCTCTTATTTTTTCTATAAATACCCAATAAATAAACTAACACAAAGCGTGACGGCCTCACATCACCGATAGCTATCTACTCACACTGCACAGGATACGCTATTCAGTTAATAAACCGGCATGTGAAGATAATCCCAATGCCAAAGATTCCAACAGTACAAAACAAATTGAAAATCTTGGCTGCAATAATAACATTTGTTGTTATCGTTGTCTTTATGTTCGAATCAGTAGTAGTAGTAGAAGCAGGACATAGGGGAGTTGTTCTCTATGTGGGTGCAGTTGAAAACCGTGTTTTAGGAGAAGGTATACATTTCATCGTTCCATTTGCTGAACAGGTAGTGCAACTCGAAGTACGTACTTTGAAATTCCAGGCCGACGCGACAGCCGCATCTAATGACTTGCAAGAGGTTCAGACTACAATAGCATTGAACTATCATATTAGTCCAAGTCAGGCGAACATCATTTATCAGCAGCTAGGTGCCGATTATGCTGACAGAATAATTGCACCAACTATACA
>QHBN01000025.1 GCA_003176995.1 Candidatus Nitrosopolaris wilkensis
CTATTGTGCTACAAGCTAATTTTTATGGAAACTTTTAAAAATTAATGTTACCTATGAGCGTGCGAATGAGGCCTCTTGAGTCTCATGGTGGCAGCTACCGAAAGTTATAGTTTGACCTCCCCGGATGACATGGGTAGAAAAAAAGTCGTATTAAACTTAATATCATAATGTAGAATCATCGAAATTATCCTTTAGTGAGTAATAATGTTGGCATAGATTTTACCGAATTAGGACCCCCCATGGCAGCAAACCGGGTGGTACAGCACAAGTCGCCCAGAAAGGGCAGGGTGTTGAAAAACAAGATCTGATAACAATAGGATTTCAGGTCAAGCCGTAGGAAAAGGCAATCATCCAAGACTATGCGAATCGGATGTACAGTCAGTACATAATAGATCCGACAACAAAGCAACCGAAACGAATGTTGGATAATCCCTCTATCTGACTTGTGATCAAACTTGCAACTTTTTCGTATACGACGCAATTTAATTGATTCCTGCAAGCAGGAACTTTTCGGAAATAATCATTTAATGTGAGTATGTGCATCCCAAATCGACAGGATAGCCTAAAAATTGTGGCTGAATCAAACCTTCTACAGCATAGTCCATCGAAATACAAGTTACATAAACTCGGAGTTTAGGTAACTATTTTTTTGATATTCTGGATTCATAAGATACGCCTTCTTATCGTAAATATAATCACCTAAGGGAAACCCATCTATAACATAAAGAACAACAAAACTATTGACTTATGCCTACGTTAGGGATGAAATTTAAGTTGAATAGCCGTTACCTAAACTGGGATGACAATGACCACGGCAATGATTCAATCAATTCAATTTCGTTATCATAGTTTAGATGTTTTTGGTCTGCGATTGCCATCATCTTTAACGCTCTTTGCTTACGATTACTATTAATTATTACTCCGTATGTCCAATCTATGCTAACCTCGTGATTTTTTAATTTCTCGAGGTATTGTATGACTAAGGGATTACCTTTGGAGGCTTCATCTCGTACAAACTTGGATTTCCTATATTGTGTTAATGTGAGGTCGATCTTCTTCGCCATCTCACTATTTCGGTAATCCTCCCTACTCTTACCTACATATCTTTTCTTCAATTTCTTATCTTGTTTCCAATAGGCGTAGAGGTATGGGCCATGGAAGCGTTGTTCCTTTTGATTGTTGTCATGGCCATCGAGATTACATTTTTGACACGCAGGGTTACCGCATCTGACATACTCCTCTCTTATTGTTGCATTCTTTGGAATATCGTTATCATTATCATCGTTCATTTTATTTTATCTATCTCCTTCAGTAGAAGAATTTTTGACATAGGGGTTTGATAGATTTGATCTTTTTCGTTCTCATTAACATTAGAATCTGAATTCCTAATATCAAATTTTGCTAGAGTACAGTCAGCATTGGTCTGCCCATTTTCTGAATCAGATAAGTGTGACTTATCTTTTCTAATTCTTACGCTTGTTTGGTCTGTTACGGTCACTCATACTATAGTGTCTCATTCTTTTTAAAACTTAGTATTTAAAAGCGCGGATAAGAAAATGCACGACGAATACACCTCACTCCTCACTCCACAGCAATTGGGCTGCTTCCCTTTGACAGATTCAAAAAGAGATGATCGATGTGGATTACCTGAATCTTCAGCCCGGTGTAATGAAACAATCGCTAACCTTGATGTTCTTACTGATCTGGCATTCCGTAAGTTCCCATTCCATTACGTGACGGAGAGAAGAAGGGTGGAAGAAAGATGAGCAAAAGAGGAGGTATCCCTTGGGGTCATTCTTCTACTAGTCTTCTTTTTGAGCGGCTTCCAATTTGGTCTATTCCCTAGCAGATAACTCTGCAAGTGGCGAACCCATTTTCAGTGATTCCTCTGCCCTATAAACTGCCCTATCACCAAATGACTTGATGTGAAGTCTAAACACTCTATCAGCAATCTTGAACTGAATGTCAATCCCAGTTAGCTGCAACATATCAGTTACTGCGATGTCTCAGTACCAACTCCTAATGTGAGCTAACCTAAGGTAAGATTATAGATCTCACAATGGTATAGACATGTTGTTAGTATATGTCGAATAATATTAACTTCTCTACATCACTTAATTTTAGAATGAATAAAGAAGAAAAAAATGAGAGACAAAAGATAAAAAATAATAACGAAGAGACAAAGAAATTGAGAACCCTGGCAGTGTCTACGAACGTAAATGACTACGATACAGGAGAATAAGACATAGCAGAGGTTTGACCGTGAAAGACATTTCTATTTCAATGTTTATTTTTGGTTTCGATCCTATTCTAATGCGATCCTAACCAATGACGAGCAGCCGGCAAATAAGCTCGTACTTGATCCTTCTACTATTCTACTGAATTAACCAATGTACCTGTAATGCTACCTATGAACTCAGTACTTATCCTCCAACCGAAAAAAAGAAGCAAACAAATTAGAAAAAAGCATTTTGGAGTTAAAGGATCGCCACCTTCTCGAATATTACCTTAGTATCCCTTTATACTAGGAGTTGTAGCCGATCGATGCCTAGTAACCAGTAAATTCTTCAATCTTTATTCTTTCTTTTGGAATTTGTAAATCATCTTGCAACAGCTTTTGCATGGCTTTTAACATGCTGGGAGGCCCACAAGTATAAAATATTGAATTCTTCATATCTTCATCGCCTAGATACTTGGTTAACATTGCTTTGTCTATCCTTCCTCTTTCTCCATCCCATTGGTTACCAGAGGATATTTGTTCTTGTTCATGGTCTCTTGCTTCTTCACTGATAGTATAGATAATTCTTAAATGTTTATTTGAATTTGCAGATGCATCAGACTCATTTTTATAAAGTATGTTTTTTTTCATCTCTATTGGAATCAAACATTATTATCTTAATTGGCAGCTGTTTATCTGTAGAATACTTTATCATACTTATAAATGGGGTAACACCTATGCCACCTGATAGAAATATTGCCGGCTTGGAATAATCTTCATGCAAAACAAACTTTTCCTGTGGCCCTCTTACCTTGACTTTGACTCCTTCTTCTAATGACAAGTCTTTTTTTGTAAGGCGTATCTCTGATTCTAGTACTAAGCATAATAAAGTTCTCAGTTGGAGAAGAAGTAATTGTAAAATGCCTAATTGGTCCTTTAGGATCGTTACTAACTCTTCCTATATCAAAAAAGGCATATTGTCCTGCGTTATAATCCAAGATTTCTTACCATTTCCTTGTTCTACTTCTTGTTGTTCATTTTGCTTGCTAAACTTAAACGACATAGTATCAGTACCTTCAAACTTTTGCTTCTCTAGTAATGTAATCTCGTACACAGAAGAGGCTGCTGGCTGTTTTTGTTCTTCTTGTTCTTGTTCTATAGTGATAATCCTTTTCTTAACTAGTATGTTGTTGCCCTCTACCTTTACTTCATAGGCCTGTTCGGGTGCACTTGCAGGAGGATTTGTCACCTCTCCTGTTTTTACATCAAATTTGGAGCCATGCCAGGAACGTTCAACTTCATAACCCTCAAGCGTGCCATCAGCTAGCGGACCACCTTCATGCGTACAAGTATTGTCGATCGCATAGTATTTTCCTTCAACATCAACGACACAGATAATTTCACCACCAACTTCAACTGCCTTCATCTGTGAAGGTTGAATATCCTTTGTATCACTAACCTTAACAAAATCCTCACTCAATACGAAGATCGTTTCTTTTTTAGGATCTGAAGTCTATATGCGTTTTGGTTTGACATCGGGTCGATGGGCTTAATGACGATATTGGAAATTAGGTTATAGGACCATAATTCTAGTTCTACATATCTATAATAATAATTGATCTGGTATCAGCTGATAAGAATCATGAGATATTTGAAAGTAGAATTAAAAAATTTAAAACGGACATTGAATATATAAAGTTAGAAAAGAAGATTGCGATTATTTTGGCAGCGGTAGAGGGTAGGGAAAGACCCACTTCAGTTGTCAAAAAGGGATTAAACGTTCATAATATTCCCGTGCAACAGATAAGATATGCAATCAATGTTCCCGCACTTTCAATTTTTCTTTCTATTATCATATTTTTTAACTCTTCAATAGATACAATTTCAACTCCTATAATATCCTCTGTATCATCCTTGTTAGATTTATCTTCAATCAAATCCTTTGTTCTAAAGATATGAACGAGCTGTCTTGATTTGCTAACTGATGGATGGTAAGTATATACATGCTGAATTTCTTTAGCAAGGTAACCAGTTTCCTCTAACAATTCTCGTTTAGCTGTGTTCTCAATGTTTTCACCCTTTTCTATGTGACCTGCAGGAAATTCAAGTAATACTTTATGTAATGGATATCTATATTGTCTTAACATCACTAAAGTGTCTTTGTTGAGAAAAGGAACAATGATCGCAACGTCTGAAGATTTATACCATGTGTAATGCATTATCTTTCCGGTTCTTATTTCGACTTTGTCTTGATACAATTCAATCCATGGATTTTGGAAAATTAGGTCGCTTCGTATTGTTTTCCAATCTGAGGTCATGTTACTTATTGAATCTCACACTAGGATCATATTATCTTACTATCAATCAACACGATATGGCATGGAGTGTTCATCTTCGTCAATGAAATATGTTAACAAGTGCGGCTATCATAGCTTGAAGCCGAGATCGGTCCAGATGGAAATGAAAGAGGGTTTGGTAGCTACTTCCTCTCAACTAGGGAACTAGATTATCTTCTTCCTGCAAGTATTCGACAATAATACCAAAGTCGTTTGTTATGGCAGCAGAGGAGCCGGAGGAAGTAGTCATAATACGGTAGTAGTTGTACCAGCAGCACCGACTCAAGCAACAGGTGGCATCTTGCAACAGATACCAAGTCTGGCGACTGATTTCATAAACAACGACAACAAAGCCGTTCAACTGCTTTTCGTCAACTCTTTCAAAGACATTACAGCAGGCATTAAAGAAAGTAGTAGAGGTAGTAGCCATAGTAGTTGGATTATTTTTCGCTGGGCTTAGCCTATCTTCAATATCAGCAAATACTTAGGCTGCGTGGAAAACACGCAGTGAAGTTGCTACAATGATTGGAAAAGGAAATACGTATTTGCAGAATATGAAAAGATTGAAAGCATTACCATGCCTTTGGGAGATAACCACCTTCTTTGTGTAACTATTGAAATAGATTCAGATCATTCTGTCATAATCAATAGTTATCACAAAGTTACATTTGCAGTAGAAGAGAAATTTCTCTGTCTTTCTATCTACATATTCACCAAATCTTCAATATGGGAAACTGCTATTACTCCTCCAGGTCGATCTTTACTCGTTGTTGCTTTTATCGCATCTACTAGATCTTTTAGGCGATGTGAATCTATTATAGTCATTACTGTGTGTCTTGTGGAAGGCAATTCTATCTTTCCTGTACCCCTTCCACCTCCGGTTATAATCTGCCTTTCCTTTCCATACCCCCTTGAGTCATAGAGTGTAGCTTCTAGATTCATTTTCTTGATCACTGACAGGACAAGAGCAGCTTTCTCAGGACTCACAAACACTTCCACTCGTTTTTTCCCTCCTTCTTGTTGTCGTTTTTGTGCTTCCTTTCCTTCCTCTTTCGTAATTTCAAAGGGAAGTCTAGCTTTATCTCTAACCATAAATAGTTGAATTATTTTAATTGTACTATTTAAGTATATGTTCTTATATCAAGTTTCTTTCTGATAATATAAAATTTTTAAAGTGTTACTGAAAGTTTTGTAAAAAAAGGAGTTTACGAATTCTGTCATGGTTGACAAGAACTTGAGGAGCAGTGGAAGTTCTTGGTGTTAGTTATGTAGTGCACCATGGTTGTTGAATGTCCATAACTGTCATGATGGCGATCAGCTCTTATCTTTTATTCACGCCATCTGACGGGGATCTCTAACTTATTACTCATTACCTCGACTATCTCCGCGTCCCCCTCTATCATATCGTCAATGAAAATCGCGGCGTCGCTTGTTGTGAAGTTGCCGCTAGATACAATTCTTTCTTTAAGACTGTCACCATCGACAATCGGATCGGCTGGTTTTGGTTCTAAGTCCCAAAAACAGTCCCTTCCTACCGTGAAACCAATGACGCCTATCTATCTCTATATTGTGGGTGGCCTTCCATTCCAAGTTTCTAGGCTTAGAATGATCTGACTTCTCTTACAGCATTCATAAATGCTTCTGTTGAAACAGGCTTTCTTAATATATCATCTTGCTTTACGTCAGGGAATATGCTTACAAGTTCTGGTACCACGTCAAGAGCAGATACAAATAATATCTTGACATTTCTATTAATCGATTTCAATCTAGTGTATAGCTCGAGTCCATTAAGGCCAGGCATTCTTACGTCCAAAATTACTAAACCGAAGTGCGAACGACCTACTTCTGAAAAACGTTTTAAGGCTTCCTGAGAATCTGAAAATGTCTCCACATCATATCCAATGTTGGTAAGTGCTGCATGAAAACTATACAGTACATCTTGTTCATCATCTACTAACATTATAGTATAGCCAGAATAAGAGGAAGTTGTAGAAATAGGCGAAGCAGAAAACGAAGGGGCGTTGTATCTGAAGGACCTGCTTTTTTTATTTCTGGTTTCCGAGTCCGCTTGCCGTCCTTCAAAGTTGACAGATTAGCATCATCACGATAACTTCGACTGTATTTGCTTGTTACAGAGTAGACCGGATATTGATGTGCGAGGCCAGAAATTGAATGTCCTTTTACTTCCTTGAAACGATACTCATTGCGTCTGTAAGATGAAGGGGAAGAGGAAGAGGGAGAAAAAGATTTTAGAACTGTGTATAGATCTCCTCCTATGACCATACCGTTTGGGGGTGCTTTTGAGTTTATCTTTGCACACAAATTCATCGTAGCACCAAACAGGTCTTCGTGTTGAGATGTTGTTGATCTGGCTACCTCAACCTTTCCATAATCGGCACTAATTCTATAAGTAACAACTGATAGCTTCTGTTCAGTCAGTTTTGTATTAATAACATCGCCAGCAGCTAACATTGTAATGCCACATTCAATCACATCTCTGAATGCAGAATCATCCGTAGAATTTGATGTTTGTGGAAAATAGATTATATGAGTATCGGTAATATTTTTGACTGTCTTTGCTCCAAAGGTCCTTGCTATAGTTGACATTGTGTTGATAAAAATCGTATAATATTTTCTAATATTATCCGAATCATTAATGGTGGTACTAGTACCTGTAGTATTCACCATCTGAATGAAACATACGCAATAGTTTTGTGATCGAACGAATTGTACTTCTTCTTTCACCTATTTTTCTCCTCCTAAGCTGGTCAATGGAAGGTTAATAGAATCAGCCGAATAGCTAGTTGAAGATCTGTCGACAGGTGGCATGGGAAGAGCATTATACCACTACTACTGGTTCGTATTTTAGCTTCGTAAGTAAATGAGGGTTGGGATACGGCATATTCGGTTGATGCCGTGGCCTTATCCTTAACATAAATCCGCAGCAAGGGCACTTTGATCTTTGCCAATCTATAAACACTTGACCTACAGAACATCGCTTGTGACCTTGCTCATAGTAAGAACCTCTTCGATCTTTCATGATCTTGTATCTTGTACAGATATTTCTACAAGCCATTGCTATGCATTGTGGAGTAATAATGGTTTTATCGATATAATAGGACAATCCTGGGCTGCATTTGAATATTTCCATCTCAATCGAGCCATGATGCTTAGCGCTTCTTTCTCATTCTCTTTATCTGCATCATTCCATCATTATCGACATAACGATAGTAATCACAAGTGGATGCATCTAACAGAATATCATTAAGTTCGCTATGCAGTGAAGCTGTATTATAAGCCGAGGAAAGCATCTCTGTCCTTACAGGAGCTCTTTTTGAATAAGCTGATTCGCTCACAGCGACAATATACTAATAGAAATTTGATAAATATTGTGAAGACAATACATACCTTGTGGGCCAGTGTAGCACGACAAATAGTTCCTCCTCTCTATCTAGATACTTCAAAAGAAAATGAGATTGCACTTGCAGTAATATTTCGAAATTCTATATCGTTTTTGATGATCGGTACGATTAGTCCTTCCAAAATCGTTCTTAATGCCATTGAGAAGTTCATATTTATGTCATGAATAACTGTAAAGTAATGTCGTTCACCATTCTTATTATTATTATTATTATTCTGATTATTATTGTTCCTATCATTATCAATTCTGTGCTGATAGGACTGAAACCTTCTAAACCACAAATCCAGATATTTAATCAGGCTCTTGCTATTAACCTGAGGAAAAAAATAAGATACGTATTCCTTAGCCATTGTGAGGCCTAACTCAAGACCAAATTCTTCAATATCTTCTGCTTTTTCTATTTTGCTAAAGACCTTTCTCAGGAAATCCTTACTGACTAAAATAAAACCAAGCTGCTCAAAATACATCTCAGAATTAAGATAATTATCAATTATATTATTAACCAGTATACTGATTGTTATTCTTCTTTTTTTTGACTCTCCTTCTAGAGCCTTGCATATATGTTCCTTTATCCTATATGTTGAATGCACTATCTTATCTTTTTTGTTGTTACCAGGTCCTCTTATTTGTAATAGGCACCTGCTCTTTTATATCATAGGTAGGTTATATCCATGCCTGTTATTTCTTATTACAACGCCCAGATCGTATCTATGTATAATATAGCAACAAAAGGTTGTGCAGTTATACCGTGATCATACAAAAAACTAAAGGAAGCATCAAATCTACACCTCTGAATATCTCTTTCATCATAAAGAGAAATATTGTTCGCGTGAGACCTTAGAAATTACCAATGAAAATATTAATGGATTGTTGTAATAAATATAGATGACAGAATGATATAACTGTACCGGTAGCTGATAAGTCTGTAGCTAACTAGATATTTACAGGAGAAATCTACCCTATTGACGTTAAATCTATTCATCTAATCTGAGGGTATTGGGATACCTATGAATTCCGACAATGCGTCAGCCTCTTCATCAAAGGTCGTTATCAAACATACTTCTTTCTCCAGTATGGTATAACTCTTTAAGAGCTCGACTGATGTGCATTTTACTTCGTTTGTTGTAGCAGGATGACTAAAACGGTGGATCCAATCCCCCTTTTTAAGAAGAAGACTGAGGCGTTCTATATACTCATATTGTGATTCGTATGGCAAATTGATTGCACCATTACTGAGGGTTGGACATTTTCTAAAATCAAAAAGACTGCTGTGTTTTTACAGGAGCCTTCAGGCGACAGTTTACTTATTTACAAGAATTGTGTATAACTAGTTTGATAAATTTTGTGAAGACAATGTGAATAATGTGGGACAGCGTAGCACCTTTTTATTATTAGTATTAGTATGAAATTCTCCTCTTATGTGCCATACATTAGGTACACGCAGCCTTTGCTTTTTATTATGATGTCAGGATTACATATGTATGTAATATAACTTAGGTTTGTTACATAGCGCCTAGCAAGTTGGTGTCATCATAAAATGATATAAATAAAAAAAGAGATATCAATCCCGTTGGCGTATAGGAGCTGTTGCAATCTACGAGAGAAAAATCAAAAAATAAGAGAATTGGTGTAGGTACCGCTCAAACAAAGAAGACGTCATCGCATCTCAGCCATTACAAAATCCTAATTGTAGATGATGAGACTGATATTATATTAGCGTTAAAAACAGGTCTAGAACAGAATGGTTTTTCAGTGGATGCATACAATGATCCTATGATTTCGTTGTCAAAGTTCAAGTCAGCATTCTATGACCTATTACTCCTCGATATCAAAATGCCACATTTGAACGGATTTCAGTTATATCAAGAAGTAAAGAAAAAAGATAACAATGCGAGGGCATGTTTTATAACTGCATATGAAGTATTTTATGAGAATTTAAAAGAGGATTATCCAACGTTAGATGTAGGCTGTTTTATAAAAAAACCCGTTGAAATGGACAATCTTGTAAAAAAATAATGAAGGAACTCAAATGTTAGCAATAGTGACCTAGGTTCCTAAGTATTGGCTGGGAACGAACAATTCCCAGACCTGAATCATGTCGATCCAGATGACTGCCGCAGAACAGACATTGCTGCTACAAACCATTGCTACGCACTATGCATCAAACAGCTTAACTCACACGAAGGGACATCAATCCCGTTCTGCATCTACATACCTAAACTTCAATTGAGCTACAGTGTACAACGATTCCTCTTCACTAGTTATACATTCTGTCTTTATTTGGACTATTCCATCCTTATCTACGACCACAATATTCGCAACAACCAGACGCGTCTTGCAAAATATTATCTAGCTCATCATGTAGTAAAGCAGTATTATAAGCTGACAGAAGCTGCAACTTTATAAGGTCAGTTTTTAAAATCCCCCGTCAACCCGAATATCGTCGTTAAAATCAGTAATAGGCTTTGAGCTTGTATCAGATAATAGCTCGCTTGGTTCTGATGATATAGAGCAATCTCTTTTGTGTTTGAATCTCAGCAAATCCCAAACGTGTTCCTTCTCCTCCTCATCGACTATACATTCTATCATTACGCGTGTCTCTCCATTCTTATCCACATAGCTGCTAAAGTCACAGCTATTAGATGCATCTCTAAGAATATCATGAAGGTCCTTATCTAGTACAGAAATATTTTCAGCAGATGACACTATCTCTATTCTTATAGGAGCCCTCTTTGAAGAGGATTGTTCACTCACATATTATAACATGCCATTCATAACCTAAGTCTTCTGAAGACAATTCGCACAATGTGGGACAGCGTAGCACAGTATTCAGTGTCTATATTACAATTCTTCCCCTAAACGAGATACAGAAATAGTAGATGAGTGACCTACGCTTTTCTTTTATATATCAATCACCTTGATATTGTGTTATATATTGACCACTAATTCTTCAGCCTTCTCTTCCAACACTTCTACATTTATCATAAAAGGAAGAAAACGAGCATTAAGAGAAGCCTACGATAAAACACTTAATGTCAAACATTCCTATTATTGTATTACCGGGATGAATTGGTAAATAGCTATGAGCCATTTCTACGACGCCAGATTAGGTCTACCGCCGCGATGATAGCTCATATATAATCACTAATATAGAAAAAGAAACTTTTCAAGCAATTAAAGATCTTTTTGAAGCAGGTGCACAAATTAGGTATATTTACATTTCAGGTCCGGTGTGTAATGTCATGTCAGGATGATTATAACGTCGAGTATTTTCAACTGTAGATCGTGTTATGACACATAGCAAATTGCCGATTAAGTATTCTTAACATCCTCCAATGTCACTAAATAAAATATGATATCTAATCCAAGATCATATTATCAAATAATTGTCCAAATCGGATGAGATTCTTCTTTTTGTTAACGATTTTGATAATTTCTATATGTGCAGCTTATATAGTCGTCTTATGAATTCGATCACTGTCATTGCCTACTGGTACTACACTTGCGGCTAGTAGAAACATTAAAGGGACGGAGATATTTTATGGCGTCCAGAATGTCATAAATTCAGAACTACGATTTTTCTCAAAAACAAAGAAGAGAATTGATACTTGCATGAATTACACGAGACCTCAACTAGCGATTGGGATCGAACCAATAAAGAAAGCTTTTCTTGACGCTAAAAGTAGGGGTGTGCAGTTAAGGTATCTTACTGAAATTACTAAAAGCAACATATCATACTGCAAAGAGCTAATGAAAATAGTACATGAACTCCATCATCTAGATGGGATTAAGGGAAATTTTATGATAAGCGAAACAGAATATCTCTCTCCTTTAATTTTATTTGAGAAAGGGAAAATAGCTCCAAAAATTATCTATAGCAATGTCAGGCAAATTGTAGAACAGCACCAATATGTCTTTGATACCTTTTGGAGCAACGGAATACCGGCTGAGCAGAGGATTAAAGAAATGGAGCAAGGAATAATAACAAGATATGAGACTAGAGTATTAGAAAGTTCTCAACAAATTAACAATCATCTAAAATATGTTATTGAAAATGCTGCTGAACGGTCAGTTTGTTCTTCTATTGGTGGAATGCAGTTAATATATAATAACTTCTTTGACCTGTACGAAAAAATACTAAATGCGTCTGAAAGAAAAAAAAGAGACGTAAAGGAAGGAAGAAAGAATAACAAGGGCATAAGATGGATCACCACTATCGCAGAGAAGATAATATAGATTTAATCAAGATATTTCTGAATGCAGGAGCACAGATAAGACATGTCAAAAACCTTCCAGCGATGAACTTTGCTGTTGATAACAAATACTTCCATGCTACTATAGACAAAATGAAGAGTGGTAAAATGGTAAATGGTAAAATGGTACAAAGTCTTCTAACTAGTAACGAACCTGCTTACGTCAACCACTTTAATTTTATTTTTGAGGGATTATGGAAGAGTGGAATCGATGCTCTAGAGAGGATAAGGGATATTGAAGAAGGTGTTACTTTGGCTGATATTGAGGTTCTTAAGAATTCAACTGAAGCTCAGAGTCTTTATTTGAATCGAGTAAAAAATGCCACGACCGAAATATTGTTAATACTTCCATCCATCAATGCTTTTCTTCGACAGGAGAAAATGGGAGCATTTCAATTATTTAAAGAGGGAGCAAAAGAACGTAATGTAAAAGTTAGAATATTGATGCCAGAACCTAACATAGAGGCACAAACAGTACAACACTTGAAACATCATTCGCCTAATTATATTGGTGTTAGGTTCATTCAACAAGTATCAGATACTAAAGCCACAATCCTGCTAGTCGATAGAAAAATTTCATTAGTAATGGAAATAAGAGATGACTCTAAGACAACCTTTGTGGAGGCAATAGGATTATCAACATACTCTAATAGCAAAGCTGGGGTTTTATCCTATGTTTCTATATTTGAAAATCTTTGGATACAAACTGAATTATATGAAGACATTAAAAAAACACACGAGAAATTAAATGTTCACGACAAGATGCAGCGAGAGTTTATCAACATCGCGGCTCACGAATTACGAACGCCTATCCAGCCTATACTTACCTTTTCTGAAGTCCTTTATTCCAAAATACAAAAAGATTGCAAAGGGCGAAGCGGAGTGAAAGCAAAGGCAGAGTTGGTGCTTCTAGACATAATAACAAGAAATGCAAAAAGATTGCGACAACTGACATCTGATGTTCTAGATGTCACAAAAATTGAAACTCAGATAATGCAACTGAGCAAAGAACAATTCAATTTAAATCGAATGATAATAGATGTCATAAAAGATTATAGAAATCTTTATGAAAAGTCAGATGTTAAATTAATATACGAAAATAAAGACAAAGATGTTGTTATAGAAGCAGATAAGGCTAGGTTAACCCAAGTTATTTCTAACCTATTGAGTAATTCTGTTAAATTCACTAGTGAAGGAACAATATCTACTACCGTCGAAAATAAACAAAACCAAGAGGTTATTGTTAGCATAAAGGATGCGGGTACTGGTATAGATCCTGAAATATTACCTAGGCTGTTTACAAAATTTGTTACAAAATCTACTAGTGGAGTTGGACTTGGTCTTTTCATATCGAAAAGTATAATCGAGGCTCATGGTGGAAAGATGTGGGCAGAAAATAACGCAAATGACGAAAAAGGAGCCAAATTCACATTTAGTCTCCCGTTGACGTACAGAGACTGAATGAGATGTAGAATGTTATTACAACCCAGTCCTGTTGCGGCTGCTTTTACTGGGTGACAAGTTAATATGCGATATTGTACCTCAATTGATTGCTGACACCAAGATAATGGATGTCTTCTTGAGACTGCACTACTCACTTATAGGTAGGACAGAATTCTATAGATACAAATCTTGCTTTTTATGCAGCTACTATATCGCCTAATATGTGCACTATCTTCCGTGTTAAGATATGATCTACGTCTATCATTAATGAATCGACATCCATATCTGATATCACAGTATTTCCACCAGACCGTGTTACACGAACCATTTCAAAGAGAGCTTTAAGAGGATCATTCAGATGTATAAATAGTCTTTCGGAACGACAGCCATCAAAGGTATTAACAGCAAAATAACTGTGGGAAGCATTAGGAGGAAGACCTTATTAATATTAAAGAGCCTTAGCACAGAGGAAGTAATACGTTTTAACGAACTAAAAAAGTTAATGCCATTAGTAGTACAGCATTAGTAGCCGGATTATTGGAGCTTGAACGTGAAGTCCTTGTTTCCAATAAGATCTATCCAGAAATACCACTGAAGGTAGAATATCGTCTAACGGTTCGAGCAAACGTCTATTCAATGAATAAAACCTGTTTTTTCCCTGTTTCTTTTCCGTTATCAGATCTGCGTCCTTCAACATGCGTCTCAGGATAATTTCAGTTTAAAAAAGCTTAAGAACATTATAAAAACAAGCGGAAACAGAAAATTCTGTTGAATTTGCAACGATATAGTAGATGCCTGATCCATCGGGCAGACAGCATACATGCACTTCTGCATAGTAGACCAGACAATGATGGGTAACAAATTAGAAGAATGGAGCTCAATGGGATTAGATCTGGCGAAGACTATAGATTACTCGAACAAACTGAAGGAAAATTGGATTATGGCAGATCGTCTTTGGTTGGCGTTTAAGGCACTATCTTCTGGAAAGCTGATTATTGTGTTTGGATATAGAAGATCATGGGAAAAAGAATAAACCGCGCAATGAACGCTGTTTTTATATTGAGATTGATTCTATCGCCTGAAACTACAAGAGTCAAATTGACAGATACTAATTTCAGGAGATACAATAAACGCACTTTCTAGCGCAGAGCCAGTCTATCTCTAGTTTGTTGATTTTGCGCGAATCAGGAAGAGGGAAACAGGTTCAAATGCTAACCATAGCCTGCCTAGGCTAATTGTAACATCTACAGAGGGGCTAAGCGGTGGCATTCGATAATAACCGAACGGATATAGAAATCGATTATGTATTGCATGTGTAGGTCGTCTAGCATACCAAAAGATAAAGTACAGATACAGTACGTTCTTTATCGACCCAAATTTCGTAGGTAATCTTTCAAAGATCTCGAAGGATATACTATCGCGAGGATAATATAGCGCTTATACTTTTATCCGTATTTATTATCTCTTGCTCTGCCCCAGTGATTGTTGTAGGTAGAATAAACAATAGGTGAAGTAAGAAACTTAATAGTATAATGATTATGATTACGGCAACAATTATCCATATTAGATTCCATAATCCACCAGCTAGCCCCATGTACTTATAACCAAACCTTTTGAGTCGATTCGACTTTTGAGATTTTGAACTTCTTGCTTCTGTCATAGTACTCTCTTATTGTACATAATATTATATATGGACTTTAGACAGATACGGCGGACCCATAATATGATACGTCTGCTATACGAAAAAATTCATTTAGATTTCTATGAATTTGTCTATGCGAATCCTGGTATTCATTTTAGATCGTATTTCTTAATTGTCTGGACTGTCTAGTCTACAAAGCTATATAGAATAAACGCTTGGACGGTAGGCGGTGCATTTCTTGTTAGCGCGCCGCGACTTGGTCTAGCACCGGAGATATTACGAAGGTTAGCCAAGCACTATCATCAAACCAAAACTACCAGATTATTTATTTGAATAAATTCGCTACCGACCAAGCAATAGAAAGAGAGAGCAATATATAATACAAAATACGCTTCATTTGATAACGAACATAATATGCGAGGTAAGTTTGCCAAGGTTGATGACAAAAAAAATTAACACCTCGAAATCTACCGAAGGTAACATCTTTGATGTGGCAATAATAGGTGCAGGATTTGCTGGTTTGTCTGCAGCATTGGTTCTCGGTAGATACTTGCGTCCTGCGGTA
>QHBN01000026.1 GCA_003176995.1 Candidatus Nitrosopolaris wilkensis
AATTTTGCTGGTTTCATGTGGTTTAAGTTTGTCCCAAAATGAACCTAGAATTATACCCATTAAACCCCAAAAAATGCCAATAGTAAATGCACTTGCAATTCTAAAATTTGTAACTAAATCTATTGGTATAGTAATTCTATCAGGATTTGGCGGGAACAACAGATATGAGCTAGCCATAATAATTGCGTATAACAGTACTGGAATTGCGATGTTTTCTTTTGATTTAGAAGGCCTATTATTCTTGTTTATTATCTTTTTCATGTATAGAAGAGCAACTGCCAAGCTACTAAATCCAGAGATGGCAATAAATCCAACATAAAAACTCTCTCTGGAGTATATTGTATCTGGATTTCCCACGGCAGGTGGATTGGCTGGATACTTAAGAGTAGGAATCAAGAATAATGCAACGAACATAATCCCCGTGAGAACCAGTGCTTTCTTTTTGTTGTTAGAACCAGGCAACGAGTTCCTACTATATACAAAGACTATTCCAAATAATGCTGACAGCGATATACCGTATATAGTACTAGCAACTACTTCTCCCCCTTTTTGCCACACACGATAATCTAATTGTTGTAAGGGATCAATATTTTCACCCGCATTGATAGCCCTCTGCGTCTGAATTCCTATGGCCTTGTCGATATATGGTTCAACTACAATCTGATTGACTAGACCAAGCAAAGTACCTGCGATCGCACCAGAAATAAGAGTTACAACGATAAAAATTAGGGTCTTCATGTTCTATCTTATCTTATCTGCAGCATTTAGGATGTTAGGCCCGCTGTAACCGCTAATATATTAGTGACATGGAAATCCTGCGGAATGCCTTAGATCATGGTTGAATTCATGCAGCAACATTAGTTGAGTATGGGTTGGCTGAATTCCCACTGAACCTAATAACGCTTGCGCCAATTGTCCTTGGTCATACCCGACTACGAACATTCCGAATACTAAAATCCCAAGAAGTGTTCCTACTGCTATTTTCGGTACGCTGCTGCTCTCTTTGGCGATCTGTTTGTTGATGACAGACATTTATCTACTAGTCAAGCGTGTAGTATATAAATATTAGGATAGTTTATCCAACGCTAGCCATCGATAAACCAGTCTGTGTTTTTGTCTATGCTGATGGACTGTAAGAAAACTAATTATTACAGATGAATAAAAATAGTAATATCCCTGTATATAGGTGAAATAAGGAGTGCACATGCATGTCAAAACACTGGCGAAGATTGCAAGCAGATATGCTCCAAGTAGAATACTTTCTTTTGATTCGGTTCATGTGTTTACAGTATTACAGCTTATAGAAAATAAAGGACATATAAGTAGAAACTTATTGTGCAAGGAATTATCTCTTGGAGAAGGTTCTGTCAAAACATTAGTAAAACATCTCAAAACTCACGGTATAATAGAAAGCAGCAAGGCTGGCACAACAACTACTTCAAGAGGTAAAAAGAGTTTCTGAACAATTTTTCTCTGCGATACCTGCAGAAATCAGCTTATCAAAGTGTTCTGTTGCTTTGGGTAGGTTCAATTACGCAGTATTGTTAAAACAGTATGGATTTGCTCTCAAGTCAGGAATAGAACAAAGAGATGCGGCAATAAGAATGGGGGCGATAGGTGCTACCTCATTACTGTTTAAGCATAACAGGTTTGTAATGCCTGGGACTAATTACGATCCTTTGACAAAGGAACCAGAAACTGCAAGGTTATTACTTGAAAAACTAAAACCAGAAGATGGGGATGCTATATTTATAGGAAGTGATATGGAGGATGAAAGAAGGGCATTAGCTTGCAGCAAAGAGTGCAGGACTTACAACCATAATGACCCATGAAAGACATCATCCTGGAGTTTGACACCGTAAATCATACATTTCAGATATTCGTCTACCTAGGCGGACTACAGAGGAGCCTAGGATTACTGTAGAATCAACTGGGATTTTCTCACCTGGTCTAACGACAGCAATATCACCTGGCTGGATAAGTTCAGGGAAATTCGTGGAAAAAAGTCAAATTCCTTTAGAGTCACGTTTGAGAATTAGAAGGATATAGACAGAAGGCAGTAAAGAAATGACAACTGCCATGTTTTAAATACTTTATATTTAAGGTCGAGTTTCCAAAATGCATCTGAGTCCAATTAAGAAAGACCATTCTTTTGATGTCATGCTTTACAAACATAATCTCATTTCCCGTAGGTGTCTCAGTAGTAACTCGGCCTGAAGGCGAAAGAAAGGATATCTGAATTGTACCTCCTAATTCACTACAATCGCGGCCACCATAAAAAACGATGACATCTTCCTCATCCTTTTTTTGAACCTGTTCAGGCAAGCGTTGTAATTCGTCTAGGAAAGTTCGTGCCTTTCTTACATCTCCAAACTCATCGGTGAGTAATTCTAACAAACCAGAGTATCCTTTAATGTCATTCGACCATTCCTTTCGATATGTTTCTTCTAGAGTTCTTATCCTCGCAGCTTTCTCCTCATCGTCTTCACAAATGCTTTGTATTACTTTTCTCGCAGTACGGATCACAATACCTTCCTTCCTAAGCCATCCTGATAGATACACTACAAAACCGTTGCGTGATCCCGAGTGGTAGTACGGTTTTATGAGTGAAACGATGTGAGTTATCTGTTTGTCATCGATATCATATGTCAGATTAGTATTACTTGCATTTGTTGATGATGATGGACTTTTATCTTTCTATTTTAATGTTGCAACTAATTGCATTAGCTGTTGTTTTGACAGTAATGCTGGTGATAGGTTTCCGCCAACCAGCTCATATTGATATCCGGAAGGATGTTCAGAAGGAGGCGCTACAGCATAAGCGCCATCTTCTTTGAGGCTTACTCATATATCATAGAAACGATATAGTCGACAATCGTCAAGGCGTTATCCTCCGATAGCGCTTACGATCCTCTGGTGTTAACCCCAATGTGGCATCGACTATACTATTATTATTAGTGTCTTCTTGCTGCTGTTGTTCCCTTGTAGAGTTGCTGCCAGACCAACACCGAATTAAGTATAGATATAAACCCATATTCTAAATAACATTCCTGTTATAATGTCTATAGATATGTCTCTATGAATATGAACAATCAACCTAATCATTCGGATAGCCATAATTATTTACTAATGGAACGGCTACTCTTGAGATTGGTCAAAAAGTGGTCTGCAGGGGGCGACATGGAAGATGCCCTTATGGCAGCAAAAAACTGCAATATGAAAGGACAAAAAGCAATTTTGAATTACCTAGGTGTTGTACTTACACACTT
>QHBN01000027.1 GCA_003176995.1 Candidatus Nitrosopolaris wilkensis
AGACATGGCCAAAATACTGAACAAAAGCCGTACCGTGCTTTCGTTACGTCTCTATTTACCCTGCCATATGCCAAAGGTGTTTCCTTGGGGATCTTCCATTATTGCATAAAAGCCGTCATCTACTTCTTGCTTATTTTTTATGATTTTTGCGCCTAAACCTTGGGCTTTATTGATATATTCATCAATGGATTCAACTGAAATATACAGAGAGGGCATTTGCTCAGGATGTTCTTTCTTCATCAAGCCTCCGCTAATGCCCGCATTCTTTATCATCCAATAGCCAGGGGTTACACGAGCCTTTTCAAACTGCCAACCAAATAAAGACGAATAAAAGTTTCTCAAACTCTCAGCATCCTCCGCTGGAATTTCAAAATGGCCCACATTATGTACATTACCAATGCTGCTATCTGTATTAGACATTTTAATAACTCTCCTATTAATAAAGAGTCAGACTGGTTAATATGTGTTTTCTGTCAATATTGAAAAATTAAATTGGTAATTTATTTATTTTTCGAAATGTTTTTCGTGTATTTGCTATCGCGAACATCGGTTTTATTGAGAACAGCTAATATAATATAATATAAAATTCCTTTTCTTCAAGCATCACATAATAGATCGTTGCTTATATCCATCTATCTAGACACCAACATTGTAAACATAAGAAAAAGATAATAGTCCATTTTCTAACCCATTACGCGATCTTGTGTTTTTAAACATCAGTTCCATTGCCAATTTTTACAACAATAGCGCAGCTCATTTCAGGCTTAAAAGGGGTGCCTTTTATCAACAAGCATCTATCAGAATACATATAGTACTTGCAGTCTTTGCATTGGTATCCTTCTGCACCTTTTCCGATAACATGACCCTCTTCATATTCAAGTTTTCTTCCTGTCTTTTTTATAAAATCCCAGACAATATCTCCTGGCAACATGCCATCGCCTTTTGGAGAAAAGAATTTTGAAACACCATAGTCATTGTTAATTTCTCCCTCTACAATATGACACTCTTTTTCGTCTGGTAGATTGAACTTGCACTTTACGCATGAATGGTTGTTGTTATTGTGGTCATTGCTTCTAATTTCTTTCGCCTCCCCCTCATTTTCTTGTTGTTCTCGATATCCTGCCTCTTCTTTTGTCACCTTTTTCTTTGAGCCTAGGACACGATAGAGTGCAGCATCTTGTGGTGCTACATCTTTTTCTTCTTGTTCCCCCCTTGACTTGGCTATAACTGACTCTTCTACCTTGTCATCATCCATCTTAACATACACCACCAGAGACACCTGCGGCTATGCTATTTAAGGAAAGCGAATGAAATATGTAAATGAAAATGAAAATGTGAATTGTCTTTGGAGACATACCACTTTTGTATCCAAAAATACTTTTAACCCAGCTTTTTATTTATCCAAGTAACAATAGAAAACTTTTACAGGGATGCAAGGCAATTAGGTTTAGAAGAAGGAAAGCGGGCGCTTATACGCGCGCACCTGGACTTTCTGGCCTACATTCTCCTAGAAATTCTCAGGGACAAGACTATTTGGTACAGGATAACCAAGACAATGCGATCAGTCAAATTCAAAAGCAAAAGCAGACAGTATATACTCAAAGACATTTAAGGTTGGTATTGAAAAAAGAAGAAGAATAACTCAAAGTATTTAGATCAAGGTTTTCCGGATAGCAAGTCGCTTGGCTCCTACGATCACACGTGAGCCAATTTTAGCAAGTGAAGTGTTGAGTAATTTACTGAATAGTTCCTCTAATCCACAAATTCGTGAAATCAGGGTACTGTCTGAACTTCTATGTGCAATGCTTAATTGGGATAGTGTCATAAGGAAGTGTATGCCTATAACCACAAATGACGGCGACAGTGGTAATCATAGTGTCCTGTACTACAGATACTAATACAAGGAAGGTAATCACTCAACCTTTTGACGATGCAAAAAATAAGGCCAGAAAGGCAATAGAGGAAACACATAGAAATTTACCACGCTATATGCAGACAATCGCTAATAATCAAGAACATCCCGTGAATGCGGCAACAGATATGATAGATAATTACATCGAATCATAAAGAGGTATAACTAACTAAGTAACTGATTATGTTCAATTTCTTAGTACTTCCAATCTTAGGTATATCGGCAACTATTTTTGCGGTTTCAAGTACAATGCCTCAAATTATCAAAGGTATAAAGACTAAAAAAATGGATGATGTTTCAACATGGTTAATCATCGCTTTAATTGTCGGATTATCTTTATGGATCTTATATGGGATAGCAAAAAGTGATCTGGTGATAGCAGGGGGTAATTCAGTTGGTGTATCATTGAATGTAATATTGCTGATATTAAAAATAAAGTATTCCCGGGATCCTATCAGTTAAGTACAAGGTCTTGATATATTTCAGGCTTTGTCGAGATTCAAATTATCGATAAATTGGTAGGCAAGAATATGTCGATGACTTATGATTTCCAGAATCTCATTAAAAGTCATGAATTTTCCAATGCCCTCTTTAAAATATCCTCATAAATTGATATGGCTGCTACTGCCCCACTAGCTACAGCCAACACTACGTAATGTCTATCAGTATCTACATCTCCAGCAGCGTAAACATTTGCAACTGTCGTTTGCTGTTTATTATTTATTTTAATAAACCCTTCATCAAGCTGGCAGCCCAGCTGTTCAGCAAGTTGGGTCTGGACATTGTAGCCAATATGGTAGAAGATGACGTCTGTATTATACAGCTTACCACTCCCACTTAGAAGATTAATATGATGTGATACTCCTCGTCTATCATCCCTGACTTCTATCAAAGGATCACTTTCAACAACATCAATAGATAACCTCTTAGCTTCAGCTATTTCTGTCTGATCTAAATGATGATCGTCTTGAATGAAAACCCTAATGTTGTCAGTCCAGCCTAAGAATTCCTTTGCATATGATATAATTCCACCGTCATTGCCATTGCCTATTATTGTAAGCTGCTTGCCAGCGGCTTCTAGCCCGTCGCAGTGAGGACAATGCCATGCTCCATTTCCATCTATTCTTGAAAAATTCTTAATATCTGGTTTAATGTCTGTAACTCCAGTCGCTAATATGATATATTTAGCTTTTATCGAAGGTTCATCCCTGTCAGTGCTTATGACAAAATACTGATTGCAATTTTCAATTCTTTGTACTTTTTGCTTAATTACTTGAATGGAACGATACTGTAGAACATCTTTCCAGGCCTTCTTGATAAATTTTCTTGGTGACATATTTTCCAGGCCCAGGTAGCTGTGGACATGTTTTGTGATATCATTTCTCGTCTTTCCAGCATCAAAGACTACCGCAGGACGCAAGTATCTACCGAGAACCAATGCTGCAGACAAACCAGCAAATCCTGCACCTATTATTGCCACATCAAAGATGTTATTTTTGGTAGTGTTCGAGGTCTTAATCTTTTTGTAGTTAACCTTAGCATGCTCGCCTCTCATATTATGTTCGTTATCGATTGAAGCGTATTTTGTATTATGTATTGCTCTTTCTATCAATTGTTTCGTCAGTAGCGAATTAATTCAAATAAATAATCTGGCCGGGCTACTACGTGCATAACCCTCCAAATATCCTCAGTGCTAGGGTTAGGCCAAGAAAATGACTAACCGGACAGAGTATACCAAAAAGATTCATCCTCATTCTGACCAATATTGCCGTTATGACAATGTAGCAGCTACAGAAAGAATTGCACTTCAAAAAGATTCCTAGGTCAGAATACAAGCCAAGGCAAATAAGGCTTCTTTAAATCACATCGTCATAGGCAGTCTCGATATAGACTATCTGGCAAGTATAAACGATAATGACGCAAAAGAACTCTTGAATGTATGGTATCGGGGATAAAATTGCAGATCGCATTCTATACTTCTCGCACGGGAAACTCGATAGAGATACTTCGTGCCTTTCCAAAACTTTACTGGCACGTTAAATGCAACACCCAGGACTGGATGAAACGTATATCGAGTTTAGTGTGAGTTATGATTCGACATGGCAAAAGAATCAAGTCAAACGATACCACAAGAGGCAACAAAGTTAAAGAAATTAACAAAAGTAAGTGCTAGATATATGGAAATGGATCAGTTTAGTGATTCTGATCATCACACGGGCCATTTCTGTTATAACTGCATATCATTTATGAAGCCAAACCATTGTGCTATTGTCACAGACGAAGGGAATGTAAATGGTCGAACTTCAGGTGTTATCGCCCAATATTTGCCCAAGGAAGGTAGTGCAGGTAGGATGCCCTCCGTGTCACAGCTGCAGAAGGTAGAACTGACGAGGTATCATTGATTATACTTGTGCCACTTATGCTACAATTGTTTTGGGATCAATGTACACTAGTGAGTTTTGGCTTCAAACTCACAATTCTCGACCGGATTGTCTGCTTGGATTTCTTGACCGACAAGCATCCTAAGGCTGCGTGAGAGATCGTGGCTCTCGCAAGGTTAATCTGCTTTTAAATCACGTTTAAGATTACTTGTTTGTGTTACGCTATTTATTTGTACATCGTCACTTTTAGTTATTATTTTTGAAAGGGTTGGCTTGGCATCTCTTCCTATGGTTACTGCTTCTTTGCCTCTTCTGAGGAATGATATTGTCATACCATTATCTGTAAGTTTCCTGGCAAATTCTTTTACGGTTTTTAATTTGTCAAATAAGCCTGTTTCATCCTCCGGTGTTCTGAAAAATACTGGCTGCAAAAGATCTACCATTATTTTATTTCCATTATTAATTATGTCTATTTTTACAGCAGGCTGGCCTTCTATATCGAGCTTGATTGAACCTGTTCGTGCTCTCCTCATGGATCTGACTAACCAATCTGCTATGGGATCTTGGTTATCTATATGAAGATGGTTATCATCACGTAATATCAAAGACACATCTCATTTCTTGCCTTGGTTGTTTTTATCATATGCTTCGCTCGTAATTGTTATCTTGCCATTTATTGTCCATTGTACACTGCCCATATGCTTACCACCTGGCCCTTCGGCTTTTGGGATATCGATTGTGAGCACATCGACATATTCTTGCCTACCAAATTATCGATAATTTGTCCAGTTATTTCAGCCCACTGATTTGAAGTTTCTTGCGTCGTTTTGTCGCTAGAGATTTGACTCATGATAATATATGGACAGCTTTGTTCTTAAAAGTATCAACTACGAATGTGCTTACAGAAATTGGTAAAGCCAGACCTAACCCTGACAGAAAAAGAGATTCTATGCTTAAAATGCTTAAAACAGTTTGTTGCATTGTTAAAAGCGGTGACGAAATAATGGAATTTACAAATGAAGAAATCTTACTGCTGAAAGAGGCCTGCGAATCAAAAATAGATATGTATGAACATCTGTTAACTATAGGTGTGGATAACAGCAGTCCTACGAAACCAGATGTAAAACAGGCAATCATTGAGTTTTCTCAACAAAAGGTTTCAAAGTATGAAATGTTGAAGCAGAAATTAGGATATTAGTGGGCTCGACTACGTAGTCTCCTATTTACAACAACAATATATTATTTCAAAATCGACTGAATGTCCGGTGGTAAAGTTATTAATGATCGTGAAAGAAAATGTTTGAAACTTCCTCTTCCGAGTCCTTACCTTCGTCAGTCACTCATGCCTCGATTTCCTATTTTGGATCAAGCGTTCAAACTACATTTGTTGCTTATCACTGCTTGCAAGTGAACTTCTAGCGCTGGATTTTACGGAATCAACATTATCATAAACCTCTAATCCTATAGTTAGCAAGATTCACGAGATTCAACATTATCTGGTATATTTTTTATTCTGAAATAATCAGTACCATCATGGAAGATTGCAGAGGCCAGAAACGGCAGCACCTGCAAATATCGATTGGAGTTTATTGTAATTCTTATCATTATATAAAGATTTTAAAGGATAAATGCTTTCTTTTTGTTTCTTTCTGTTAAGCTCTATTCTACCTAAATCTATAAAAGTTATCGTGATATGGTTGACTTTTCATCAGCGTATCCAATTCATCCATCAATGGCTTTCCTGGCAGCTTTATATTTCTAGTACAATCACAGAATTCACACTCCATAGTACATTGTTCCCTGAAACGTGCGTCTCTTATTTCTGAAAAATTTTCAAAATACTCATTTAAGACTGGAATCTCCATTGCCATAGGGTATAATCCACCTTTNNACTTTTCATGCTGATGCCATCGCGGCAGCTTGCTAAAGTCAGTTGGTGAATGTTTCTGATGTGAGTCCACCTTCCAAACAGTAGCATATCTCAATGAAATGTACTACGTCATCTTCATCAATGGTAGCGCTTCTTAACGCAGATTGCATTCCTTCATAAAAAATCTTTCCGCTAGCTAGAGAACCAAATTTTATAGCCTTGGCTAGTAGCTCTTTTTCAATAGGATTTAACTTACATTTAAGATAGTAACGCACCTACAAACATTAGCCATAAAACCATTTTAAGTCATCGAATAAACTACCCCGAATTGGGTGATCTCCCAAAGAAAATGGATTCAGTGTTTTTTTCTTGATGGAGTAGTAGCTCTAGCAAAACTTTTTTTTGTTATAATTTTTTGAATTTGGGCAAGCTGATTTTGTAATAGCTTTATTTGTGACTGTAGCCGCTTTATCAATTTTGGCTGTCCTTGTATGGATTTAGTATCTTTCCGTATAGATTGTAGCATTAGTCTTATTTTATTAATTTGGGTAGTTGCATCCCGGCGTCGCGTTCTTGAAGATTTGGCTTTAGATAATGACATTTTTGGCTTTGGGAATTCAACGGTGGGAGCAGTTAACAGTATTTCCTCTTTCTCTTCTTGTTCGTTTTCGGGCAATACGTGCAATGTGTCCTCACTTATTTTTACCTCTTCTTGAAAATCCTTTACTTGTGGTTCAAATTCATTGTCTTCATTTATTGACATTTCTACTGTTAATTTAAATTGTGAAGATTGTTTTTATAGTTTTAATTTACTCAAGGGTAATCTGTCTACTTGGATTTGGTCATACAAAAGCAGCTAAATAGAACTAATATGAGCATCTTCATGCTTGAATGGAAAAATATGTCCTAATCTATTTTCGTGAGTCTTTCTATAGCTCCACAGAATATGCGGATATAACTCCACAATTAAAGAGTTATAAACGGTAAGCATATCCATTATTGCACTCGATACATATTCTGCTGCTATAATTTCAGTCGTATTGGCCGGATTTTTTGCCGCTGGGGGTTTCATTGTTCCCTATGCTAAAGCAAGAGATAAATGAAAAGCATCAACCGATGTATCAAACACTTGCTGTGAGTTATGTTAATGGCGTGTCATTGTTTGGTGCATTATGGGTGCCATTGCTAAACATTCAGGATATTCTATAGCTTGGATTTTAGGCAGTTTGCTTACGTTGGTTCTAATCCTCCCAATAGTGAGACAGAAATTGTGAAGGCGTTGCAGTATATAATTGGTAAAAATTTAATGGAGATTACGTAGACGATTAAATCTGCGGCCCTAGTTTGCAGATATAGTCGCTGCATTGGCCCTCAGCCATCCGAACATCTAACCTCGACGAAAAGAAGAGGCCTTGGGAACTTGCGTAGGTTCTTAAACTATTTCTACTACTAGGCTGGTTCTTCCGAATCCTTGCTTTCATCAGTCATTTCAGCAGCTTTTCTGCTGGACCGGAGGTTTCTGGGTCAGAACCTGCTTTTCCAATCTTCTTTTGATCTTCCTATACGGATTCTAGATCCTCTTCTTTAGTATCTTTATTGTTCATGCTATGATCACAGACATAAGATTATATATTTCTTGGTAAGAACTTTTGAACCTCGAATATAGATTATTTAGTCGTTCAAAGGAGCACATTATATTTCGTTTAGTTTTTACACGAGCAGCAAACTATTAGCATGGTACACTGCGCAGAATGGTGTTTGATCGAGTGCGGTGCCAGTGAAGACAGCTAGGCAAATTATTGGCTAACATCTCGTCTACACTTGCTCCGAATTTTGATCCAATCTTGTGTTCTCCAAGACGCGCTATGAGTTTTCTAAACGCGCTGATATTTGGTATTTGACAGAATCCGCCTCTTTCCAAAGTTTTCCGTTTTTGTCTTGGCTTTGACCAAAAAATGTGAAATTCCTAAGTCAACTTTGAGGTAAATCTTACTGAGTCTATCGTTGTTCCGTTACCAGTAGTAGCATTACTAGGAGCTGGTGTAGATAATGGTGTTGTGACACCTCCAGTCATTGCATTGCTAGATTTGATATTATTTATCAAAATTGTAATAGGGCCGGTATAATTACCATTGAACGAGATTGTCTCAGCGGCTTTTCCACCTGTTACTGCTTGATTTGTCTTGTTCCACAGAACCTTACCGTTGTTGGAATAAATGGTCATATCAAAACTATCCACCGGTACTAATCGCTGTATGATATTTGGTTGGCTGACTGGCATACCCAGACTAGACTCACCTCTGATAGCTGATTCCTTTTGTGGAATTGTTTTACTAGTTGGTGCTGGAGCAGTTGCATTTAAGAAATCTATTTCCATCTGAAATCCGCTTTTAGGAAGAAGGTTAGGAGATTGCATAGGTAATGTTGAGATATAAGTTAGTTGCACTTGATAGATCCCTTTCTGAGAAATCTTCGTAGTAATTGGTGGTTGTGAATTTGTGCTTGCAGATTTTATTCGCAGCTGCGAATTATTATCGGCAGTGTTAGCCGAAGAATTGGTATTGTTCGTTGTGCCGTTTTGTATATTCGAAGTGCTTGTAGTTTGTCCAAAAGCAACGATAGACGGAAATAGTAATACTAGCGTAATAAAGAAAAACAAAAATGATCCTGCTGACGCATAAAATAATGCACGCTTTTTTGGGTGAACCTTTGCCGCGAGAACACTGGAATCGTGAGTCCCGAAATCAGTTATCTTGTTTTTTGTTTTCTTAGACGTTAGGTCCTGGAATCTACTTGTGAATTTATTGACCACAGATGCTATATCACAACATGCTTTTTTAGAGTTATTAATACGGTGAGATACTTATACTAGTGAGATACTAAAACAGTAATGGGTTCTTTTTGTACCTTTTCAAGTTCTTCTTCCACTTTCAAGTCTTCCTTTTCTAACAACTCATTCTTTATTTTTGGTTTATCGTAGATTTCATAGTCCATGAAGTCGCATATATAATATTATAAGGGAGTTCATAAATTATATCCATTTCGTTCAGGTTTTGGCATCTTAACTGAACCTGACATAGCTGATGGTTACGTAATCTAAAATAATAACTTATGACTTAACTTTCGTGTGAGTACAGTCAGCGAAATAGCATCAAACAAAGAGATTGTTACAATAACCTCAGATACCGGAAAGTCAGCTTACGATGTTGCAGTCCTCATGAAGAACAAAAAAGTAGGTTCGGTAATTGTAATGGATAAGGAAAGCCGACCACTGGGTATTATTACAGAGCGTGATATGGTCAAACGTGTTTGTCTGAAAGATTTAGCAACAAGTAGAATAAAAGCAGAAGAAATTATGTCTTCTCCGCTAATTACGATAATGTCATATGACTCTATCGATAGTGCATCAACAGTAATGACCAAGAATAAGATCAAGCGTCTAGTTATATTAGAAGCGGATAACAGAATTACGGGGATGTTAAGTGTATCTGATATTACAAAATACTTGGCAAAGATATTACTCGATAATTACAATCGGTATAAGTCTTTACGTTTTGCTATCGATCTCGCTTAGCATGGGAGAAATATTATATTCTTTTCTATATTATATTCTCCTGACCCATACTTTATGTTGATTTATAGTCGCATTTCACAAGCACGCAAACGTTGCAAAATATTTCTCAGTTTGAAGTTCTAGTACTTGGCGAAGCTTTAGCCAGATGAACACCTGTAATATCGTTATCAATCACCCTAAAAAGTTAGCAGTACTCAAGAAACAGATGCTCGATCTTAGACTTCCCGATTCCATGTTTGTAAAAAATAAATAAAGTTATCTTAAGGCTTCTATATCAAATTGCTCTTAAAGTGGGTGCGACATGAAGAGCATCTTTCTGATATACTTCTCTTTTGATGGTACTTGCATTAATTTTCTTTGATAAAATTCTATCAAATGCACTATAAAGCAGCCTGCACCTTCACCTTTTCTTTCCGATGATAAAAGAAGTGAGTATTTTAGCATACCATTACTCTATTAGTGCATCTTCACTAATTTTGTTCTAACTCTAGCAAAAGTGCAAAATTGGAATGGCATTTTCTACCTAGTCCATGGTGTACATCTGAATCTGAATCTGAATAGAATTTTTCTTCTACATGACCACATCTTGCTTTCATCATCATAATTGTTATCAACGATAGCGGTGGTGGCAATCAAAAATAAACTATAATTGATTGACCAATCACAATTTAGACTTCTGCTGCAAATGATGAATTAAAGGAAGGGAGATTCATAAAACTATAATACTATCATCTCACCGACAAAAGAATCGGGTATGCATGCAACTGACTATTTAGGCTTGCGCTGATAGCTGCGATCAATGAGTAGCCAAACCTATTATATCACTTATCAAAGATATACTAGTTAGTGGAAAAAGTGGAGTATGCACATCCTGAGGTTCTCGTCGATACTCAATGGGTAATTGACAACTTTAAGGATTCAGGACAGGTTCGAATAGCTGAGGTAGACTATGACCCAAGGTCTAATTATTCACTCGGACACATCCCAGGAGCTGTTCTATTTGACTGGATGCAAGACATAAACGATCCTGTAGCTAGGAATGTCTTAAGCAGACAAGCTTGCGAGGAATTATTACAGAGAGCTGGACTTAGTAATGATTCAACATTAATCCTTTATGGAGATTTTAATAATTGGTTCGCAGCATTTGCATTTTGGGTCTTCAAGTATTATGGCTACAAAGATGTTAGGCTAATGAATGGAGGCAGGAAAAAGTGGTTAGTGGAAGACAGACCTGTGAGCAAAGACATTCCACAATATTCAAAAGGAAATTTCAAGGCATCAGATGCTGACAATAGCATAAGGGTGTTTTTGAATTATGTTAAAGAATCATTAGAGAAAGTGAGAAAGGATACAGTAGCAATGGTCGACGTTCGAGGTCCAAAAGAATTTACAGGGGAAATTCTAGCTCCACCAGAATATCCAACAGAACATGCTCAGAGAGGAGGACATATTCCGGGAGCAAATAACATACCTTGGAGTCAAGCTGTCAATGATAATGACGGCACATTCAAATCAGTAGACGAATTAAAGAAGCTATATGAATCAAAGGGCATAACTCCTGAGAAAGAAGTAATTGCGTACTGCAGAATAGGGGAGAGGTCATCGCACACTTGGTTTGTTCTCAAATATTTACTTGGTTACCCAGATGTCAAGAACTATGATGGATCCTGGACAGAATGGGGTAATATGATTGCTAATCCCATAGAAAAATGAGACACACAGCGAATTAGTCCTTCTTTAATCCACGATAGACAGCCCATGCCTTTTGAGCCATCCACTAAGTACCCCGGCTGATCCTGGCAGAAATGACCCTGCAATCAATGTAAGTAACTCCCGTAAAATGAAATAATTCACTGAATCTAGTCTATAGTATTTCAACGAAAAAGCATTAGATTTAGTAGGATTCTAATACTAATTTAAATGTCCGATAATATCGTTAGAAGTGTTCTAACAGACGCTCTGATTGCATTGACGAACGTATTCAAGGAAGCGGGATTGAATCCACCAAAGAAGATTGAAGTTGATAGACCCACTTTTGATAACCTGTTATCAGAATCAATTACGCTGTATGATATTGATACTAAAAAGGCAATTTCTGAACGTGAATTTTCAATATCTGATATAATCCTTATAGCGGAAGACTCTGCTAATTCTAGTGAAAAACATAACCAACAAAAGCCAGATCATACGAAATATGAGTGTCCCGACTGCGGGATCGTCTTTGAGAATAAATTAGATTACAGAAAACGTCATCAAGTATTTCATGACAATATCGAAGAACCAAACTTGTTTTAAACCATCCCCTGAAAACTCAAATGTTCCTTATCGGTAGTGATGCTGAATAATAAATTTAAGAATGATCAACTCCTAAACGTAAAGACCTCCGCGACAATAACAGTATGAGTAGCAGCCACGGTTCTACACTGACACTCAGATCATCATAGCCCAAAGTTGATCGGATATTGAACCATCATTATTGCTATGATAAAAGACAGTGTTTCTATTGTTACAAGATATCTTACATATATTCTAGCTTAACGTATATAATATTATGAATGTGATGATGTTTTTTGATGCAAAACAGTATTTAGATGGTTCATAATTTCTGCGATTGTCGATCTCTTTTTATAAGCTGTCTGCACTGATCTAACCAATGACAACGTCCAGTCAGATCGCGTGCCACTAGCTGTTTGTAAACACGCTGTTTGTTAAAGCTATAATATGACTTTTATTCTAAAGTTGCCTTCATCCTATCGTAAAGCATAAAGGACTTGGAAGAACCTTCGTTTCACAATTAGTGCGTTAACTCTCTGAGTAGAGGGTCGGCTTTTGTACATATATTAATAGCTCAATATGGAATTTATTGTGTGTATTAGTGCTGTTTTTTTTAAAATATTGCCGTACGAACTTATTCCAATGAAGCCTAGATGCCCAGGTAGTTAATAGGACAAATGTTAATTGCATGATAGCCTATCAAGTAACCTGATCTAGTAAAAGGAAAAGAGAGAGTACTAATAAATATTCGAAAGAATGAACAAAAAAATATGACTAACGGAAAGGTAAATTGTAAAGCATTAAGAGAAATTCATCCATCAATAAGCAATACTCTACGCAGCAATCCTCAATCGGGCTATCTCATCTAATTCATAGGAAGGAGCAGCATGGAACACAATCAGATACACTTTAGAGCAGAATTTACGATAGAAGAAGGAAAAATAGAAGTATATAAGAAATTGGTACAAGAAATGAGCAGAGTGGTGGAAGCTAACGAGCAGGATACACTAAATTACCAGTTTTATCTTAATAGAGCAGAGTTACAATGTGTTGTAAAAGAAACATATACAACTCAGAGGCTGTGTTTAATCACGTTAACGGCATTGCATCACAAACAATACTTCCAAGGATTTTTAGTATCGTTAGGATGATTAGATTTGAGGTTTACGGTAACCCTAGCGAGAGATTACAAAAGACGCTAACAAGTTTTAGTCCACACACTTACAATCTGTTTGCTGGGTTCAGTCGCTGACAATTTGGGTTTTACTTTTAGGCTTTAGCTATTTTATGAACCAGAATCCTAGTATGTACATATCTATTACTTAATTAGAAGCTTAGAGCCATATGGGACTGGGGCATAATTCCTTGTTCGTATTTTGACCAATTTCTATTGATAATTTTGTATAAAGCTAGCCTCAGGATGTTAGATATTTTGGTGAAGGGATCAAATCCATCCAAAGACTAGCTGCAATAAATCCTTCAGAATCGATCTCAATTAGTATTCTATATCTCATAGGACTAATACCTTGGCCAGACTATCTTAGAGTTCCTCTAACTAATCAAGCTTTAACTTTTCCGATTTCTGTTTCTGGTTGTGCTTGTTCGGTTCCACTACTGGAACCAGATTTACCTTTTCCATTGTCCTTACGTCTAGCGTTGAATTATATTTCTTGTATTCTGGTGGCAATATTTCTCTAGACCACTACAATGTTTACTTCACTCCTTGAACATGTAAAGTGCAATACCATTCGACAAGTGACGCCCCTTCTACTTTGAACACAGCTTCATGTGAGGCAAGACTGCCACACTTCACGCACCTCTTGCGTTTATCTTTATGGCGCCTATTTGTAACGGGAATTGGAAACTCTTTGAGCGATAGTAAAGTTTTTTGCATACAGGATATACTTACAGTTGCTAGGCCATTTATTCTTCTTGTTATTTGCAAGCTGGATCATTGGGTTGTGTTTTGTTACCACTAACCAGCCTGCTTATGCGGTTGTATCCATCACTCATCATGTAAGAAACGATGACTTGGTGGAAGAGAGATGGGTGATGGACAGTGCTATAGTCACATAATACCAGATAAACGTTTACAGAAGGGGACTGGCATCATAATATATGCTTCAAGATATATAGTTCGAGGAGCAAGTCACCTACGCAATAACAGAAAAATATGGTAACTTCGTTAAATTACTCTCATGACAACCGGATCAGTTATTTCCCTTGAATGCCAGAGAGGATATCATAGAGAAAGATGTTTAAGCCAGGAGCATTGTTCCTGTAAATGTCATGACCCTGTTGGACTAGATATTGATCCAAATGAGGAGGCAAGACTAAGGTAAGCGAACAAAAAAGGAGGGATTATTACTACAATGACAAGTGACCATTTCCATCCTTGGTGGCATGAGGGGGGATATGGTAATTTTACATGGGTTTGGCTAGCAGCCGCTGCTGAACGAACAAAGAAGATGCAGTTTGTAACAGGAGTTACGGCTACTGTATATCGGTACAATCCGGCTATAATTGCTCAAGCCTTTGCTTCTCTTGACGTGCTGTATCCAGGACGCATTTCCCTTGGTGTTGGTTCAGGAGAAGCAATGAATGAAGTTCCTTTAGGATTTGATTGGCCTGAAACAAAGGTCAGATTGGCAAGAACTACAGAGGCAATCCAAATTATAAAGAAGTTATGGAAAGAATGGAGAAAGACAGCAAATGGCTTTATTGATTTTAAAGGTGAATATTTTTCAATAAGAAATGCTAAACTCTATACTCCTCCCCATAGCGACCATATTCCTCTATACATGGCTGCTGTTGGTCCCGAAGCAATTAAAACCGCTGCAAAATACTGTGATGGATTGATTACAGTTACAAATGCTGATCAATCAAGAGAAATATTAGATCTATTTAATAAATCTGCAGAAGATGTGGGTAAAGATCCTTTTTCGGTAGAAAAGATAGCCAAACCCAAGATATGTTACTCAACTGATTATGACAAAGCTTTCAAGTATATAGAATTTTGGAGAGCTACATTATTAGAGGATGTATTTAACACAGATATAAGTGATCCAAGAGAATTAGAAGAGAAAGCAAAAAAGGAAGTCTCAGATGAACAATTAAAGAAATCAACGCCAATCATTACCTCAATAGAGGATTGCATTCAACTCATAGAAGATTACTTTAAGGCAGGATTTACAAGAGTCTATATACATAGCACGAGTCCTGATGAGATGGAGTTTATCAAGTTATTCTGTAATAGAGTATTACCTTATCTTAGGGAAACTTTAGAGAAGCATAAGAGATAACATGATTTTATTGCGAGGTTCGTTTATCAGATTAACTTAATTATATTAATTTGTACATTCTTTTCAGCATTGATAATTCTGCAAAGGATTTTAAGACTGTAGGTTTGCCAGTCTAAAATTTCAGAAGCAAGTCTGCCATAGAATTTTATAGGTCTGCTGATCATGATAAACCGCTGGAACTTTTATCACAACCATCTACACGCGCCTAGGATTCCTACTTATTTATAGCACAACTAATCTTTCGACCTTTTTCTTTGGTATAGATCAGATACTCTGTCGCGTTCTAGCTCTACGAAAATCTTAGCAAGATTAACATATGGAATTGCTTGTTTTACCTTCTGTTCTATATTGTCTATCACAGATTCTATTTTGTCTGTATCTAGACCGTCAATTAGGTTTACTTCAATTGTAACTAAAACGTCCTGTGTGGCAAGATGCATAGTCCGGATTGTTATTATTCTGTTAACTTCAGGTATCTCTCTGATTAATCTAACAATCCTTTTGTAATCTTTCCTTGATATCGCTTCTCCTATAAGTAATCCTTTGTTCTCTCTAGCTAAGAAGAATGCAAATGCCATCAGAATTGCCCCGATTGAAACTGAACTTATAGAATCATAAATGGTATTTCCAGTTTGCTTAGAGAGAAAGATGCCTATACCGGCAATTGCTATACCAAGCAATGCTGCCGAATCTTCAACCATGATTGTCATTATGGAAGGGTCTTTACTTTCTTGAAATTCACCATGTAAAGTACTAAAACGAAACTTCTCGCCTCTGGCTTCAATAGATCGTTTTGATAAATCTAGAACAACCCTTAATGCATTTGCTTCAAAAACAGCAGATATTGCTAAAATGATATAGCTGATGTTAACATTCTCGATATGATGGACAGTATTCATTAACGAACTAAAACCTTGTTGTAATGAAATGAATCCTGATATTCCAAAGAGCATTGTTGCAACAATAAAAGACCAAAAAAATTGCTCTTTACCATAGCCGAAAGGATGACGTTCTGTAGCAGCTTTAGTACTTGTCTTGATTCCGATTAGAAGCAATACTTGATTAAATGTGTCCGAAAATGAATGAAGTGTCTCGGCTAACATTGCAATGCTCCCCGTAAGAATAGCAGCGATGAGCTTGGCAATGGCTATTCCAAGATTCCCGACCAGGGCTGTATATACTGCCTTTTTCGAGCCTGTTATCACGCTATCTGATCTATTGTAATCATATCAATCAAGGAAAATGAAGCTTTTTATTCATCGGCCACTTTGTCATAAAAGGGGCTATATACATATTATCATTCTAAATTTTTTTAAAGTAATTATTGTGATTCTATTAAGTATAAGATGCTTATGCTTATTAGTATGAACAAGATTGACAATCAGTACCGCAAATCTTGGACCTGTTCTCGATTATGGTGCAAATTAATTGGATGACGTTCAAAAGGATGAAATAGGGAAAGAAAAGAGGTTTGAAAAAGATATCAATGTTCAAAATCAATCAATATCGAGAAAGAAGTCTCCTCATTGGCTCAAATCTTTAGGACCTGGAGTAATAACAGGAGCATCTGATGATGATCCCTCTGGTATAGCAACAGATTCCCAAGCAGGCGCACAGTTTGGTTTTGGGATGTTATGGATGGCGCTTTTTCAGTACCCAATGATGACAGTAATTCAGGAGATGTGCGTAAGAATAGGTCTCATTACAGGTAATGGGTTAACCACGGTCATAAAAAGAAGGTATTCAAAGGTTGTTTTTCCACTTACTAGTCTTCTTCTGATTGCTAATACAATAAATATTGGCGCAGATATTGGTGCTATGGCAGCATCGGTCAGACTTGTATTCCCACAACTACCAATAATTATTGCTACTCTTTCTTTTACTGTGTTTATAGTAGCTTCGCAAGTTCTGGTCCCTTACAACAAATACGTAAAAATACTGAAATATCTTGCCATCTCATTATTTGCATATATTATCACTGCTGTAATAGCAGGAGGTAATTGGAACCAACTATTGGCTTCTAGTATAATTCCACACATAGAATTTACACCTGCATTTGCAATGATGTTTGTGGCTAAATTAGTGAAGATAACACAGGTGGTAGTAGTAGTATCATTAGGCCAAAGATTTCTAGAAAAGAAGTTAAGATTATGCGATCAGATACCGCTATTGGCATGGCATTTTCACAGATAATAATGTGGGCTATAATAATTACAACTACGGGAAGTCTTCATGCACACAATATAACAGATATACAATCTGCAGATCAGGCCGCAAAAGCACTACAGCCGCTTGAAATGACTTTTCCTAATGCAGGTGAAATAGCGAAAACAATTTTTGCACTTGGTATAATCGGTACTGAATTATTAGGGATACCTGTAATGGCTGGCACATCAGCATATGCATTATCCGATACATTTGGATGGAAACAAGGGTTGAACAAGAAATTCAAACAAGCAAAGGCATTTTACTTAGTAATAGCTGCATCCACAGTAATTGGACTCTGGATAAATTTCTCGAGTATAGACCCAATTAAAGCATTAGTGTACACAGCAGTCATCAATGGAGTTGTTGCTGTTCCAATCCTTATCGCGATTATGAGGATAGCCGATGATAAAAGGATTCTAAAGGATAGAATCAATGGTCGAATATCCAACATTATTGGTTGGACTACTGTGATAATAATGGGAGCATCAGTTGCGATTATGTTTGCTACTTGGGGTAGTCATTGATTGAAATATCGTCCCTAGTCCTATCCCCCCTAAAAGCCCTCAAAATCCTTTGCATATTTATCTCCTAGTGGCTATGCTTAGCATAGTCAAGCCTACGCTTAGAATTCTAAAATATTCAATAAGCATAAAGTGCATTATTATTTTGTTAAGCGGAAGGGCTGATAACATATTGGAAAATTACATTATAGACGAAGCAAGAACAAAAGACGCATTAATAATACATGATGATTTAAATCCATGTGGTGGTAGCGAGCGTCTTGCTGCCACGACCATACAATGTTTAACCGAAATCGGATTCAATGTTGACCTTGCCACATTTAAGATGCCAGCTATCATAAAGATTCAAAAGCTATTCGGAATAGATCTCACTAATCGTATTCGGAAGATACTTTTTACAAACCTCCATTCCATTTTGAATATGGAGGAACAATTGCTCAACAAGAATATTGACGGGTACGATTTAGTAATAAATACACATGGGGATTTGTTGCCATTTTATGAAAAACACAATGGTAATGCTGCTGACCCAAAAGGAAAGAATTCGAAAATTAATATTACATATTGCCATTATCCCTTATTGCCATATCAGATAAGAAATGGAACGTATAGGATATTTTTGGAAAAATATATACAATTTATCGCTTCGCACTCGACTGTAAATAAATTATTTGCGAATGCATTCTTAGTATATAATCTGATGATGAATAATAGTTTTATACTTACAAACTCGACGTTCAGCGCTAGAGCAATAAAGCAATTGTATGATAATATTCAACCCATCACACTTAGTCCGCCAGTAGATGTAGATAAATTCCGTAAGGCAACATTACCATATTATAACAAACAAAACATACTACTCGTAGTATCAAGGTTTAGCCCAGACAAGCAGATTGAAAATGCCCTAATACTAGCTAATTTGTTGAAAGATAAATGTTCAAGCGAAAAAATCCAAAAAACAAAAATGATAATTGCTGGAAATACCATAGGATTAGATTACAAATATGTTCAATTGTTAGAGGAGATGATATTGGACTATGGGCTACAAAACTATGTCAAGTTGGTATCAGGAGCAAGTTTTGATCAATTGTTGTATATGATGAGGAAATCAAAGATCTATTTTCATCCTCTGGCAGGTGAGCCATTTGGAATCTCTATAGTAGAGGCGATGGCATCCGGGCTGATCCCTGTTGTACCTGCAAGCGGGGGTAGTATTGAGTTTGTGCCGTCAGAATATCAATATCACAATATTCAAGAAGCCGCAGATATTGTATCAAAGCTATTAATTCAAAGTAAAGATGCTACAAATATTGGCGGATTAGAAAGTAGTCTTAAAATCAGCAGTCTGGTATCTAGATTCTCAATACAAAGCTATAAGAATAACCTGGAAAATATAATTAATTCTCTGCTAAAGACAAGAGGAGTAGAAGAGCCGGTAATTTTAAACCAACCACAAAAAAGGGTGTAAAGACGATGTCAGTCGAATTCTAGATCGTATGTCACACCGGCATATGCTGGAATAATATCTTCATGGGATGCTATACTACAATCTAGTATTTTGAATATGGAAATTCCATTTCTAACAATGTTCTTGAATTATATTGTTACCTTGCAGGGGATCTAAATCGCTTGAACGTATATCGAGCTTAATTTGTCAGTGCAGTGAATAAGAAACAAAATTTGTGCCGCGAGATAATGGGATGTACTTGAACTACGCATATGGTCCAAAGTGTGAAATTTGATACAGATAATCAAATAGGCGTGATAAAAAACTATTTTGAGTTGTTAGGAGGTAGAGATCATGATTTTTCACTAGAGATTACAAGTACGATCATTTGAAATGGGACTAGATCGCAAGAGAAATTACGAGAAATTTTACTATATTTGTTTGTGATTGCGATGACATGATAATTTTAATCATCTCCGTATATTCTCTATATGTGAACATCATCTGCTACCTTTCAAGTAGCAGAACTTGACAAGTAGAGACATTGCAGAAAGCCATCTAGAATCTCAAAAGGAAATTATACAATCATTTCAGTCCACATGGATTCCATATATGGAGAGTATTTATGACACAATTAAGAGTAATTCGGCGTCTCCACAAAGGGCAGCGGAAATCTATGCGAGAACGGTAAGCAATTGTGCAGATATCGTGATGGCTACAAGTAGAATAGCAAACAATACATTATTTGCAAATATCAGTGCATACAAATCATTTGTTCAGCACCAGAAAGATGATGTAAAAGAATTTTCAAGAATAGGAGTCAATGCCGAAAGAACCTTTGAAAACACATCGAAGGATATGGCGAGAGAACTTGATAGTCGAACTGTAGGCACTAGGTACTATTAGAGTACCTTTCTTTTATTACACAAAAACTCCCTATATCTCACGAGGCCTTTGATTTCTATCTACTAAACGTATTTTTTTATTGGCAATTCAATTACTTCATATATAACCTGGCCATTATTTATTATCACTATTAATCCGACATTGTAAAAGATCTTTTTACTAATAGAGCTACTCAGGATACTTATCAACCTCAAATGCGGAGTTTGTTATACCTACCCAAACAATCTTACAATTTCGCCATAGTGTAGAAATGTATAGTTGATATCTTGTAGTCCTTGAATCATCTCTTTTTGATCGGCAAGTGCTTGCTTCTCATCTTTTGGATGTATCGCTATCCTTACCATTTGGGTATTTCCCATGACCTTTCTCTCGTAGAGTTGCTTGTTTATTCTGCAGAAAACTCTGTTCGTCTCCTTGGATCCACGATCCCAGTTCAGAATATCTGTATGCAGTCTAGTATTCTTTTTTAGAATCAATATATTATCGGGAAGATTGTGTCTAACCTTATTAAGTCAGACTTGATAGTTGAAAATTATTCCTATTGGCAATTGCTGTAAACCACTATCGAAGAAGCTCAATGTGATGGGGCTGCCTTTAGTCGGCTTACCCAAGGATCAGTACAGAAAAGAAAAAGGATTCAAAATTTGTTTTAATGTTATCTATTCGAATATTAAAAATATTCAGATAGTATTTCATCAATCTCTTTCTTAAATTCTTGATAAAGTCTCTTGTTTTGATTTTCTTCTAAACTAACTTTGCCTATTTGTTCTATATTATTAAATGAACGATCAAATTCTGCTAAACCTATAGTTGCCTTTGACAACCTGCTTGCTCAAAAGAACACAGTAGATAACATATAATTGACCTTGTCGCTCTCAAATTCAATGTTTTTTGAGTAAGGAAATACAGCATCAAGACACTTTCTTAATTCTCTTGCACAATCGTCTAGACACTGTACACTTCCATTACACGCTGAGGCTTTTTTGCTCCACTCTGCTATACATGTAGCCATATTTATCGAAAATTCAGTCATACTTATTAGAAGTGTATGAATCTACATTGCTTTTAACTATGTTGTCTACGTAATGGTTGAAATGGTAGGTTCTACCTGTGCTGAATTTTCATACTATTACCATGATACGAATAACCAATCTTTTCATAGAAAGGGATATTCTCATCTGAACAATCTAGTAATGTTCTTACGCATCGCATTAGGGCCGCTTGATTGGTAGCATATCTACGAGCTTGAATCCAATACCTTTTCTGTGGTAGCTGGCCCTTACTGCGACATCTTCAATATGTCCAACGCGGCCTCCTCCGAAGATGAATTTTGGTTCGACTAGGAGCGTTGTTGTCCTAATACCAAACCTTGGTTTGTTGGATCTTGTGCAACGGCAACAAATATCCTGTGAAGTGGATTAGATTTCATCTCATTTAATATCGCTTTAGCCGCAGGCTTACTAAGATCTTCAACTGGGGCTAGGTTGTCTTGCACCTCTAACAATCCACCACTTTCAATATCATTTTCTTCTATTTCACGTATACTGTAGTTTATAGTGCGTTCAGACATGTTTATCAGGCTAGAACGATTCGTTCATTGTCACATCAAGACCACGAGCCTCCATTATATGAAACAATCATCATTGATGTAGAAATCGTTTCCTCGCTTCTACACCGAACGGCTGGATAAGCTATGAGATGACATTGATTTTGCCGTATTGTTCAGAACATACATCAAATTAATCTAGTATTCAAGGAGGGGAACAATGACGATGCGGACATTGATATATCTGAACCCGTTTATCACTACATACCTTAACACTTTACTCTTGATTACGATAATGCAAAATTCAATTATACGCTCAATGTGTAAAAAAGATAAGACGATCATCACCGACCTAGATTCTGGTGAGATAGTTTGTAGTAAATGTGGTCTAGTAATTTCTGATAAAATTCAAGATACTAGACAAGAATGGCGTGATTTCGTGAATTCTGAAGCAAAAGATAGAAGAAGGACTGGAATGCCCACCTCCTTGACTAGTCACGATATGGGACTATATACAATGATTGGAAGAGGTCGTAAAGATGCTAGAGGACAGGTGCTCGATGCGTCTATGCGTTCTACAATGGTAAGATTGAGGACATGGGATCTTGGAACACAAGGAATAGAGTTAGAAGAGGTACTATCCGGTAAAAACCATTATGTCAGTTTCAGTTAGCGGCATAGAATATGGAAATAAGGTATATGTCGCAATCGAGCCGAGCAGACACTACAGATCTGATGACTGAGTTGAATCTTGGCAGAGAATGAGCGCACTTAACGATTTGGAGTCATCCAAATTATGGAGCTTTCAACTAGGCCTTGGATTTCTCATGTGCGTTGGTCTCCTTTTTATCATCATCTTCGAGTTGACTTCATGATCAATCCCAAAAGATGGACGGTGATGGAGCCTTCATATCTCTAAATATCTGGTCTGGTAAAGTGGAGCAGTGTACCATTTCGGACCTTTGTCTGCGGTTCGTTCCCTAATCTACTTACTAATCGCTTAGATAAGGCATGAATGACTGGCCAGGAGAAGAGTGGTTTTTAATATTTGTCACAGATACAAGAAGATATCTTAGGCTCTTGCAATGGTTTAGTAAAAAACCAAGTAGATCTGATCGAAGAATATTCGAAGAAGGGTATAGTACCGCAAGAACTTATGATGCCAACTATTACAATGATAAATTGATCCATCCAAGGATACTTGAACTATTTGTCGCTAGAATATGATTTAGTCTTATCCAGAATGCAGCTTCATCATAGAATGCTTACCTTGATGAATGAGCCATCACCCAAGTTAACGGAGATAGTTATTCAATCGTTAAGATCGTTCAAAACAATTTAGGAGGATAAAAAGATATAGATAACAAACTCCTCGGCTGTTAAGATTCGAGACGAAATCTTCCACGTTGGCTGGCTTTGACGGGCAATCTAATTCAAATGGTAGTAGCATTTCGCAGTCTACGCTATCAAAAAAGCAACTCCCAGTACTCCTGATACATGGCCACCTGTCAGATGCGTCTATATGGAATAATGCGTCCTGTTTTTTATTTAGCAAAGGAAGCAGTGCTGCTGCACGATCCATAGGAATATTCTCAGAAATTCGAAGTATATAGTTTTCATCGACTACGATTTTGCTAGAATAACCACTTTGCGTAGGTGTCTTTCGTTCGTCTCTATTATAAGTCCAGGTCGCCCCTTCAATACAACACGGTTCAAGGCCTTGCAAAAGCGTCTGCAAGGATCAACGAAATTGCCGACAAGCCGCCCTGATTGGGATGTCCAAAGAGCTTTCTAAATCCTCTAGATAAGATAAGATAAGATAAGATAAGATTCACTGTGGATAGGGGGCAGTTGTTGTTTTATTCTGTTTTATTGGATAATTCCAAACTTGAAATTGGATCGAGTCAAGATGTCATTTCAAATGGGCAAAGAAAATAGCAGAACGGCATATGGAGAAGAGGAATGCGGAGGCATACGGTAGAAGAAATAGTGAGAAGGGATTGGTGCTTGTAAGAATAAAGCCTAGAAGTATACTAGCAGAAAAAGATATAGCCGCTTGGGAGAGCCATAGATAAAAAAGATGTTCTACTTTTATTATCTATTGATTTAGCTTCTGTTCTTTTGCCTCTTTTTCTAAAGCCTCTCTTAACGACTGCATATGCTTTTCCTTGTCTCTTTTCATTTGGTTCCATATTTCAACTAATTCTGTTCTGTTGTCCTTCCTTGCATCTTCTATGTACGTGTCTACGGTCGAATACAAGAAATCCGCTTCCTTGCCTAGCGCCATTAGGATGTTGTATGTAGAATTCTCTAATCTTGTTGATTCGTGTTTTGTACTCACAATGACACTATCACAATAGAATTAAAAAGGGTTACATTATTAACGAAATTGCTGAGCTGTCTTCAAGGTATATTCTGTACTTAATATATGGACTTATAATCCATTCATAGTACTCTTGATAATTTGGCTGGGCTTTGCTATAAAGATAAGACACCTACATCTAAGGGTATTAGATTTACAACATTCTCTTCCATTTTATAGTTCCATTCTTGGCTTCAAAATTGGTTGAAAGAGTCATTTCAATTTCAGGATTACAAAGGTTTGGTCACAGTTACAATACTCTATTTGTTAAAGTAAACGAAACTTTCATATTCCATTTGTGCGGCTTTGTTTAAGAGCTCATTAGCTAGCTCGTTTTCCATTTGCCGTTTCATGGATTTGGCTAATCTTCTATAGAATTTTGCTTTGAGCAACGGTATTTCCTCAGGCTTTATGATATTCCTTGTGAGCGCGATTTCAGTTGCCTTAGAAAAACCATCACTGTCAACCCTTGCTTTTACGTGATTAAAATTGCCTGGGCATATCCTCGTCCTTGAAGCTTGATATTTCATAAAACTTGGTATTCTGTATTTGGTAGGGATTAAAGGAGTATATTTAAAGCTGGCCCCAACCGCTGACATCCTCATCCAAGTATGAAAATCTTCTGATGCTTTTTCATTAGGGAAAGGACATAGATATGCAAATTTTAGACGTACAGCTGTAGCGGAGGTTATATTAGTAATCCCTGTTTCTGTTCCCATTTTTATCCAAGTATTATTACCTTCTAATGGATTTTGCACGTGAGATTCTAAGATCTCTAGAATCGGAGAAGAAATTTTTTCCTTAGGTGTTGCTCTATTGTTTTCATCTATTACTTCAAATGTTGAATAAACTACATCAATCTGCGGGTTCTCGAAAAATATTTTTTTGACAACTTCTAGTCTTTTTGGATGAGATATGTCATCTGAATCATTAAAGAGTATTATAGAATGACCCCGTTCTAAAGCCTTAAGGACTCCCACATTTCTACTGACTCCAGGACCGACATTTCGCTCTAAAAAAATAACATCGATTTTCGGGTAGTATTTTCGCTTCAAATGGCTTAAATAATCACCGATTTCTTGCTTAGACGGCATATCAACTACAATAATCGCACACCAATCTTCATCAGTTTGCGAAAATAATCCTTCGACAGTCCCAGCAATTAAGCTTTTTCCATTTTGCTCTTCACATCCATTCACAAAATGGGGAATAATAAATGCACTTGAATAATTTGTATTTCCTTTTCTATCATTCTACTACTCAGATTGCTATAGTTTATGTATGTGTACTAATTGTTCCAATCAGGTAATATGGATTATAGATAGCATCATACAAGCATTAGGCTAGCTTTGTTTTATAATGCCAGTAATAATGATATATTAGTGGCATACAGAACAGTAAGTAAAAGAGTCACATGCCTTAATATAGTATTGTGGCAGGGGAGCTATATGTTTAGTGAATCCTCAAGAAGGGGAGATTAAAAACATTGTATTCATGCATTTTAATTATTAGCAGGCTAGGCGATCTACAGTAAAATTACTTATGAAGAGCGGGAATTCATTGATATGAGAGCAAATGTCATACATGGAGATCTTAATCCATGCGGGGGCGCAGAAAGACTATCCCTTATGACTATGCAGGCACTATTAGAAATGAGAATAGATGATATTACGCTTACAACGCTCACAAAACCTGACTTATCAAAGCTCAGAAATACATATGGCAAGAATCTTGTTTCAGTTATGGAAAAGGTAAACAAAATTAATGTTGTAAATCTAATGGAAGAGCTTAGGCAACAACAAGAAAAAGATCATCAAGGTTACAATTACGATATTACAATAAATACAAATGGGGATGCAGCTCCTTATTATAATTCATCTTTTTCAAAAGATAATGCTATTACTTATTGCCACTTTCCTAGTACAAAGTACCATATAGAATCTGAAAACGTTGATTATCTAAAAACAGATCTTGGCATGACAGAAAGGTCAAATCTTTTTACAGATGATAGAAACGATGAAGATATCGTTAATGTAAAAAATTGCACAACCAATCTTCAGTTCAGCAGAAGAAAAGAATGTTTTGAAATATTAAAATATGGATATTGGAATTTGATGAGAAATTCTACAGTGATTACCAATTCTGAATTCAGCCGCAGGGCAATAGTTAATGCCTTTGAATTAGACAACATTTACATCCTCAGCCCACCAATAGATATTGAGACTTTTCGGAATGTTAAGTTAAGGTCAAATGACGATGATGCAGGGAATGATATCATCCTTGTAATATCCAGAATCGCTCCTCACAAGAAAATTGAAAATGCAATCTATCTCGCAAAATTATTAAAAGATAACAACACAGGCAATGGAATGAAAATTGTTGGAAATCTTTACTATTATTATTCTAATTATTACTCGGAGCTTAAACAGATGGTTCTAGATCTTGGTTTAACTGACTATATTACATTTGAAATTAATGCTACTTTGGATAAGCTTCTTTCTATCATTCGAGAATCCAGAGTATACTTTCATCCGATGGTAGGAGAGCCTTTTGGCATGGCAGTAGTAGAAGCTATGGCTGCTGGCCTAATTCCAGTGGTTCCAAATGAAGGTGGTCTTACAGAGTTTGTTCCAGAAGAATATCAGTTTAATACAATAAAACAGGCTGCTGAAATTATAACACATGTTTTTAATCAGTTGCCAAAGAATGAGCGAATTAAGATAAGAAGCGATATAAATAAATTCTCAAACTCTCACTATATCAATGGATTTCAGAGCATATTAAATGAATTGTTATCCCGAAAGCTGAAATAACCTTTTTCGTCCTAATCTAGAGTGACTAATCCGCTATTGAGGACAGGTCATTCAGTAATTATCAACATTGTAGATGTGATTCTAACGATTAGAGTTACTGATTCTTATTCAAAAGGTTTTGGAAAGAAGGCTAGCCTCCTAAACTATTCACAATCTTAACCATCCTTACATCAATAATTTACGTTACTGCATTGCGCTTAGAATAGAGCAGTTCTAACAAAGAATTGGATTATGATGATGACCATGGCCTCAATATTCTCTTTCTCTTTATGACTACTACGTCACGAATTTTCATCTTTATGATCACGCATATGATATTTCAGCCTGACTACTTACCTCTACTACCATCTGAAGGAAGGATCATCTTCCAGTACCATTTCGAAGATCTGAAGATAATTTTTAGTCATTATTTCATCGGTAAAGAGCTTTTCAACTCGACTTCTACAAGATTCTGGCGAACATTTGTAAACCTCCTCGACATATCTTTGTAACTGTTGAGGAGTTTTAGCTAGAAAACCATTAGTTCCGTTTACAATTATGTCGTTTAGTCCTCCATTAGCTAGAGCAAGGAGCGGTTTACCATAAGCATTCGCTTGCACAGCATATAATCCAAACGCCTCGATCCAGGTAGGTTTCGGGCATGCAATAACAGCTTTACATTTCTTGATTAATTCTGTCTTTGTTCTATTGTCTACGAGTCCGTAGTACTCTGCCAGACCATTGGAATTTTGGCATTTTTCTCTTATCATTCGTACATAATAAAAATCCGGTACGTGTATGTCATCACCAACAATTTTTATTTTATTTCTTGTTCTCATAGCTAAATCTATTGAATCTTCAATTCCTTTTTCTGCGACTATTCTATTTATTGAGAGAAGATAATCATCGCCGCTTTTATTACTATTATCTTTTGTTTCCTCTAACGTAGGTAAAGGGATTCCGTGATGGACATATTTAATTGGCATTTTAAGTACCGACGACATGTATTTAGCATGAAGCCTCGATAATCCAATAAACCTAGGAAATCGTAACTCTTTAACCGCAACTTTTTGCCATTCTATCAGACCATGATTAGTATGAATTATTTTCATCTTTGGAAATTTCTTTGCAGACAGATAGGAAAAGCAATGCCACGTATTATCCCATACTATTCCATTCCCACTTCCGTATTCTTTTTCCAGTAGTTCCTTGTACACGAGATAGTGTGCCTCTTCAGCAGCGGTTCCTTCCCAAGAAGGTTCTATCGTTTCTATTATCTTCAAGTTGGATGGCAATCCCACTCCTTCACCTGCAGAAGAACCTCTAGCCGATATCAAAGTCACATCATGTGCTTTACTGGCCACATTTTTAGAAACCCACGCAACGACTGCTTCCAAGCCTCCATTCAATCTTCAAGTGCGGCGAAAATAATCGGGAGGTGGAGTCGCTAAATTAGGGCTACTTATAACGAATACTTTCGCTTGTGCACACCAGCAAGTATAAGAGTCGATGTTTAATATTAATAGTAGTTCTCGAAATTACCTATAGTCTATGTAACAAAGAACCAAACACTTAGCAAGACCTCGTAAACCTTATCTACAGGAGTTTCAGCGTAGACTGGTTTTATCGGTTTCATCTTCTGCGAGAACCATAACCTTGATATTCGAATTAACCCTTTTTACTTTGATAATCAAAATTGATTAAGAGTTGTAAAATGTGGTATATGTGATAACTGGAGAAACATTCTCAGATAATATGCTTCAACTAGCCA
>QHBN01000028.1 GCA_003176995.1 Candidatus Nitrosopolaris wilkensis
ATTAGCCAAGCTAACTTCTGTACCAACCAATCATTCTGTAGTAACCAAGCTGACAACCAAGCCGATATACACAAATAATCTTGAAAAGTGTGGCTGAAGAAAGTATTAGACAGTCACTCCATTTTTTTGCGTCAGCACTACGACAGAATTTATCAATCTACTCCTGACTGCATGCCATTGGTTTCAACAAGTGAAATCGTCTAAAATTAATACAAAATATTGATCTCGTACTAGTGCTATTCAACATCACCATTGGGCAAAATGTATTTCCACCATCAGTACTTGCTCTAATTACTGGTTCCAAAACCCAGCTCTCGTTTGTCCAGCAAATAACATATACATAGACACTTGCTGCAATTGATGTATTTTGATATATTAGATGTTCTTTATTTGGCCTGCTTAACACGATTGTTTTACTATCGTCGCTGCTCATTGCAACGAAAACATTCCTGTGTCCTGTGTCATTATTGGGCCATGCAGTATAGACATTATTGCCAGTTGTCGATGTTTGAGCCGCTAGTCTCCCACTAAACGTAGCGATCGGAGGAAGAATTGTCATGCTTTATGACTTAAACAAATACCACACTATCTGGAAGCCTCACCATGTGAAATACAGGAGCAGCTCCCTCGGGGGCTAAAGTTAGCGAGGCTTCCACATAGTCGGGTGTCGTCATTGGTAGCACACTTCTAATTGACTTGTGTCGATCAATATTAAACTGCACTTCATTTGTATATATTTGATTGTCCTTCAATATCTATATCTTAATTCCTAATTGTGTTCTTTAAGAAACTAATCAAACATTGTTTGCGGTATCAGTTTCATTAACTGTTAAGTGACTAACTTTTAGGTTGTAGGATTTGGCAAACGAATTTAATTCATAACAGGATTCTTTAGGATGGAGTAATTAGTGATATCCCACACATGTTCGTCTACAAGGAGACTTCAGTTGTTAACAAATATTGGAGATCAGATCGTAAAAGGGGGAGACCAAGTTGTAAATCAAATTGCCAAAGGAGGCGTTGGTTTCTTGAAGTCAGCGGCTTCATTTGTCAGTCTGTTAGACATAGAATTACATATTAGCGCTGCAAATCAAGATTTAGCCAAAAGTAATAATGCTGAAGTAGCTTCAGAACTAAATCAAGCTAACAAGGCGTTAAGAATGATAGTAGCCTCCAGGACGGTCTAGGTCAACGAATAAGCCAAATTGCTCAAAATAATTCTGCACCGATGGACAGCCATTCCAGAGAATAGTTATCCGCTCTCGGTACTGCCTTGAAAAATCTTGCTCTTAACTCTGAAGGAGTGCGGGCAAACTCTACCAGGAATACTGCTGGAGCAAGTAACTCTACCGTGTGTAACTAGAGCGTTCACGTATACCTCCATATCTATTTTTTGCAGGCGTTAGCCTGGATGTTGGGATGTGGTGGAATAGTGGACATGAGTAAAATCCCACCCCAGATCCAATTTAATCAAATCGGACAATGATCTCACATCAATGATTAATGTGACAGATCGAAACCAATTTTTTTCTCTTAGCAATAGTATTATAGGCAGCGATTCCTACAATAGTGTTCCCACTGGCAGCAAAACCAGGATGTTACTCGCGATCAGCCTGGGTATGGTTCTTGTTTGGATTATGGACATTATTATGCAAATCAGACTAGTCTACAAATGGGTTGTCCAGGATTGTCGAAGCGCAATAAGATACACGTAGAGAACTATTGTGCGGGTTTTATGGTGGGACAAATAGATCTGGCTAGCGAAAAACAGTTTTCAGTATCTTTTCAGTTAATCAAATATTTCAATAGATCAAATGTCAGAGTCATATTGCGGTGCATTTAAAAGACGTAGGACTCTAACTCTGTCTGTTTGTCGTGGTGACTTTGCGGCTTCCACTTATTGAAAGATCACGACCATGTTCGTTAAGTCCAGTCGTCTGATGGTAGGTTGTAATGGTCGTTAACCAGATATCGCACCGTTTTACTACGACTTTTAATTCAGGTGTCCTACGAGCCATCGGTCTGCGTGTAGATATGACTAGATTGATAGATTGAATTGCAAGCTTGAGCACTTAGTGCTGAAACTATTATCTCTTTGTTATGTGCTATTTCCTTTTCAGCAGGAATATTGTTGTTGCGATGTCGACTAACCAGTATCTCTTTGATCTCGCTGTTGTTTATCAAAGTATTAACGAGCTTGTTACGTTCCTCCTCTGGAAATTCCGGCGTGTCGAGAGAGTCAATTGCCTTGAGTTTCAAAGTGTATTGAATAGCATTTCCGATTAATTCTTGAGCTCCATAAACTATCCTACCAAATGAAGTAAGAAAGTACTTGCCGTTCCTTCTTCGTATGAGGCCAGCCTTTGTCAACTCAGACATTCTTGAATAAAACTGCTTCCTTGTAAGCCTCAATCTGCCTATTAGAATGCTATTATCTTCAGTTGCTAAAGCTATGGTATTAAAAAGAACCAGAGATTTGTCATTGGAAATAGCGCTTAGAGAGTCCGAGACAGAGACCATTTTTGGCTTAGCACACGTATACAGTATCTTTATACCGTGTGATTATAATTCCTTACGTAACACTATTACGTTTTGCACAGATGCGTCATCAATATTTTTTCTAGAATTACATGTACATGTTATGATACTATGGCGGTGGTTCCAATTTTGACAGCCTATGATATTTCTGCGAAGAGTGTGATTTTAGTCTTTATACACAAAAGAAATGACAGTTTCTTCCAATACCTATGAACTATGCGCCAATATGGTATAAATCTGAGAGCGTAGTTGGCCAGATAGAGTTCGGGAATAGGGGAGAAAACTAGAATCGGATAGACAGTGACAGTAATAGTGCTGGCATGCACCGCTAAACTAACATAAAAGGATGTAATTCAAGAACGGCAACACACATATTTTCTATTATTATTCTTGAGTTATACGAGCTCGCCGCCTTTCAGTAGGACAATGACATCGCCGGAAAAAACGTAAGCTGGCTCAATTGGAACCGGCTTACCGGGTTTAGAAAACTAGGGTACTTTTTAAAGACCTGTTTGTACAGAAAAATAATTACGATTGATAAAACAACTACATAGTATCTTGTGATAGAAATCGACATAAGTTAGGTCTCTCGTAAATACTTGATTCTAATTTAATGACCTAGAAATAAAATATGAAATACCGAAGCAGAAGCGAAATAGTCAGATCGATTTTAGAAGCGGCGAATGCTGGCGAAGGAGTAAGTAGGACCAGATTAATGTACAAATCATATCTGGCTTATAACCAGCTGAAAGAATACTTGGGAACTTTGCAGGAAAATGGCCTGATAGATTACGAAGTAGGAATGCGGTGTTACCGAATAACAGAAAAAGGCATACGATTATTGGAGTTGCAAAATAAAATGGAAGAAATCGCTCCCATTAACTATGTCAATAAAAATAGTTGAAAGACCACACAGGCGGCAACTCGGCCCCTTTTTTTCTTTGACGGTTCGAGTATTCTTCTTGTTGTTATATATTGAATAAGAAATGATTGTCAGATAAGAAGTATCTATCCACTAAAAGTATCAAGCACGATTATATTTTTCTTGATAATTTTGTGCTTCCACATGCCAACAAATTCACCTATATTCTTAGAAGTTGTCATGAAGTATCTGTAATAAAGCATCCCATGACTAGCGTATGACAGATGAACCACAAACAACATACCTTTGGCAATTGCAGTATCGTAGTATTATTAACAGCCATGACAGCTGTCGTATTCGCTATACCGCAACAAGCTTTGGCATCCAGATATCATGACTTACTACTAAGACAAGTATTATCTCCATTTTTTTGTCAGTACAACCTCTCGTGGTCCTTATTATCTCTAAGACAGTCTGATCACGTAGTAAGTAAACAGCGAGCATGAGTCTGATCCTGTCTCACCGCAACACAAAAAGTTTTTAATATTAAAAAGGGGTGTAAATAAGATGATATTTTGAGGAAAGACAATAAAGAAGATCTTAAAAGTATGTCCCCTCAGAATGTCATACGGCTAATCGATGGCTTTATCGAACAAATGCGCCAAACAAGAAAACCCTGGCTCTAGCGCTTTCTTTATCCATCTCTTCTATAGTTGTGGCTCC
>QHBN01000029.1 GCA_003176995.1 Candidatus Nitrosopolaris wilkensis
AAGTTCTTCCTTGTTCTTTTTTAATTCTTGAGCAAAATCGTGGATAAAATCTGTTCTTTTGTCTGAATCCTTTTTCCATTCATTAAATGCATCTCGCGCTTTGCTTACTTTGTCATTTATCTGTTCTTTAGTCATTATTTCGTATTGATTTATGACCTCTTCTGTGGCAGGATTTATTGTCTTCAATTCTGTTGCTGCTGCTCCTCCTTTTTCGATCATGGATTTATTACACCTCTGCCAGCGATTTTACCATCTTTTAATTTTGATAGTGCCTCTGTAGCCTGATTAAGTTTGAACCTCTCCGAAACAACTGGTTTGATTACTCCTCTTTTTGCTAGGGATACTAATTCTACCATGTCATTTAAGCTTCCAGTATATGAACCGATTAATCTGTAGGCTCGTGTAGGCATACTGACTAGGCTTAATTTCAATTCGCCTCCAAACAGCCCTACGAGTACTACACTAGCTCTTCTCCTGAGAAATTGCATGTCAGCTTCTACAGTCTTTGAAGCATTGACAAAGTCAATTACTGCATCTGCACCAAGTTTATCTGTCAATTCCATAATTGCTTTTACAGGGTCCTCTTTTTTTGAATTGACTACGTCATCTGCACCACCGTCTTCTTTAGCAGCTTTTAACTTATCGTCACCTATATCCATCGCAATTATCCTAGCGCCAGTAACTGCTTTTGCTAACTGCATAGCCATCAAGCCTAATCCTCCTGCACCAACAATAACCACATTATCATCAGGCTTTAGATTCGCATTCTTCACCGCACCATATGCTGTAAGCGCAGAACATGATAATGTTGCAGCTGCATCCATATCCATACCCTCATCTATTTTCACAAGATACTTGTAACTTGGTACCAATACATACTCTGCATATCCCCCTTCTGCATAGACACCTAATGATCTAGGTTTATCGCATAGATTCTCATCCCCAACTCTGCATGCAGGGCAAAGCCCTTCTCCAATCCAGGGGTAGACTAGGACTTTATCATTTTTGCTAAATGCTTCAGCTTGTTCACCGAGACTATCTATTGTTCCTGCAATCTCGTGACCAGGGGTCAATGGGTACTTTACACCTCTGTCTGTGGTTTTCAAAAATAGTCCATGTGGGCCCTCATATCCACCTTCCCACAAGTGGATATCACTATGACAAACACCTGAAGAATGAACTTTAACAAGAACTTGAGAACCCTTGGGTTTTGGAGTTTCGAGTTCTTGTACTTGTAATGATTCTTTCGGTTTAACGATCCTTGCTGCTTTCATATAAAAGAATTGTTGAATATTATATATTACCGTTATCACCCGATTGCAAATATTTGCAATCAGTATAGTCTTCCCATAAAAAAGTGCGCCAACTACATACAGCCTTTTTTTATTTTATTGTGAGCTCGTATCATACAGTGTAGTTAGACTTGCAATTTTTTTGATTGCTTTCGATGATAACTAATTTTATTTATCATCGGAAGCTTTTAATTATTTGATGCCAATATTATGTATATGCTTAGCAGTGAAACTATTAGGTGTAAAGTATGTGGACAGGTATTTGAGACATTTGAGTCACTAAGAGAACATGAGAGATCAGTGACTGAAGATAAGAAATATAAAAACCATCAGGGATTTGATGCTTATTAATAATCGGCAAGACAGAGCACTTGATAAATTGCAAGAAAACAAGCAGGGGTTTATGAAACACTGGAATGAAAAGCACTCGACTAGTATCAAGGAGTCATAAACAATGCAACATAGAGCAGGTTAGCACCTCATTTATTCTAAATATATTTATACTTTAGAGGGGAGTTGTTGTTTGGTCTAGCTATAATGCTTCGCAATATTCTTATTATAATAGTGTTCATGAGTTTATTGTTCTCGACGGTAAGATCAGTATCTGGAAATCTTGGTACGGCTAATGCGACTGTTTCTTCCAACATTAATCAGACACATCAGCCAACCAATGCAAGGCAGCTGGAAGTAAATCCACATCCTGTGCAATAGCATGATCAATGGTTCAAGACAATGAGAAAACAAGAAGAACCATCCGTTACAGAAACAGTTCTCGTATTGCAGGGCGGCGGCTCTTTAGGCGCCTATGAATGTGGAGTGTATAAAACACTTGCAAAGCGTGGTATTAAATTTGATATACTTGCTGGATCTTCTATTGGAGCTATAAATTCTTCTATAATTTGTAGTGCACAAAATGCTCATAAAGATACAGCGCAGGTTTTAGAAGACTTTTGGTTGACTCTTGCAGAAAGTGATGTACCCTCACCATTTCTAACATATTCTCTATTACCTTTAGCGTCTTTATCTTCAACATTATTATCAGCTGACAAAATGATGGCTATTTTGTCATCAATGTATTCTGTTATGTATGGTAATCCAAAAGCATTTACACCAAGATGGTTTAAGCCTGATTCTTTAGATTACTTTTCACCCTATAAATGGAATTACGTCTATGATACTACACATTTAAAGAATACTCTCAATCAGTATATTGATTTTAGATATCTCAATAAGATAGATGGAGACTCAGAAAAGAATACCGGAAGCAAGAACAACAACAATACCAATAATGATGATTTGAGATCAAGGCTTATTATCACTTCAGCAGATATACAGAAAGGCGAGCCTGTTATCTTTGATAGCTATAGGATGGATATAGATGCAGATAGCATAGTTGCATGTGCAGGTTATCCATTTTATGGTATACAATGGAGTACTATAGATGGTAGATATTTGTGGGACGGAAGTTTGCTAACTAACACTCCAATGCTAGAAGCAATAAAAGCCTCACCGGAACACAACAAAAAATTCTATATTGTGGACGTCTTTCCTCGCGAACAAAAGGAGCTCCCAACTAATATGATAGAAGTATGGCACAGAGCCAGAGATATTATCTTTATGGATAAGACAAACACAAATATTGAAATGTTGAAGATTCGTGAAAGATACCTTTCTCTTTTAAAGAGAATACACACAATTATAAATGCTGATGATGCCAAGATAGACGAAAAGAGTAAAGCGAAGTTTAAAGAAATAGAATCTGAATACAATGAACTAATCCATGGATATGGGGCAGTAATAGAAGAGGTAACGCGAGTAAGTCGTACAGAAAAGACGCACTATCTATATGAAGACGGCGATTTTTCAGCATATAGGATACAGAAACTGATAAGGCAGGGAGAAGAAGATGCAGAGAAGGCCCTTTCAGAAAGTAGTAGTCAGAATAGATTAAAAGATTGACACTGTTGCCTCTGCCGACTGTACAATAGTCGCTCACGTATAATAGGGAGTGTTTTGCTCAATGTGAAAGAGGGTCGGTAGGACATCATTGTCTTCCAAACCAAATATTTCAGGAAAAGAATGATATTAGTACTCGTGTATCTGTTACAATAACCTATGCAGAAAATTTTAATTTGGA
>QHBN01000030.1 GCA_003176995.1 Candidatus Nitrosopolaris wilkensis
TGATTACAAAATCATAGTTGATTCAACAGCGTTAGGTTCAGTGATTACTCCCAATGGAATAAAGACAAATTCAAATACAGATCAAATTCCTCTGCTTTATGTTGGGGTTAATGGCTTGCAGGTGGTTGTACCATTTTTGTATCGTTTTAGCATCGCCATCCTACCGAGCCAAAAAATCTAAAAATTTTCTCCCGACCGGCTACAATATATGTAAAGGAAATAGTCATTGTTTAGCTCTTGCCCCATTATTTGATTAGTAGGCTTGCTGTTGACTCTTAATCAGCTAGTTGGTTTGAATGGAAGAAAAATATGACAACGATATGATTTTTTATACATATTGTATTTATGTGATCTGTTCTATTATCCAGTCTTTAAACTTTGTAATTGCAAATTCTTCAGATTGCTTAATAAAAGCAGGATCGTTTATCTCCCATTGCTCCTGAGGAATGGAATCAAAAAACTCTTGCATACACAACGTAAATCTAACACGTAAATTCCTTGGATTTTCAATTATTCCATAACGAAAATAGGATATTGGCAATTTGTCCAAATACGACCTCATACTATCTTTTAAACGGAGTTATTTCGAAGGCTTGATACAATATTGAAGTTATTGCATCTAGATCTTGATGTATTGTAATCAAATATACATACATGATAAATTATCACAGATTAAACTGCAATGCAAGAGAACTTTGATTAAGAATTGCAACCCAGAATCGTACTCGCGGGGCTGAGGACATCTTTAATTACAGATCGAACGGCTGAGATGGGGACGAATTCAATTAGCATCAACGAACAAGGATCTAGTTGAAATAACTTATCACCAAGACCTCTACGTAGATTGATTGTACTTTCTTAAGCTAATGCAACTTCGTTATTCGTATTCGTTATTTTGACGGACTTGGCAAAGATATAGTGGATTCTTGTCAGGATCAGTGAAGAACGTGATCCTGACTGGCCCATCTTCAGTGATATTGGGAGAGAAGAGAATGCACTTGTTTTTAAAGGCGGTTACATCATTATCGAGGTTATCAACTGTGAATCCTATAACAAGGCTTTCTGAATTTCCCGGTTTAGGTCCATGTGGTCCAGCAGGATGGAGCCCAATCGTCAATCCAGGACCACGAATTTCAGCCCATTGGGCCTGAATCTGATTGACTAATTTTAGACCCAATGTTTCAGTATAGAACTTGATAGCACGATTCAGGTCTGATACAATCACAGTTACGTTAGCTTCTTTGATCATTGTTGTCTACTGAATTGGATTATCATTAGCTTATAACCTTAATGTAGAAACTAGTCAGAGAATGATATCTTTAACAAAGATCAGTGACTCCTCTTACAAAGATTGAGGTGACTATCATCATTTAAATCGTCTACTGTAATGGTTAGCAGTAATTGTCCCGTTCCCCATTAGTATACAGCTATGAGTTACGGCTCGCCGCATGTCCAAAAGAAGAAGTAGGCTTCTATCTAGCTCAAAACTGACCGAAGGAACATGAATTTTAAGGAGACGGAGCGAACACGTGTGACGAGTCCAAGTACCCATAGCAGCTTAACCGAATATCTACAGTAATATAGGCTGTGATTTATCACATACTGATATGGGTAAAGATACAAACCAAATAACTGAGCCTGTTGCCAAACTCCTTGAAGGGAGAAATCTTGCTTTTGTAGCTACTCTTATGAAGGATGGTTGGCCACAGATCACGCCGACATGGGTAGACATTGAAGACGGCAAGATTCTAGTAAATACTGCCGAAGGAAGGTTAAAGCAGAAGAACGTATCTAGAGATGATAGGATAGCTATTTCAGTCGCTGATCAAAATAATCCTTATCACATGGTTACAGTTAGAGGTAGAGTTGTCGATCAAACTAATGAGGGTGCTGACGAGCATGTAGACAAACTTGCAAAAAAATACCTCGGCGTTGAGAAATATCCTCTACGTTCGCCAAACGAAAAGAGAGTTATAATAAAAATAAAACCAGAAAGGATCCACTATCAGCCACCTCCAAATTAATTTTATTATCATCTAAAAACCCGCCGTCAAATATTTCCAGCTATCAGGATTTGACTCGCGGTAGACTCATTCAGGTTACACTCTATGTTGGCGAATAAGGCATAATCGAACGCAGCTAAATGTATCGGCATACGCCGATTATCATGTCTATAAACAGGCAGAGTCCCTGATCCCTGAATATGGAAAAGCGGAAGAGCTTGCTCAGAACGCAATCATTTCCCAAAAATTCTAACATTCTTGCGGATTCTTGGTCATAGTGGCTTCATTTTTGACCGTCACATGAAACGTAAATATTATTGGGTTATTGTCATGTCATATTTAGCTTTAGTTTGACAAATAGTTGTCAGATGCAGTGAGGGTTCAAGAATTTGGAGTCGCTGTTTATAGCCCCAATCTAGTTCGCACTTTGAAACCCAGCAGATGAACCTACTGACGAGGTTACCCGATGGCAGGTGACGACGAATGTTACCTATTACGGCCTGATGAAACCAATAGTGTTGGTTGGCCCGAAAAAAAAGGAAACTACATTGATTCGTCTATGCGATATAGCAGCCAGTGGGGGATCATTTGAATTGAAATAATTTTGGCGTGCTTTTCATAGGATGCTCCTCAGGGACGAATCGCGAGTCTCAAATATATAACCGGGCAGATGGATCTAATAATAGTAGAGTTCAGATAGCAATGCCAAGTGTTCCACGAGTACAAAACAAATTAAAAATGCTGATTGCGATAGTTATTTTTGTTGTTATCGTTATTGTCATGTTCGAATCAGTAGTTGTAGTACAAGCAGGACATAGGGGAATTGTTCTGTATGTGGGTGCAGTCGAAAACCGTGTACTAGGAGAAGGAATCCATTTTATCACTCCATTTGCTGAACAGGTAATACAGATGGAAGTACGTACTTTGAAATTCCAGGCCAGTGCATCTGCTGCTTCAAATGACCTGCAGGAAGTACAGACAGTAATAGCTTTAAACTATCATATCAGTCCGAGTCAGGCAAATCTCATTTACCAGCAGCTAGGTGGTGATTACGCGGACAGAATAATTGCACCTACTATACAGGAATCAGTTAAAGCAAGTGTCGCCAAATTCAATGCTGAAGAACTAATAACGAAAAGGGCTATTGCAAAGGGTGTAATAGCTCAGACTATTGGTAGTACACTATCAGCAAGGAATATAGTTGTCGAGACGGTATTTATAACTGATTTTGCGTTCTCACAAGCATTTGCTGGCCAAATCGAATCAAAAGTAGTTGCATTCCAAAAGTATCTGACAGAACAAAATAATCTAAAAGCCGTACAAGTAATTGCAAACCAAACAGTTGTTCAGGCTGAGGCAACAGCAAGAGCAAATGTCGCCAAGGCTAATGGCGAGTCACAAGCAATCAAGGTCATTACTGTACAATTAAAACAAAGTCCAGATTATCTTCATTGGCTATCAATTAACAGGTGGAATGGGAAAATGCCTTATGCGCTTGCAAGTGGCGGTGGATCACCTTTTTTCCAGCTACCAGTAACAGCTGCGGCGCAACAAAACCAAACGAAACGATAATCAGATACTTCTTTAGGAAAATAACGCAACTAACTGCACTTATAGTATTTCAAAAACTGTAATACCTTCTCCTCGGTACTTTTGTTCCGGTAACTATCATAGGAGTCTGATATCGGGTATATCGAAGGATCGGGGTAATAGGACGATATAGTTCTTTTGTCCACAAGTCTTAATAGAATCAGGTTTCGCCGAAAATGAATGGAAAATACGCATACAGTTAGCAGTTACCTAATCCAAAATCTTCATGATTATGGTATTAACCATAACCTTCGGAGTTTCTGGGGATTACATACTTGGCTTTTATGATGAGTTGATCCGTAGTAACATGCTTAAGGTCGTAAACACTTGTGACGAACAAGGGGCCGCATTTGCAGCAGATGCATATGCACGTGTTAAGGGTTTTGGGGAGGTTTGTATTACATATTGTGTTGGTGGTCTTAAGGTCGTCAACGCTACTGCCCAAGCGTATGCCGAAAAATCGCCTGTCGCAGTTATCAGTGGTGCACCTGGAGCAAAAGAACGTACTAAGAATCCACTGCTTCACCATGTCGTCCGGGAATATGACACCCAACAGAAAATATTTGAACATATAACGGTCGCTTCTACAGTATTAAACGACCCTAGCACCGCTCGAGCCGAAATTGATCGTGTCTTGGCTATGGCGTTTCGATATAAACGACCAGTCTATATCGAGTTACCTCGCGACATGGTCTCTATACCCATAGCCAATGTCTCGAACTGTAGGAAGGACGAATACGAAGAACGAAGCGATCCTATGGCCATGGCTGAGGCAGTTGAAGAGGCTACAGCAATGGTAAACGCTTCACGAAACCCGGTTATTGTTGCAGGGGTCGAGATACAACGGTTGGACTACAGGACGAGGTGCTGCAGCTAATCGAGAAGACCCGTATTCCGGTCGTGGCTACTGTCTTGAGCAAGTCTGTAATAAGCGAAAATTATCCGTACTACCTTGGCTTATACGAGGGAGCAATGGGAGATGACCGGGTCCGAGAAGTTGTAGAATCTAGTGACTGTTTGATTTTACTAGGCGCGTTGATGACTGATATAGATTTTGGAATCGCAGTCACACCAATAGATCAGAGTCATACCAAATATGTGACAAGCGAGAAGCTGTCCATTCGGCATCATAATTTTGAAAATGTTGGATTACAATCCTTCATTCGGAGTCTGAGATCGGCTAAACTAACGAGGAGAGAACCTCTACGTTACAGCCACAGTGATGGATCGGCTTCTAAGTCCTTTTTTGGCCAACATCGGAAAAAAGATTACAGTTCAGCGCTTATTTCTCAGACTTGCCTCATTTATAACGGCGGATACTATCGTTATTGCCGATGTGGGAGACTCTCTGTTTGGTGCTCTTGATTTGGTTATACAACGCGACACAGAATTCCTAGCCCCCGCATTTTACACATCGATGGGTTTTGCTGTTCCTGCAGCTATCGGGGCTCAACTAGCTGATTCCAAATTGAGGCCACTCGTAATAGTTGGAGATGGTGCTTTTCAGACGACGGGAATGGAAATATCAACTGCAGTCCGGTACCAATTAAACCCAATAGTTATAGTTGCTAAATAATGACGGTTACGGGATCGAACGGCGTCTGCTTGATGGTCCATTTAACGACTTGCAACACTGGGAGTACAAAAGCATTCCAGGAATAGTTGGCGAGGAAGAGGCTTTGTCATTAATACCGAAGATGAGTTTGATATGGCTTTAGAGGCTGCCAATCAATATTCGGATGGTTTCTGTATTTTGGACGTACATTTAGATCCGAATGATGGATCTGCTGCTCTGAAACGACTTACAGATGTGCTAGGTAAAAGAGTTAGATAACTGATAACAATCGTTCATACTACCATCATTTGTAGCGGTAACTACTACTACTGCTAAATGCCAAGACTGGTTGCGAAACCAGGGCTACAACTGCTTGTATTTAGACATAATGCGAGGATATAATATATAATATACCGGAATTCCTTATTCTAATCTACGAATATAGTATTGATATGATGCAGTCTAATTAGTTTGCAAGTCAACTACGGTTGAACCATGCTTTCTGATGCATGCTGAATTTTTATTCTTGTTTCTTAAGCGATTTTTGTACCTCTGCTAATACTTCAGCCACATATTCTTGTATATTCTCCTGTTCAGCATGTTGTTGGCGCCATTCGTGTAGTTCTACTCCAGTCTGTTCCTGTAGAGTCTTTTCTTGCTCCTTAGCAATCTTTAGAACTTTTTTCTGTATTTGTTGTTCCATTTGGGCTGTTCCAATGCTATCTAGTAGTTTGGATTCTTTTATGGCCATGTCTCATAGATTGCCGTAACTTTGTATCTTGAGCGATGGATATTGCTGAAAAATAAAACCCTAGACTATATAGATAAGATGATAACCCTACAAACGACCACGCAGCGGCTGCAAAGGGAGGATATGGAGTGTATATCACGGGTGAGGTAACTGCTACAACAAGAAGTACAGTGCCAAATGCAGAGATGGTAAGATAATAAGCTAAGGTGTTATAATGGGTAGTAGGAGTAGTAGTATGTTTCATACTTCTCGCCATGATCAAAAACGTAACGGCAAATAGAATACCACCGGCAGTCAGAGCTGATAGTACTAATAAAGCGTCACAAAGCAGGCTATGTTTATAGTCTGGACTAACAAAAATACTGCCTGCTAGAAAGGATACTAAAGGAAGGCTGATAATAGTCCAGAATTTAAGCCGTCCCAATTTCCTAGAATAGTCACGTAAAAGGAGTGCAGTAGCTATCCAATATAATACAAATGCAAGACGTGATGGGGTATAAGTAATCTGGTATAAGATTAATGCTTTAGGATATTGACTCACGTCTGAAGTAGAAGAATGGTTTATTTTCAACCCTGATTGTGATCCTCCTATTTCAGCAGGCTTTAATAAAATAAAACTGGTATTAACGACAAGTATTACTCCAAGACCCATAGCAGCTACTGCAAAAGTTACACCGTATAGTAATACCGTGACATTGTTGGTTGATGACTTGTACCACGAAAGGAATCTATAACTTAACAGTCCCATTATAATAGTGGCTAGTGTAAAGCTGATCACAATAGCTGCAATCAACAATCCGACGTTGTAATGCGAAGTAAAGATTAGCTGTAGAATCATAAACGCAATAATTCCAGCTGATGTATACTGAGCAATTTGTAGTGTCTTGTATATCCAATTAAAGCGTGAAGAATGGCTCTATCTGTCTATGTAGTTGGGAGATAAAACGTGAAAGAAGATATAGACCGACTGCATATGACACGGCCACGACTACTATGAAAAGTGATATCCCAAAAGAAGAGGTTAGCTGTTTTACTAGCGATCCACCAAAAAGAAAGGCATAAAGAAGATTATCAATTATTGGCGCAAAGATTAGGATAGACATGACTATCGAAACATTTCTTTGATGTTCATATCTAGATGAGGGGAAAACAGCCTCGTCTCGCAAACAAATTTCAAATAACACAATAGCCTGATTGACTCGTAAATCTATTGGAAAATCATTTATTCAGAAATAGCGTAGCATAGAGGATATCAAGGAGGATAGTATCACAATGTCATGGCTCTTTCGTGCTCGATCGGCATAAAATTATCTTCGCATCTTTGTATGGCGGCGGTTTCTGTAGAATCTTCAACTTCAATCTGTAATTTACTTTTGTCTAAAAACATTTGTGCTTCTCTTAGAGTCCTTTCTATTATAACATGCAGCATGACGTCGTCGTCGTCGAGGATTACGTCACAAAAACCGAGTCCTTTTAACACGCTAATCCCGTGAATCCTATCATTGTGAACCCAAATAAGTAGCTACGGCCCGCGACCTAATGCCAATATTTCGTTCAACACTCAATTCAATGTCTCTATTTCGGTCCAGGGGCTACACATATGCTCTTGCGAATCTCGTGCATCTTGTTTCTTCTTTGGCGGATTTTTTCCGTTATTCTCTCTCCCAGCACTGAGATCTTTGTTATAAGACAAGGGCTATTGGAATTGGGAAACCAGAGTTTCAAGAGTTGACGATTTAGACCTTTGGAGAAATAGATTTCATTTTGCAGTCTAAGTTCAATAGGTTCATATTCATAGTTTTACATTAAAAATTCGATACTTGGGAATTTATAGATACGGCGTGTATAAAAGCCCTAATCTTGGATTGTTTGCGAAGGCCAATGATAGAATAATAATAGTACCTTTCGGTTTTGCAAAAACCAAAACCGCTAAACTAATGGAATACCTAGGCGTGAAAGAGGAGCTTTATACATCTGTTGCGAACACAAGGCTTATCGGTCCGATGACGGCAATGAATAACAAGGGAGTTTTGGTTCCCTCTATTGCCACAGATGAAGAGATTATTGTTCTGAAGCAGGCAACCGGTCTTAATGTTGATCGTCTGAACAGCAAATTTACTGCCATTGGAAATTTGATTTCAACCAATGATAATGGAGCATTAGTATCTCCAATATTCAAAGGTGAGGTAGACGATCAAATTCGAGATGCTTTGGGTGTTCCTGTCCATTCGATGACGGTAGGCGGCTTTATTCAAACAGGTTCTATGGTCGTCGCAACAAATACTGGCGCCGCGGTTCACCCAAAAGCAACAGAAGACGAGATTAAGGTGATTTCCGAGATATTGCAAGTCCAAGTTGAACCTGTTACCGTTAACGGAGGGATCCCGTTTCTATCTTCTGGAATACTGGCGAATTCAAAATCCGTGATTGTAGGATCTTTGACAAGCGGCCCTGAGTTGATTATGCTTAGCAGAATCTTTAAAGCTTGAGACAAAATCGATGAATGTGGATAACCGCGTCACAGCAACAAGAGATAGATTGGATGAATAAACAACGAGGACACAGAACGCGGATAATATTCCGGAAAATAGTGCTGGATTAGCAATCATTCGGAGCTCCCATTGCACGTTGTCATTATGGGATAGTCTGTAATACAATCATGATTGATTCGTCACGTCACTGGTGTGCTCCGGTTAGATAGCACATAATAGCCAAGAAGCGCTTGTTCTCCAAAAGTTTATAGATATGTATGGAGCTGCTTTCTGTACACGATGGCGCAGCAAAGCCCTCCTAATTCTGGAAGGAAGGTATCGCGGCGTGATTTTCTCAAGCTTATGGCCGCTGCAGGTACGGTTATGACTTTCATACCCTTTGTAGATTGGGGTAAGTTCTTACCCAATCCTGCTGGGAATATATCTGCAAAGGCCAAACTCGAGCTGCCTGATGGTTCGCAGGCCAATATTAAGACTTTTCCAGTTAATCATTCTGAAACTGTTATTTATCCAAAAACCAATGATCAAACATTAAACAAAGAATCCTTCCGACTTTGGCAGTTTATACGATTGCCACCGGAGCTGGGGGGTAACAAAAATGACGTGTCAGCATTTAGAATGTATAGTCAGATATGCTTGCATCTTTGGTGTCTGTGGAAATACTGGCCTGACCCTGGCAGAAAGCGAGGCGAATGCCCATGTCACGGGAGTATGTATGATCCTATTAATGGTAAGGCCTTTGCCGGACCAGCATCCCTACAATCACCTCCCAGTAATGTCCTTCCGATGTTAGATCTAGAAACAGATGGAACTGGAAACCTATGGATTTTGCCTCCCATCTGGAGTCCAAATGCTAACGGAATTGTTGGATTCGGTCGATTCTTAAAGGTGTAAGAAAATTTGGTTGCCACAATAGCGGATGAAAACAGTCTAGTCACCTTCTTTAGGTGGGTTTATGCCGGCATAGATAGAACTATCTTCATGGGGCTCAAGTTTACCTTTCCTGGAAGATTCGTTAGCCCCCTTGGTTTCCTTGGCATGATTACTTTTGTCCTATTCATAATTCTGGGTATTACCGGAGCTTTGCTAATGCTTTGGTACGAACCGGAACTTGATAGAGCATGGAATAGCGTGCAAAATATTAACAACACAATTCCTTATGGATTCCATATACGCAATATACACTATCATGCATCTAACGCCATGGTTATGGTAGCACTGCTTCACATGTACTATCAATATTTTAGTGGTAGATACAAGATCAGGAATGAAATTATTTGGGTGACAGGAGTTATCATAGGCGTACTTACAATTCTTGAGGCGTTTACTGGCTATGACATCATATTTAGTGAACGCGCCGAGCTTGCCATCTCCATAGCGGCTTCACTGACTAACTCGATACCAGTTCTGGGTCCACAACTGAGAGACGCATTCTTTGGTGGTGGATTTCACGATTTTGTCCTAAGATTCTATGCTTTCCATGTGTTTTTCCTCCCCATCGCACTGCTCGGCTTAATGGTTGTGCACTTTCCAAGGTTCCTGGTATTCGACGTACCAATGGTTATGGCAGTCGCAGGAGCAATAATGATAACTGGAGGGGTATTTCCTATAGATTTAGGAACAAAATTTGTTCCCACGTCACCGCCTGGTATTACGGTACCAGAATGGTATCTGACAGGACTGTATGCATTCCTTAGAACCCAATACGATAAATTTGTAACAGGTGTTGCATGGCCTGGTTTATTAATATTGACGTTATTGGTCATGCCTTTTGTTGATAGGTACAGGAAATTCTCATGGAAAGATAGGCCACTTGTTACTGCAATCGGGATAACCAGCATTGCGCAGATTATGGTTACTACTTACTGGGGATTCTACATTGATCCTAATATACAAAAGTCTCTGCTCGAAAGGTTAGTTATTGATCCGATCTTCTTTTACTCGGTGATGTTGATGCTGGTGCCCCTGTCCTTTGGTTTCACATACATGATGATAAAGCTATCCAAGAATGCAGAAGTTAGGGCAAAATCGCAACCAAAAAAACCTTCAGGCAAGAGTTCAATCAACATCCCAGAAAACTGGATTTATATAGTATTTGTAGCGTTACTGGCTTTTCAAATTTATCTGAACATCGCGGCGTATTATGCTGTTCTTAGTGGAATGAAGAACTTCTCACTATTCATTGTAGGTATCATAATGCTTGTGTTTGCGGGTATGTTTCATATCTATAGACATGCCAAGACGATGGCAAAAACCCCTCCGCCCCCACCAAAACCAATGGCTCCGCCGGCCGGTGCAAAGCCCATACCTTCTGCCCCGCGCCCGATTTCAGCCGGTTTACCAGCTACCTCTACTTCTGGTAAACCGTTATCCCCTCCTCCTGCATCAAATAGCGCGCCATCAGCAACTAAAGTTCCAGCCAATGAGACTACATCCACGAAGCCAGTACGTTCAAGCACAGCCAACATTGCTGGTGCAACAAACGATGGACGGTCACGGAAAACCCCCTCGTCAGTCGAGACGTCTACGTCAGATACAGCAGCGGACTTGAATGGCAACGCCCGGGATACAAAAAAGATAAGATAATTGACCGCTAATTATCCGGATTTTTATGGTATTTCAAACAAACTTTATATGTGAAAAATCATTAGAATCGATTGACAAATAGAGGAAGGAAGGATTATTTTTTATGGAAAAACGTAGTCTTCTGGAAAATCATACTGCGGGAATCAGTATTATTGCGTTCGTTATTGCTGTCGCGATAAGCATGGGATATTATCAGTTCCTATATGTTCCTCAATCGAATCAGAAACCGGTACTTCCTCCCGAAGTGTTAAATCCTCCACACTCTATCCAGGTAACAATTGTACCGGGCTCTTCTTCACCTTCACAGACCATAAACTTTGTACCCAAAGCAGTTCAAGGCAGTTTGGGAGTGTCTAGTAGAGTCGTGTGGACAAATACAGATTCAGTGCCTCACTCTGTCACGTCTGATAATAACTATAAGGATGTAATCTCGGGTTCATTTAATTCGATTGACCATATAGGTCTGATTCCCCCACAACAGAAATTCACATTTGTGTTCACAGCGGACGGAGTATACGCATACCATTGTGAACCACATCCGTGGATGCAAGGCAAGGTTACAATTCTGAAACAGAAATTTTAACGGTCAGTTGGGAGCACATAGAAGTAAGAAAATTATTATGTTATCTTGATATAGGTAACATCGCTTGAGACTTCTTTATGTTCTTGTATTATCGCTACTCTAAACTTTGCGTTAGTGTAATCGGTTGCTGGAGAATGTTGTGTCGTCGCAGTAAATTCTAATGTATTCGTGTTACCTATGTCCTCCCTAAAGATGGAAAGTCTGGCATAAGGGTAGGTAATTCTCCTTCCGTTAAGACTCGTATAGCTAAAGATGTCATTTGAATTTTCAATTTGCGAATTGATCACGATGCTATCAAATCTACCGAGATAATTGAGATCAATTCTTCCATGGACCTCTTGACCAGGAGATATTTCATTTTCTGTAACTGCTATCGAAATCTCACGCTTCGTACTCATTGTAGAAATAATTCATCTCCCTCATATTGGTCAGACATATGCTGTTATATTTCATAACTTTTACTGTGTTTCCCTTGATTTTAGCTATACTAGGTTAGTTTTTCACCTTTCGCTATCCATTTACCGGATCGTGTAGTTAATTCTAAATTTCCTATAATATTTCCGCCACTGTATACTTTCGCAAATTCCCTGGAAATTCCAAACAGGGAGGAAAGAAGCTGACCTTTCACATGGTAGCCAGCTTCTACCACTTTAATATTTAGCTTTTTACTTGCCCTAATTACCATATTACGGGCAGTAGACCACTCACCTTTCCAGGATACGACCTCAAAGTTCCCGAATTTTGTCGTAGATAGAAGGTATCCTTCTAATTTTACTTGAAGCTTTTTATTGTTTTTCGCGGCCTCGGAGTTCATCCATTCTATCGCTCTTAGCGCCTTACCTTGTTCAATAGCAAAGTTATCAGTAGTTGCCAATCGATTGCTTGCATCTGAGGTATTCGCCGTGAGTTATCAACTATCGTATTGGTTAAGCATCTTGAAACCCGCGAGCTTGACCAATTACAGCTGAATTATTCGTATTTAGTTTCTCGTACTATGAACTATGAACTATGAAC
>QHBN01000031.1 GCA_003176995.1 Candidatus Nitrosopolaris wilkensis
ATCCAGCAGCACGAGATCATATATGCCAGCTCTAAAATTCTTATATGCCAGTATTGAGTCGCTGTAGGAATCTGTTCTAAAGCCATTTTGTTCTAAAGCCATCCTCAATGTTAGAATGATGTCAGGCTCATCATCTATTATCAGTACTCTCTTGTTCATTTTATTTTACTAGTGAAATCGAGTCCGCGTCATCAACAAAGGCTCAGTCATAATTTAATTACACGTATTGCCAGGAACATCTCTTTCTTCTAATTTCCTCAATAAATTACACCTGCTCAACACTCTTTAGATCAAATTATGTTAAATTCAAAGGACTTTGTAACGCTAGCAGTAGCCCCATTTTCTGATTGATAATGGAATGTTACTGCAGCTACAGTCATCCCAGATGCGACCGCTTGATACGTTGTTCCCAGGCTGGGCCCTATTACTTGTGCTGTTCCTCCTGGTCTCAATTTGACTAAATGTACTGCGGCTGATGTTGATGCTGCTCCTGCAAAACATCCTACACACTGTTTGACGAGTACGTTTTTATGAAATGTTGCAGCTAAAGGCGAATCACACGGCCCAGTAATGAAGCTAATCGTTCCTGGAGAATTATTAATAGCAATCGTACGTATTTGGAAAAGATTGCCTACATGAAGAACGATCGACTGCGTATGTGTCCCTAATAGGCGAACACCGTCATTTGGAAAAGTCGGAGTAGATGCACTCGCTGTTTCTTGTAAAAATGGATACATTAACAAAATGGAGATGGCTAAGAAAGTGGTGGCAATAATGACAGATATTTTCTTATAATTTGCTTCGAGATTCATATGACCGGCTTTATAATGAGACGAAAGTACTTAAAACGACGAGTCATATTTTGTAGATAGACTATCAAAAATTGGTATAAGCTAATAAATGCGAATGCGTTTTCACCTTGATTGTAGATCGCCTTAGCCTTCGACCATTATTGGGCTTCTATTACTAGGGGAAATAAACCAAGCGCCAGATCTAACTGAGCTCCTAAAATGGGCCAGCAAAATAGCAGGACGGTATATGGGCCAAGATAATGCAAAAGCTTACGGGAAGAGGAATGCAGTACAGGGTGAATTTCTGATTAGGATAAGACCGACCAAGATTATAGCACAGAAAGATATGGTAGAGTAGTAGCATAAATTTCGTAGACCGTGCGCGATTTTAGCTGTTCTTTTCAGCACTCTACAGTACAACTGAGAGGTACACGTTTTTCGCATATACTAAACAAAATTGACGAAGTAGCTCCGACAATTTACACCAGCAAGAAATAAGGCTGAAATAAAATTATCGTAACAAGGTAATGACCAAGATCAACAGATCACTTTTTTATCATCGGCAAAATAAAAAGAATGCAAACGAAACAGAGCTACAATCTGAAATCAAGTGCCCACCCTGCTATGATACTATGACATCATATTCTGATTTTAGCGGCTTATACTATTTTTGCGAGCAGTGTGATTTTAGACTCTAAACACAAAAGAAATAGAAGTCAAGAACCGCTGACTAAATTTCTTAGTCAAAAAGAGAATTATGCAATGACTACAAGCCTATCAATGCATACTCAAATCATATAAGTATGATTTCACAATATCCTTTTATCGATCCTTCCTGTTTGAGAACATATGAATAAACTCAGTTTGGCGTACAATTTCTATCGCAGCGTTGTTTCTTAATTCTAAACGCAACGCCAAATGTCGCAAAGGCATATAACTGCAGCAGCAGTTCTTTTTCCACCTTTTTCAGTACGGAAGCACATAAAGCTGGGCTGATTCAGTAGTACCCGCAGGAATGACCGACGGCGGAGCTGTCAGCAGAGGCAGTACCAGAACTAGCAGAATCTTCATCAATAACTCATCCATCTGGTATCAATATTTATCAGGACCAAACAATACTATTAAAATATTTTTACCATCTTGACCTGATTTGTTTGCAATCCTTTTCTTCCATTGTGCTAGCTATTCTAAAGAAATGAAATGTCAGATATTAATCCAAAATCTCGTATGGGAGATAGCAAGCAAGACCTAGTTCCAATTAAAGCGAACACAATAAAAATTCAGCATCTCTGTTCAGCAGGAAAAAATTTATGGACTTTATGAGGGACAGGATAAACCACAGCTACTGAAATAGAAACGAGTATCAGAATTTATCTGTTTTTACTCGCTGAAAGTGAAAAACAAGTTGACTTGGCGAGACAATTAAAATCGCCATCAACACGACCAACACCGCTACCACGTCCAGGGACATACCTTACGAAAAGAATGAAAAACCTATACATTTCTAATATAGCGGTCCTTGTTCATTGCGATGCAGGTTGATCTGGATATCCCTCTTGTAATAAGCATTCTAAAGGAATTGGATGTATACAAAGGCGGTTCGAATCAGTAATATATTCCTTGGATGGAATCATTTCTGAATACGTATTAGAAAATTCATTTGCAACTCTGATCAAAGTTGGAGCGGAACGCAAAAAGCCTGCGCAACTTGTGCTCCTGCTCACAATAATCATTACAAGAGGGGGTTTCGCGGGAGGTGGCGATGGCCAATTCAACCATTCAAGAGGCATTGCAGTAGACTCTACAAATAATGTGTATGTAGTCCCTTCAGGTAATCATTGAATACAGAAATTTATAGGGGTTAACTTAATATTGTAATTTATTGATACGTTTGGTTGAGAGACCTATAGAAACTATCAGAAGTCCTTTTGTTTGTCTTTTTAGTTCATTGTCAGAAGTATCTTTTTTTGAATGAGACTTCATGGATTTAGTTGATTAGAATCCTTCCTGACCTAAGGAGGTTTAGTTCGATATAACTAAGTATCTCAACATAACGTCAGACACGTAAAATCACCGAGCCCATATTCTTACTTGTTTACTTCGTCAACTGTATGGGGACTCGACTCAACAGAATCATAATTCGTTAAATATTTAAAGATAATCTAACGCAAGATGTGACTTAATAGTACAATTTATTGATACTACTGGTAGTAATGCTATTACCAAGACGGACACGTGTTTTTGATTTTATTGGATCCCTTTTTATTTTTTATTTTTTATAATAACTTTTGCAACAAGAGCCGATTCTAACTATAGAGCCTGATGCCAAACCAAAGCAGATATCAATTTGTGTAGATAGACTCTAGCTTCTGCACGTAGAATTAGAAATATATGAAAATTGCTAAGTCAACTTTGAGGCAAATTTTACTGAGTCTATCGTTATTCCTTTACCGGCGGTCGAAGGAGTACTAGCATTAGCAGAAGTAGGAGTAGATAATGGTGTTGTGACGTCAGTCATTACATTACTAGATTTGATGTTGTTTATCAAAATTGTAATAGGACCAATATAGCTGCCGTTGAGCGAGACAGTCTCAATTCCTCTTCCACCGGTTGTTGCCTCATTTGTCTTGTTCCACAGAACTTTACCATTGTTGGAATAAATGGCCATATCAAAACTATCTACTGGCACTAATCGTTGTATAATATTTGGCTGGCTGGTTAGCATACCCAGACTTGAATTGGTCTTGCTAATAGGTGCTGGAGCACTTGCGTTTAAGAAATCTATTTCCATCTGAAATCCACTTTTAGGAAGAAGGTTAGGAGATTGCATAGGTAACGTTGAGATAAAACTCAGTTGCACTTGATAGATCCCTTTGTCAGAAACCTTCGTAGCAATTGGTGGTTGTGAGGTGTTAGCCGAAGAATTGGTATTGTTTGTTGCGCCGTTTTGTATATTCCCTGTGCTTGTATTTTGTCCAAAAGCAAAGATAGATGGAAATAACATAACTGCCGTAATAAAGAAAAACAAAAAGGATCCTGCTGACGCAGAAAATAAGACACGGTGTTTTGGGTGAACTTTTTCCTTATGAAGAAAACTGGAATAATCAGTATCTAAACCAGATGATATGTTTTTAGTTTCCTTAGACACCTTGTCTTGAAATCTGCCAGTGAATATATTCACCACAGGCATATACTCACAATATGCCTTTTTAACGTTACTAATACGGGTAAGTACGAAGAATAAGTTGGCCGGGCATGTCGAAAAGAAAATCTATGCTCATTTGGCCGGCTTTGTCAACCCGTGAATTAGTTAGAAAATTGTGGATTTCATATCATATTATTGGCTTTTAATAGTGTTTTAGACCATTTGAAACCAACTGATATAGACGATTGAGGCCACTGATATTGCACAAAGGTGTTTTTGGAATAACTTGCGTCCCAACTGTTCTACTGTGAAAAGATAAGAAATAAGAAAAAAAAGCAGCTAAAGATGCATGGTCCGTAAATAACTTAACGGAAGAGAAGTCTTTGCTGGAAGCGATAACACGCAAGATTTATGACGATATTGCCACTAGCCAACAATCGCATATGCTGTTACCTTCTATGAACAATTCTCGAGTAAAACTAACGAACCGGTGACTAGCGGGACAGGGGGGAGCATCTGAAACTGTCTATTTAGCTTTGCTATGGTGGAGATATCACTATTTCGATAAATGGTAATGGTAGTCTCTTGAACAGATTCAGTAAAATTTGCAGCAAAGTCGTGCTTGTGAATTACACATGCTTCTGATCTAAGGTGTAGCATTGCAATCATGGCAAAACATCATTAGACGGTTTTATACCGCAAACATGGATTAGCATAGTCATAAAGCCACCTTTAAGGCGCCGCTGTGGTCATTGTCTGTACCTCCCTAGTTTCGGATGAGGATGAGGAGCGTAAACAATTGTAGATCGACGTAAACAGATCTGATGATAAGTCATGGTGGTCATTTATGAAATATAGGAGAACAGATCAAGGCATATTATTACCAATCTATCATATTTCATAATTATAAAAAACTCACGAGGCTATCTAAACAAATAAAATAAGATGAAATTTATTTTCACCTTGTTTTCACAGCATAAGTAAATTGAGTGGTAATTTCAACATAAACCGAAACTACCCTTTTTAGATTCTTAGCCTATCTCATAACCCATAGAGGATTTGTCTTTTTCATCGCGGATAGCCAACCCATATCAGGTGGCTGAATATCCATTTGCCATAGTATTGCTATTATTTCACCTCTGTGATGCAGTTCTTCGGTAAAAACATGGATTAGCACATCTTTTACAAGAGATGTTCTTCTTACACCGTCATTATTTACTCTAAAAACCGGCTTAGGTAAATCTTCTTTGTGAATATTGGATAAATATTTATTAGTTTTCGAAGTAACCTCCTGATTGTAATCTATTAAAGCGTTCCATGTCTGATACTTATGGTATGGAAATGGCCTATTTGGATCGTCGAGTCCTTGGATCGAATAATTAATCCATGTATCTTCTACCCACATTATGTGCAGTAATGTATCCTTCATAGATAACCAAGCAGTTCCACGATTCTTGATCATGTCTTCCCATGAGAAAATTTTTTGAAAATAGTGCAGATAGTTCTTTCTTACTTGATGATTATACTGAAATAACTCCCTGAAATCCTCCAAATACATTGGTAAACTACATGTAACCCATGAGATGAGACAAATATTTGTTGCTTTAAGTCTAGGAGACATATTATCATTGTCCAGCAAACTTCAATAATCATTTTTATGAATGGCTGAT
>QHBN01000032.1 GCA_003176995.1 Candidatus Nitrosopolaris wilkensis
GAGAATTGAGCTACAAACTAGGTTATTCCCTTTACTAGCAAGGGACAGCAACGACAGCATATTTCAAAAAGAAATAAGAACACAATATATCCTACAGTCCTAAAAATAGTAAAAAACGCTGTCGTTACCGTCGTTACCGTCGTTTAAATGTTATAAGTAGAAATAGGCTCGCGTGATGCTGGACGTTGGAAAGAATTGCTCATCCTGGAATTAATTAAAGACTGCTAAAATGTGTTCTGCTGCAAAGTAGGGTGTTGAGAGAAGATGCTGCATATCAGGAATTATTGCTGTGAGTATGGTTCTAACAGAAATCCTTTTAGGGATGTTTACGAATATACCATCAAGACGTACGACGTGCGTACGCGAATCTTCTGGCTGCGAAATAAGAAGTCTCTTCCTGAGCGGGCCATTTTTAAAGACTGCTATTTTTTTATGAAATTGCTACTTACTTAATATGATACTCCTGCTTTTGCGAGGATTGTAGCTTTTCACTGCATTTGAGTCATTGAAAGTGTTCTAAATAATATATCCGGCGCAAGGAAACCTTACTTGAGCCGCTGTCGTTGTCTTGGTGGTGTTAAAATATATTCGCATTAAATTATATATCAATTACTCGTCAGTTGCTTTTGTAGTCTTTTGGTTGTTACATTTAGCGTTTTAGACTGAGGCCGTTCTTCAAAAAATCTACAATGTCATTATTCGCGCATGATGATTTAATTCATCATACATATTTGTGTGCTGACATTAGATATTTCCTTTTTTTATACTACCCTGTCCCACATCCCCAAATTCTCTGATGATGCGATAAGCCCTTCATCGTCTATTAAGAAGGAGGTGGTTGACGCCTATGCTGCTGGCGCCGCGTCATCAGATTCTATTTAAGTGAAACAGTACCTAATACACATTAGCAAAATTGTAGTATGGTTTGCTCTTGATGGTTCCGATTATTCATATGGGCTTCCACTCTAGAAATAAATATTATAGAACAAACACTAGTAATTTTACAGTAGAAGATGTACCGCTAATTCTACTAATTGACGTTTACTTAGCTATCCTCATATACATGAATAACGATCTAATTTGAATATAAAAGCAACCACAGCAATCATGACGTCCGTAGTTGTGGCTACGATTCTCGTAGCTGGAGCACTCGTGCTTCCATACAATTATGCAATGGCACACAAGTCAATTGACATGAATTCGATTAAAGTACAGATAGAGAAAAAGATTCACCAAGAAGTATCATCACACGCAAAAGGCGGTAATGCTAATGGCGGTGGCGGCGGCTCAGCTAACGGTGGCAATTCCAATAGCAGTCTTCTTAGCAGCAACGGCGGCGCAGGCGGCGCAGGCGCTACCGGTGGAACCGGTACAGGCGCAGGTAGCGGTCCTGCGGTAGGCGGCGTTGGTGGTAATGGCGGCTTTAGTGCAGGTGGCGGTGGCGGTATTGGCGGTAGCGGCGGATCAAGCGGCACTGCAACTGGCGGCTCAGCTAATGGCGGCACTGCGGTAGGCGGTATTGGCGGTAGCGGTGCCCCAAGCGGCAATGCCAACGGTGGTAACGCAACAGGCGCTAACGGAGGAGCTGGTGGTAACGCAGCAGGCGCACCAGGCGGTAACGCAGCAGGCGGAGCAGCCGGGACTGGCGGTAATGCGAGCAGCAGTGCCTCAGGCTCAGTAAGCACAAGCTAGATAGCAAAAATAAATAATCAAAAAATCCCTTCTTTTTTATTTTTTTACGTGTTACTTAGCATGCGCTTTATAATAGCAAGCGATTATATCATTTCATAACGTAACAGCCAGCAAAGAAAGACGCAGTAGCAGCAGCGAACACCGGTCAGCTGCGGCAGCTGGCGATTTTCGAGTACTGCTACTGACGCCAATAATAAGGCCGTGAGCACAACAACAGCTCGAGCATTGTACTCACTAGGTCATCAAACCAATATCAAATAAACATTTCCTGATAAAAAAATCAAAATTGACAGATCTTGATTCTACACTGCGACAATAGTGAGTCTACGATTAGCATGAAATAGAATCAGGAGACGACAAAATCGCGCCCAAAATTAATTCTTACTCCTTAATTGCGGCTTCTCTATTATCAGCAGGTCTCCTTGTAATTCTGTTTTGATTTCAACGCGTCATTGATTGAAATTTTTTGAATTACTAATTAATCCGACTGACCCATGAACAATGCTTGAAGAATTACCTAGAGAAAATACTAAGGATTATGATATAGACAAAGTATTACAACAAAATAAATACTTATGAAATGTAATCGATCGATAGTACACGGATAGCACGTGCTACCGATGTTGACATCCGAGCGTGGAGGCCTCACACCGGCTTAGCGACGCCTCCAAGTAGCTCGGTATTATGCTAAATGATTTCTTGCATTGTTGTAGTCGCCGCGGATTTCTCTAGCTGCGTGCTCAAGTATAATATTTGGTCATCCGTGACCCCCTGACTTTGTAAGCCATTACTGCGTTATTTTGGCGGGCAGAAATTTCTTTCATTGTAAATACTCGCATGCTTGTGTTATACAATTCCTTTTTCATACCACCCAATTTATTATAGTATTGAATGTCTTCAATCACGCGATAAGCAGCGCTTTCCATTGACAAATTATGCGTTTCAGCCATTTCGATTACAGCAGTATGAAATGCTAACAGCTCACCGATTCCAATTCGAAGGCGAATAATTTGTTCAGCTAATGGTATTACTCTGTAAAATGGATTTGACCGATCATTTGACCGGCGTCTTTGATTGCAGGGTCCCTGACCCTCCTATCGGCCCTTGCTCTCGAGCGACTTCCTATCGATCACGAACCGATATCGAACGTAGCTGTTTACCACGCGGTGTATACTGCTCCACATATCGCCTGTAATTTGGTTCCTACTCATATATTTACACCGAAGTACTTATCAGTACAGGACAATTTCCGTTTAATTCTGTTGTATTGGCGGTATAGGAGGAGTAGGAGGAACACAACACGCCTGAGTAGCATTTGACCCTAGAGTGGGATGCATTATCGCAATACATTGCTGCTCTTGAGTCTGTTTCTTGGGCACTAGTGTCTGGGCACAACGGATTGTATGGTTAGGAAGGATCGTGCAGGCGCCGAAATATTGAGGGCCGTTAGCATGGCTAAAATTTAATATCGACATAGGGCCTCCAATCAACACAATGAATACTAATATTGAATTCATGGCTGTTGAGCGCATAACAGAAAAAGCAAGGCCGTTGAGTACAGATACTTCTGCTACTGCTACTACTGGCACGTTACTCATTTCTATCTTAACACCAGCCCTCGTCTTGCAAGCGTTCGTGCTTCTTCTTATTTCCATAGAATAAGGAAGTAGTACTACTTCTTATCCTTTTGAAGTATAAGTTCTGGATCCTTCCTATATAGTAGTATTTATCTCAAAATTGACCAAAGATAGAGAATATTCGGATTTAACGAGGACCAAACATTCTGCGCCCTCGAATGCGGTTCCAAAGCCATTTTGGTTATCGTCGTTACCGTCACGGAGATGAATTTTTTTGGCTATTGTCACTTGGCGATTGACATCACGAATCATCTGCATTAGCATTACACTCAAAAAGCTGGTCCGCACTCCATATCGTGCTGATCCGTCGGAGCCCAATTTGATGATCAAACCAAATTTAGAGGCATTTTCTGAAAAAATATTGGAATTAACCACCGTGATCGTCGTCTCGAAATAACAACGATATCGTCTTGTTCAATGGATTCTGACTATCCAGAGTGTTTGAACATTGTTTCATTAGAAAAGTCATGTGTGAATTTGGTGCGAGGTGTGTTTATTATGTGTCATCTGTAAAGATCTTTCGGAATCTCGCCAATTTTGTGTAAATCCTAGATAATGTCCTTTTCTTGTCAAAAAGTGGTTCGAGTAGCAGAGGAAAAGGACTTAATGATTTTATATCGATAGCTTAGTCTACTTCTGATGAAACATCCAGATTTGGGTCCATTATCTATCTGCGACGCTCTAAAGGCGATTTCCGATGACGAATCCCTGATCCTTTTTAACACCATTGCATTATCCTCCGGGGATACAGACATACTAATAACCAGATTAAATCTTACGAGAAAGCAGTATTACTCACGAATATCAAAATTGATAAATGCTGGTCTTATGGCCAGAAAGAACCGCAAGTATTTTCTTACGTCCTATGGTAAAGTGGTTTATGAAGCCCACATGCTAATTGGAATGGCTCTCCAGAATTATTGGAAGCTTAAAGCAATTGACTCTATGTTGTCGGATACTAATTATGAAATATCCGGTGAGGAACGCAAGAGAGTCATTGATACTTTGATAGAGAGCGACACTATCAAGGAGATACTCGGTTACAAGAACCTTGCTCCTGCTAAAAAGGAAAAAATTCGCGACAACCAAGAGTTAATAGTCTCGACTATCAGCTACTAGTAGAAGGTCAAGTACGAGAATGGGGATATAGCATGGTTTAGTACAAGCCGAGGCTCCTACGCCGCAACATTTCCACCATCTATAAAATAAGAATCCTTCAGATGTTGTCGCAACGATATAAGGAACATTGTCTTGGCTGATGCCGGTGGGCCGCTTAGTAGTATGTGAGTCGGTTCATCTGATCTTAGTGCCAATCCAAATATGTTCGTGTCCAATTATGTCACCGAAGTATCTTGACTTTGTTAATGGGCCAAATAATTTCTGAAAATTCATCAGCCGCGCGCCAATCCTAACATGAGGCCTGCTGAAGTACTGGAAGCCAGTGGGATAAGATAAGATACTCTCACGTGATCCGCGCCAATATTGTCTGCGATATCTATCACAGCATTTGTAAGCCATGTAATTCCACTTTGTGAAAGCGCTTGAATTGAAGTCCAGTCTACTTGAATTATTCGCTGATATTCACGATAGGCTAATGCAGCAATAAACAGCCCGACTATTACGGCTACAATCTTGATTACTTTTTTAATGGCATAGCCCTGCTAACAGGCCATCAAAGAAACCGCCGCCGATCGTACCAGCCAACGGTATCAAATCCCGTAATCTCCCAGAGTAGACAAATTGCAACACAATATTTAGATACTAGTAAAGAATAACAATCGACCTGCGCCGGTATTCAAAGTCTCGATCGCGATAATAACCTATGATTCTCAATAATAGTATGCACAATAATCTAATATACTAACTTGCATCGAGTAATCTGGAAAGGAAATGAAGAGACCAGATTGGGATACGTACTTTATGCTTCATTCAGAAATAGCAAAACTCCGCTCGAACTGTGTTACAAGACATATCGGTGCAGTAATTGTAAAAGACAATAGACAAATAGCAACGGGCTACAACGGAACTCCTTCTGGTGTAAAGAACTGTTTTGAGGGCGGATGTTACAGATGCATGGCGAGAATCAGGGGCGAAATCAAATCAGGTGAATTTTTGGAGCGGTGTATGTGTACTCACGCAGAGGCAAATGCTATAATGCAGTGCGCATTATTTGGAAATGCTGGAAGCACTAGGGGCGCCTCATTATATTCAACCTTTGCTCCGTGTCTAGAATGCAGCAAGATGGCAGTCAGCGTAGGCATTAAGAGGATAGTTGTTCTTGCTGACTATCCAGAAGATGGGACGCAGCTGCTATCTGAGGCTAAGATCAAATTAGTAAAGTTAAATCAGGACCTTCTACAACCTTGGATAGCGGTTATAACCAAGGATCCAGAAACGTCGGCAAAAGAGGCAAATACGCTGGAGTCGTATTAGAAGATGACAAATCAAAGAATTAGTTGTCATACCGCCTTTACGATTTTTCATAAGGCGGCCACAATTTCTTTATAGCATGAATGCGATAATAACAATAACTAATTAAAACTACTACTCTGTCGTGATAGTTAGAACAGCTAAAAAATCAGATAAAGAAGAGGTTCTAAAGTTTTGTAGCAATACTTTCGAATGGGGCGATTATATTCATCAAGTATGGGACATATGGTCCGCCGAGCAGCATAGCAAGCTTTACGTAGTTGATCATAATGAAAGAGGGAAGAACAATAATAACTTCCCGGTAGCTATTTCCCATGTCACCCTCTGTCCTGGCAAAAGGCAGATTTGGCTTGAAGGTATCAGAGTCCATCCTGCTCACAGACGAAAGAAGATCGCTACCGGCCTAATTGCAAAAATGCTGCAGTTTGGAATGCTACAAGGAGCCATTGAAGCATCGGCTGTTGTAGCAACTGACAACATTGGATCACGGCTCATGCTGGAAAACAATGGTTTCAGTGTAATCTCACGATGGGTGTATTACTCAAGTACCCATAAAACTGCGGGATCCAGTCGAATAAGGCCTACAAACGCAAGGGTTGCCTCTTTAGAAGATTTAAACGACGTAGGCAATTATCTAACAGATTCTCCAATATACAAATTGTCAGGAAAAAGGTACGTTAAAGCGTGGCGATGGTATCTTCTCAATCGTAATACGCTGCGGCATTTTATTAAAAAGCGAAACTTGATCGTGACAGGCTATCCGTCTCCTAATGGAATCGCTCTACTTAATAGGTGCGGTTATTGGCATAGGAGAGATGCCTTGCAAATAGTGTATTTAGATTCCTTATCAAAATCTTCCTTACAAAATCTCGTCGCTTTCCTAACAAACTTACGTATCTCATCAATCAAACCGCCGCCTAATTCTCATTCATATGTCTTACAGTTTCTAGCTTATCAGAGTGAACACTTGCCAGTCGTTATGAAAAAATTTGATATTAAGGAGTCGGAGCAATTTCTTTTATATGCCAGAAGGCTCTGATTGCACAGAATAGAACTTAAAGTTGTGTAAGGTGAGAATTTGGCAATAAATTCGCTGCTCTTGTAGATTATATCAAGAATAAGATTTTATTAGACTTTTAAATTCGCTGTAAATCATGAGTAGTAGTAGTGGGAGTAATGACAAATTCAACTTTATGCTTTCTGAGATTGAGTGGCAAGTAGTATTGGATGCTCTCAGTAATACAATATTTAGCAAGGAGCTGACAGTCGAGGCTAGGAAGAATGCAAAGGAATTATTTTTAAAATTACAAAAAGAACTTCCAAGAAGGTAATTAAAAACCATAAAGCGCTATTTCAAGCTCAGAATCCGGAGTACTTTGACCTATGATTGTACATATGTTTAAGATTATTTTTTATTAATTTGTTCGCGGACTTGTCTTATTATATCAAGAACTGCATCTGCGTCTTCTGCTTCAGGATCCAGTTCGAGGTACATGTTCAACATCTCGAGTGCATTCAAGGGGTTGTTCCTCTTTAGAAATATCATGCCCTTATCTCTTACTGCATCGGGGTTATGGGGCTCTATGGCAATTATCATCTCGTTCGCTATTTCTGCTCTCTCGATATCTTGCGATTCATAATAACTACCTTTTAAATTATTTAGCATCCGTATCATGACCTGTGCTGATGTAGCCTTATCTACAAAAGCTCGTGTTAATGCAATATTTTGACCTGGATAAAATTGATCGAGCAATTCTTTTAGAGCGTAATCATCCATTATTCGTCCACCATTAAACGGGTCGATAATTATCTCACTACCGTCTCCTTCTAGTATGTGTTTAATCAGAAAGTGAGCAGGAAAATTGACAGCGTGTAATCTAAATTTTAGAATATGTGCTATGCGTATGTATATTATAGACAGAGTAATGGGGATACCAGACTTTTGTTCCAAAACAACGTTAACATAGCTGTTCAAGGGGTTATAGTAGTCTTGTAAGTTTGCTCTAAACTCCTTCTGTTTAAATAAATAATTGTTAATTTTCTCTATTATTTGCGTCGGCCTTAACGGCATTAATTTCTTCGTTGCTAAGATTAGCTCTCTTCCCATGGCGTCGATTTTATCTAAAATATCTTTTACATCCAGGTCGGGATAAGCAAGAATCCTTGAAACATGCAAAGCATACTCAGCTAGCCTCTCCGTATCGTTACCATCACCAAGTAAATTAACAACATTTGCTTTCCAGTCTTCAATTAAAGGCTGGAGATTGTTAATAGACAACAATTGATATGAGAAATTTTACCTACTTATAATTTTGGTGTATTATATGTGACGAGTCGAGTTAGGTAGGCGGTGGGAAAGTGGGTAGAGCTTTACCAGGTAGCAGTTTAGCTGCTTTCTTCAGTATCCTCTACTGAGTTAACCGGGGACAATGACGACGGCGGGGATGATAAGAAGTCATCTCCTATTACCTCTGCTCTTAGCTGTGTACTGTTACCACAATTATTATTATTCCCACCTCTAGTTTGTCTATATCTTCGATAATGCTGATCCACTTCCATAGATGCTGTAAGTATTTTGCTTCTTATAGACTTGGATGAGTGCAGAAACATCTTTGTATCTTTTGGCAGGCAGTGACCTCCTACTCCCTCTCTTGGTTCTAAAATATTAACATTCCATTTAGTATTTAGAGCATCTCGTAATTCTGGAAAGTTTATGTTATTTGCTTGACAATATAAGTAGAGTTCCTCAGCGAATGCTATCTGTAGATATCTGTGTGCATTTTCAATGACCTTGGTCATTTCCGCAACTTCAATTTCTGTTACTGGATGCATAGGGATTCCCAGACTTTTAAGTGAGGAATTAGAAGAAGATAAAGATGAAAATGACGAATCTTCTACTCCTCCTTTTTCGCCATTACCAGCACTATTACCATCATAAAACTGCACCCCTAGTCTAAGACAACAATTACATACACCACCTATTACACGTAGTTGATTTACACCATGCTCTTTTTCTTCCAACGCGTACCATCTATGGGGAGCGTGAACAACATGCAATCGATGATTAAGTAGTTCAAATACTTTGTTTGATGTTCCCTTTGGAATTGTGCTCTCTATTGAAACGAGTGCCCCATTTTTTGCCTCCCTTGAAATTCGGTCTGTTATAGATAACAACCCGTCTATTTGAGGAGAGAACATATCTTCAGGTTTATGTGTTGAGACACATAGTATATATATATCAAATTCGCTAAAGTTAGCTGCCTTCTTTATTCCTGCAATCTTTTCAGCCCGTTCCATTGCCTTTGCACTAATGTCGTATCCATATGTGTCAAATCCTCTCTCTTTCACATACTTTGCCACAGGAAGTCCTAGCTGTCCTAGTCCAACAATTAATACTTTGTCGAACTGAATTGGAGAGTATCCTTGTCGTTGCTCGATCACGTTTTTCTCGTGTGTTGGCATAGTCAATTCATTGTTATCAAACAATCGAGTTTTTATCGTTCTATTGTTTTATATATGCTCAGATGAAGAAATACAGTAAAGTTATATTATTTACTGGTAACAATTGATCAGCTATACCAAAACAGTCCCTTTAAATTATTAAGAAATGGTAGGGAATATTGGGAGTACTATTTGGTGAATAAATATTAGTGTTCAGCACTGTAGCCAAACGATGTAAAAGAAAATTCTTAGTATCACAATTCTGCATCCATATTCTGAAGACAATGCCTTGTTATATTTAAAGAAAATTTAACGCTGCGACGTTGATATTCGAATTTATAAGTGGGAAACTCATCAAAAAGAAACCTACAAACTGTGAGGAAAAGATGTTTTATACTACCTTCTATACGGCCAATACGTATTGATATTATGTAATGGCGATCATAGTGATAAGCAAGTCAGGATGCAAAATGAATCTAATTCTATCATTTACAATGCTAATACAAAAATAAGAAAGTAAACTCTAACATAAAACGGTAGGTACATCACCATTCCTTATGACGTTTCTTACGACAGATAATCTGAAAGTTTGATGTTTTCTTCTCCAGGAATTCTTGCAACTTCGAATCTCTCCTTAGGTTTAAGGAGAGTGGAAGTAGCATCAATTCCTACCTTGGTCGTAAGCAAATTCTGCTGATCGCTCGATGGGTCAAGACTAGATCCCTTCGCATTTGTAACTATCATAAATCCTTTATCTGCTTGACATCTAGTACAGATCGCATATTCTACAGCAATAGGATCGGCTGGGTTTATGTCTTCGTCTACCACAATTCCCATTTTGAGAGAAGGGTGGGAAGCGAAGGCGGCCAGAATAGCATTTTTTGGTTCACCTTCAAGACGCTTGCTGATTTGAATTACTGCATTTAACCAGGTGCAGCCCCCTTCAGTGAGATGGACTGCAATTGCAGTGGGAACCACGTTTTTAACTCCTTCAAATATTTTTGCTTCCACGGGCAAACCCATCAATAGTCGATGTTCCGGATAGCCTGGTAAAATATCATGCAAAATCGCATTATTTCTGAATTTTATCCTATCGAGTTCGAAGACCGGCTGTCGCCGCTTTATATCATATGTTCTAAGCGCCTCTACCATCCATTCCTCCTCCGTCCTATCTGTAAGGATGGTGCCTTCTAGTACAATTTCGCTAAGAGTTGGAATAAAAAGCTGGGAATAATTGCTCCTTGTAACCGTAAGTTTTCCATGCAGCAGCGAGTTTGCGATAAACATTTCATTTGCACCATATGCTGCCTGATATGCTGATGCAATACTAATTGCCGGATGCACGCCTATTACGATGGAGACTTTGAGATCTTGCCCGTGCTCTTTGGCAAATGAAAAGCACTTGTGGAGGTGTCTACCCTCAACCATTCTAATTGCCAGATGTCTGTCGTCTAACAATAGTAGGCGATGTGTGGAAGCATTTTGGTTTCCCCTTTCCTGATCTTTTGCAAAAACAACCGAGGATGTGATATATGCGCCCGCATCCTTTTCAAAATGCGTAACGATGGGTATGTCTCCTAAATTGTTGCTGGAATTCTCTTCAAAAGGGGCCTTAGTGAAGATTTTTTTCGGTTCGGTTGTTCGTGTCATTGCCTCTGTAACGTATGAATGAATTAACTCTTCCTTTTTCGCCCCAATGGCAAGAGAAAATCTCCTTCGGCTACCCAAAATGTTACATGCAACTCTGATTCTGCTGTGATTAACTGTTTCAAATAATATTGCCTGTCCCCCCTCCAGCTTACTCGCGATGGCAGCAATCTCAAATTTTGGCTCAACGCATTTCTTTATTATAATGAGATCCTTTTCTTTTTCTAGTAAACGGAGGAAGGCGCGTAAGTCATTATTTTTCTGTGAAGTTTCCATTTTGTTTGTTGTAGGTCCCCACATCTTCTTTCCCAACTAAATTCATAATCTCTCCCATAATTGCTTTCATATCGTCGAGATGCAACTGCTTTAAACTGTGCATGCAAACAAGACAAATACCATTTATCATGGAAGAGACCCTTTCCGAAATTGTATTAATGAACATAGAATCATACTTGCTCGGAATAACTTTTGCTGTGTTAACTTTACTAGAAGAGGTCATAGACACATACAAAGATCCAATCCGATTCGAACCTTCAGCAACTACGATAAAACAGCCGTTCCGAAAAGATAAAAATTTTATAATAAAAATTCTATTACTCGGTGCTTTTACCTTGCGTGCGATGAACGCATCGGATCCTTCATCTTGCATTACTAAGAATCAATCTATATACATGATTCTAGGTCATTTAAACCATCTATTTCCATTAGCTTACGTAATTTGACTGTTAGAACAACGGCTAATGGATAAAATTAAGGAGTATGCGAGCTACAACTTACATTATCACTACCATAATTGCTTGAAAAATCTGGTCCGTTGATCGTGCTGGTACAACTATACTTGCAAGGTGGAGACTCTCAAACCTTATTTCAGAATCTGAATGTTGTTACAGAATCTTATACCGTATCGTATTATCAAAAATACGAATGATTCTCATCATAATCTTTTTCAAAATACCAATTCTACTGGTAAGGGGGTTGGTTCTTCTGACCCACTCACGTCTAGAAGATTGTTCTAACTAACGAGTTTATTGCAGGTTATGGCCGATTATCAACTATCAATGGTTTTTGATAATAAGACCTTGCTCCAATCGATGCAGTAGTGATAGCCGGAGTTCTAACACGTCTGACTGATTACTCCTTAAGACAAAAACCTTCAGAAAATACCAAGAAAGAATCATAAACCCTGTCTTAGCCGTAATGCCACAGTGCCGTTTTCTGCTTCGGTAATGGCGATTCCTCTTCGAAATCAAGAACCAGTCGCAAATATTGCATCTTATAGGTTCTTGTATCTAATCGCGCGGTCGGTTGGCAATACCTAGGACTGACATAGGTCGAAAGAAAGTCACTAGCAATCTCTAGCTTTATCACTAACGATTATTGTGGTAGAGCGAGAAATCTCGTTGTACATCCACGCATTATCTGTGGTGTGTGTTCCTTAGGTCGCTGCCCATCATCGTCTGATTCGTCATTCTAACGGGATCACAAATTGGATGACGGTCCGTCTCTTATTGCTTTCATCGAATGTCCGTTTTCTTGTTTTTCTTCTCCTTGCCTTCCACGTATTCTTTCAATGACTTCAAATTATAGTCATACATATCCTCAAAAAATTCTACTAGCTCCAACGTTCTGTGTCTATTCAATGAATAAAACCTGTTCTTTCCCTGTTTCTTTTCCGTTATCAAATCTGCGTCTTTCAATATACGTAAGTGAGATGAAAGAGCTGGCAAACTAAAGTTAAAGTGTTCAGCTATCTCTGTAGGTATCATATCTCTCTTCTTGAGCAAAAGCAGCATTTCTCTTCTATTGTCATCTGACAGTGCTTTCCATGGAGAACCCATAATATCTTTATAATTAAGGAAATATTTAAATGTTTAAATACCGCTTTTTATCATAACATCCCTTGACGTCAAGAACAGAAGGGATAGGACAACAACAAGGAACAATAGAAATAAGGAAAAGCATAGTCATTGACGCTTCACCAGAAGTAGTCTTCAAATCTAGCGAATTAACGAATTGGTTTCCAGACAATGCCCTCTTTGATGGTAGGTCGGAGGAAAATTCACCTTCAATAAGGAAAGATCAAAAGAGCAAGATAGGGATTGCTCTCCTGAAGGCACTGTCAAGGAGTTTATTGCAAACAAAAAGTATCTTATACTTGGCACCTCAAGAACCCACCAGAATTTCCTGAAACTGCCGTAACTTGGGAACTGGAAGAGATTGATGCTAACAAAATGAGAAGGGAGCTAGTTCATTCAGGCTTTACAGGAAAAGAAGAGGAGAAATTTTCCTTTACAGAACACGACAAAGGCTGGTCTTACTTCTTGGATCAATTAGCAAAACATTGTGAGAAAACAAAATAAAACAACCTAAATATTGAGTCCTGATGTTTACGTATTATATTCGTGGAAATCATCCCACTCTGTGAGTAGCCATATTTTTAGCAGTCCAACCTTTTCCTTACAATCACTATGGTTTGCAGGAATCTATGTGAGACTGGATTCCAAAATCGTTTTTGGTAAAAGCCATTTTGAAGGTGGTAAGAAAATACTGTAAAAGGTGCGAGGCTGTCCTTGCTGCGGGGAGTGTCGCCAACTAATAGAAGGCATAAAGAATGACTGATTACTATAGTCTATCTAATCATTTGGTCTCGACAACGAAAGCGAACTCTAAGATATACCTAGTATAGTCTTCTTTTGTCTTTGGAAGCTTTGCTATTGAGAAATTTATCGAATGCATTTTCCATAGCAATTATGAAACATGAATAGGGATGATCTTTGGAACTCGAGATTCTTGGAGCTCCTTCCTTGCTCGCAATTTTGCCTTGTATTTCAGGTTACGTGGTTTGGTTCTCAACCTATATCCACAGCAAGGACACCACAAACCATCCCACTTTATGAAAATTTCACATATTTGACATCGCTTCTGTCCGCTAGCGTAACGACCAGAGCCTACGGGCTTTTGCGCTTTATGACGGATACATATACCCTTACAAGTCATTCTTTCATTTCCTGGTAAAATATTTTACCTTATTTCAACAATGCCAAAAAGACTATTTAAATTTATACAAATATTTTGTTAACAAAATTGCGGTAATAGCAAAATTTAAATAATTTAATGCTTCAGAAGCTAAAAAAGTTTCATTATTTAATCATATAAGGTCCATATATACCTTGCATCCTTTTATTTTTTTACTTTAGATGTGTGAAAGACAATCCTTTAGAAGCTGTGACTCGGAGCATCTCAGATTCTAGCACGACTACGAAACGACTCAAAACGTCTGCCATCTCGAAGTGCAATTGCTCTAGCCGACGACCTATCTCTTACGCCTCGCCTATTTGCATCTATGTATTTTGGTAAGGAAGTTCCATGCTCATCAACTATCTCGACGTGAACCAGATCATTAAACCTTCTTTTTATCATCAAAGCAATTTGCTTGGTTATGGCAATATTACCGTCCCCTATTCTAACAATCTTTCTTTGTGAATCGATTCCTAACAGTAATGTCGATATTAACTGAAATGCAGAGTGTGGAGAAGACTCGACGAAGCTGTCAATTTCGTCATGCAGATAAATTATTGATATTCCTATCCTATCACCTGGGTCAACCCCTATCGTCAACTGGTCATCGTGATGAGATCCCATAACTTTACGCAACATTTTTGCCTTCAGCAGAGCAGGATATTTACCTAGTTCACTATCTAGGAGAACATCTTCTCTCTTTACGATATGTGCCTCGTCTTCTGTTGTGATAATAATTTTGGCGTTAGATACCGCCGCCTGTTCCGGAGACAACGATTCAAAACGCAGATCCATCAATTTGAGCGCATGGGTTATTTTATAATAAGGACGACCATAAACAGTGGCTACAGCAATTTTGTATTGCAGCAGCTCCTCGCTCAGGGGCGTTTCATCAAAGCTTGTTACACGAAATAAGTATTAAATCTTGTGGAATTGCAGAAGCCGATTGGAATATCAAAATGTCCGATTTCTCAACTCTTCTTGAACACTACGACGAATCCTCGTAAAGATCAAAATGGATCTGTTGCATGGTGGATGGGCATTAACGGCTCGATATTTCTATGTCTAACACACTAGTTAGTTCTCTCTATTTGCATCGCATCTGGGACTGATATAATGTTTTATGGGAAATTCTGCGTTCATTATCGTTAAACGTAATACCAAAGCACATCTACAATATATGAATTCATTCAAATTGCCGCAATTCTAGGTGGTCAAACTCAAAATTGCCTGTGCCATGTCTCCATGAGCATCAATCAATGCTTGAATGGCTTTTTCCCTACTGACGTTTGCCTGCTGGGTAACTAGGACTATATCTTCTTCCTTAAAGGTCGGGACATCTCTTTCTTTCTCTTCTATCTCAGAAGCGATAACCTGAAAAATCGTACTTTCTTTTCCTTTCATCTCGATCACCTGAGGCTTTAGCAGATAAAGTTCCTTACTCTCAGTTTTAATAATAACTTCTTCAACATTGCCAATGTCTTTCATTTCAAGCCCCATCTTATCTAGCATTCGCCTCATCTCACGGTTTCCGCCGCGCATCATGTCGCTTTTATAATTCTCGTGGGCTTTTTATTCCTTCTCTGACCTTCACAGCAATGCCCTTATGATAATTTTTCATATGGTTACCTCCAATTAGCGCTCTGCCTACCGCTACGACCCGCCATTCATCGACTATTGCCACATCAGACCCGACTTTGACATTTGAGCCACACCATTCTACGTGCTTGCAGAATAAAGATCTTCCTTGTCGTACAAATGGTAGGGCCTCCTCAGTTGGGATTACACAGTTCTCTCTGAACCGTTCATTCCCCAAAAACTCTGTTGCACCAAATATAGTTAAGGCAAGCCCACCATCAGTTCGAAGAGTCGCGACCAATTGATTTTTGATTGAGAAATTTTTGATGCGCCCGGTCCTTCTCGAATATTCAAAGCTAAAATCCTTTGTAGAATTATGTATTGTGAGGATGTTATAAATGCCAGTTCCGAATAAGGCATCGATATGATGACGTATCTTTTCTTCGGGGTTCAATGGTAATGGTTTCAAATGATGTTAAGAGAGATTTTATGGATCAGTACATTAATTTTACTCACTGCGATTACAACTGGTATCTATATAGTAAAAGGTTACAGATATATAAAAACCAGAGTTGATACTACAACGATGGATAATAATGAAGGCACTGAATTAGGTAATCAAAATGAAGAAACTAGGAAAATACAATTTACAGGGGGCTCCTCTTATATTGTATCATTACCTAAGAAGTGGATCCAAGAGCTGAAATTGAAACAGGGTGACCTCGTTGTAATTGCTCGGCAGGGACATTCCATTTTACAGATAGCTCCAATTTCAAAGAGAATATCTAAAGAACAAAGAGAGGCAACAATAGAGGTTACAAAAGATAACAGCCCATATTTTCTTGCTCGCAAGCTAATTTCTCTATACTTTCTCGGTTTTAATATTATCAATATCTCCCAGAAAGATGGAGGAAGGTTATCCAGCGAACAGCGCGAAGTTATGAAGGACGTCGTAAGGCGCGTTCTAATGGGCACGGAAATCATAGCTGATTCTGCAACCAGTATCACACTGCAGGTCTTGATCAATTTACTTGAGCTATCCGTAGACGCGGCGTTCAAAAGAATGCTTTTGATTGCAAAATCTATGCACCGTGATGCCATACTGTCTTTAAGAGAGAACAATATCGAGCTGGCTAAGGAAATTTTAAAATCTGATGACGAAGTGGATCGTTTCAGTTTCTATATCGTAAGACAACTCAATATTGCAATAAAAAATGAACATTTGCTCAAGGAAATTGGGCTAGACGATTCTCGTAACTGCTTAGGATACAGATTAATAGCAAAATCCACGGAAAGAATTGCTGACCATGCGGGGCTAATAGCTAAAGATATAATCGAAATGGAAAGGCCACTCAATAAAGATATCATAGAAAAGATTGCTGAAATGAGCAATTTTGCACTCGAAGTGTTGGATGAAGCATGTCTATCAATATTCAAGCGGGATTATGATTCTGCCGATTTAGCGATAGAAAAGTCTCGCGGGATAGACGATCTAGAAAAAGGGATTATACGCGTCGCAAGCAAACTTAGAGATATCAACGAAATATACAGAATCAAGATTATAACTGAAAATATTAGGAGGGTAGCCGAGTATGCCAGCGATATTGCAGAGATCGTTTTAAACATGACCGTGCAGCAAAAATTAAGAAAAGGCTAAATTTGTATTAGTTTAAAAGATTCTAATGTCCTCATTTTGCGAGCTTTGTGGGCGCAAAGTAATTGATGAAAAAAAGACCGTATTGATCGACGGGATAGCACTTAATGTTTGTAGGGGATGTTCAAAACGTGGTAAGCCATATACACCACCCATGTCCATTTCTAAAACTAAGCCAACCGCTTCAACCAATCCTGCGGCTAGAGTTACTGCTACCAGAAGCACAAGCACTACAAGAAAAATTGAGATGATGGATTATACTATTTTGAATCCTGAATTTTCAAAATTGATCAGAGAAGCACGCATGAAAAAGGGATTGACACATGAGCAACTGGGAGCGCAGATGAATGAAAAGGCAAACCTACTGAAAAAGTTTGAAACAGGAGCATTGAAACCCGATGAATTATTTGCTAAAAAATTGCATCGATTTTTAGGAATCCACTTGTACGTAGGCGTTTTAGAGGATTAATAAATGTCAAGCTCACACAAAGCTATCCTTATAACTTACCCATTCGAGGATGCGGCAGAAGAAGCAATTTCTTTGGCTGACGCTGCAGGTTATTCTATAGAGAGAGTAGTTAATCAGCATCATCTCACAAGATCAAGATATGGCATTGGTATAGGAAAAGCACAAGAAGTAAAACAACTTGTAGAGCAGGAGAAGCCAGAAGTAATCATCTTTGATGAGGTTTTAAAGCCTAGTCAACAATATAATTTGGCAAGCATATGCCAAGTTGAAATAATCGACAGGGAATGCATAATCTTAAAGATTTTTGACCGAAGAGCAAGTACCGCAGAATCTCGAATTCAGATTAAGCTGGCACAGCTCCGATACGATATGATTCGAGCGCGAGAGAAAGTCAGACTCGCAAGAGCAGGGGAGCAACCAGGATTTTTTGGTATGGGTAAATACAATGCCGACGTATATTTCCTCGATATAAAAAAACGCGCAACAGTTCTAAAGAAAAAATTGCAAAAGGAAGAGGTAAGAAGAAACCTTCATAGGATTCAGCGGTCAAAAGCAGGTCTGCCAACCGTATCAATCGCCGGTTATACTGCGGCAGGAAAAACAACGTTGTTCAATTCTTTGACAGGAGAATCAAAAATTACAGGCCAGGGAATGTTCACTACATTATCGACATTCACTCGACTAGTACAATCTAAAGGAACAAAGCTTTTGATTTCAGATACTGTAGGCTTTATAAGTAGACTTCCTGCCTATATGGTGGACGCATTCAAATCTACTCTTCAAGAGCTATCATATTCAGCCGTAGTGTTGCTTGTCCTTGATATAAGCGAACCGGCAGAAGAAATTGTAAAAAAATTGAATAGCTGTATCCGTGTAATGTATGAGCTGGGAGTGCCAATGACTAAAGTTGTCTATATCCTAAACAAGGCGGATTTGACTAGTGAAGAAGATGTGCAGGACAAATCCGCTCGACTCGGGCTACCACATTCAAAACAACGCGTAATACTGATATCCGCGAAAACGGGATACAAGATCGATACAGTAAAGGACGTGGTGACATTGTTAGTTGTGGGCGATCCGAAGTCACTAATCGGCGAAGTGAGCAGTTACTGAAAGTATCAGTTCTCAGAATAGGACATAGATTAGTCCGCGACGATCGATTGACTACCCATGCAGCACTAGTCTCGAGAGCATTTGGCAGTGACAAAATTTACATGAGCGAAGTAGACGATTCTTTAAAACAAACAATAGAGGATGTTGGTAGCCGATGGGGTGGAAGATCTGATTTTAAGGTTGAAATTGTTGGAGGATGGCGGGAGGTGATAAAGGATTGGAAGAAGGCTGGCGGAAAAGTGGTTCATTTAACAATGTATGGTATACACATAGATGACGCCATAAGTAATCTAAGGCGAGAAAATACGATTCTGGTAGTTATCGGTGCAGAAAAGGTTCCAAGGGAAATGTATGATCTTGCGGACTATAATATTGCGATAGGAAATCAGCCACACTCTGAAGTATCGGCTTTATCAATATTTTTAGACAGGATGTTCAGAGGCAAACAGTTTGAAAAGGAGTTTAAAGATGCAAAACTAAAAATCATTCCAACAGCGAAAGGCAAGAGAGTTAGAGAAGTGAGCTAATATACATAATAAATTCTAGTCCTGCTGTGCAAAAGACCGCTCTGAAACCCGTTTATCGCAAGGGTGCGTCTTGGGATTATGTAATACAACAGAATGCAACGCGGTTTATAAGAGTCGGCAAAAATCTGCTGATCGTAGGGGGAACCGTAGTTATCTTGGAGATCGTGCAAAGTGGTTAAGAAAATGTTTGGATAGAGCGTTTTCTGATTCAAAAAATTGAATTTGAAAGTCAGTCTATTTCGCTCTCGCCAACGGGATCACCGTGTAACTTTGGATCTGGCTTATATTCTCGATATTAATTTTATGTGAACGTCCTCATTCTTAGCATTCTTTGTAAATGTAACATTCTTACCATATTACTACCTACTAAAGTATGCTTCAAAGTCATTTGAAGGATTGTTACTCGCTGCCACACGGCTATGCAGTATTTATTAGGTAATGATAGCAGTATTTTTTTGCCGCTAATTCAAGCAACTAATACCAATATACATCGTTTCCACAAAAAATATATGGTTTGATGTGGTTGACTACAACGTGGAGACCAAAGGCAATACTGGCCCTATACAAAAGGGTGTTTCTCACCCAAAACCAAATCCAAAGTGGGGTAGGGAAGAGGAATCTGAAATGTTCGCTCAAAATGTTAAACATTTCAGACAAAAAAAGCTTTCCGATGACGATTTTCGTCGTTTTAGGTTGCAGCACGGTGCATATGGGTCGAGACTGCAGATGAATTATAGCATGATCCGGATCAAAGTGCCTAGCGGTGAGGTCAACCCAGAACAGCTTGAAAAGATTGCAAGTTTATCCGAGGCATTCTCGATTGGCTCGGCTCATGTTTCTACTCGCCAGAATATTCAACTACATTGGGTACAACTGGAAGATGTTAGTGAGGTAATGATGGGACTTGTTGAGGCAGGTCTGACAACAAGAGAAGCTTGTGGCAATACAGTCAGAAATGTAATGTGCAGTCACTTCGCAGGTGTCTGTCCAGACGAAAAATTTGACGCCACTCACTATGCCAAAGCAATTGCACGTTTCTTCATAAGAAATCCAATGTGCCAGAATCTTCCACGCAAGTTCAAGATTAATTTTGCGTGCTGCGACAACCATGGGTTAGCACGAATTGCAGATATTGGTTTGATACCAGAAATCAAGGATGAGAAGCGGGGATTCAAAATCTACCTCGGTGGAGGCTTGGGTGCCGCGTCATTTATTGGCCATCTGGTAGAGGACTTTACACCAGAGAGCAAACTCCTTCCTACATGCATGGCAACTATCAGACTTTTTGATAGACTTGGCAATCGTGAAAACATGGCAAGAAACAGGATGCGTTACCTAGTTCACGAAACAGGATGGGATAAATTCCAAAAGTTGGTTCTCAAGGAACGCTCGATAGTCGAGATGACTACCGCGAGTTATACGTCCAAGCTTTTTGACGTCAAGGCCGAAGAGGAAACGAGGCCCCTTCCCGAGGCAGTAAATGCCAAGATGGTTAAACTACCTATGCTAAATGAACGAGTAACTCTGGAAAGTCCTGCATATGAAAGATGGTTACATAGTAACGTGGTTCCCCAAAAGCAGGACGGATATTTCACAGCATTTATAACCTTAGCAGCAGGCGATATTACAGCCAACCAACTGCGAATATTAGCAGGAGCGATCCGTGAATTTTCTGCAGAAGGAACCGCTAGGAACACGCCGCAGCAGAATCTTGCAATCCGCTATATACAGGCCGTTGATTTGCCCGACTTTTATAGTAGACTAGGTTCGATTGGCTTGGCAAATCCAGGAGCTTTAACAATCGCGTCTGCAGTTGGCTGTTCGGGGACTACCTCTTGTAATTTGGCAATCACAAATTCCCACAGACTGGCAAAAGAAGTCGAGTACAAGTTTTTGGAATTAGGACTTGATACTGATGATAGCCTGAGGGATTCTACCATAAAGATCAGCGGCTGTCCAAACTCTTGTGGGCAACACGAGATCGCTACAATCGGATTCTTCGGTGGTGCATCAAGAATCGGACCCACTATGGCTCCTACTTATACAATGCTATTTGGCGGAAGCGCAGGAGAACAAAGTGAGTTGGGTAAGGCAATCATGCGAGTGCCAGCAAAGCGCGTTATAGATACAATTCGCAAGATAATTGAAATATACAGACAAGAACGGTCTGACTCCGAAACATTGAATCAGTGGATCAATAAAATTGTCAGGGGCGAAGGAACAGGAAGCGTAAGGAATATTGAAAATATGAAGGCATCACTCACCCCAGTTATGCAATTACTTCCAGTAGAACAAGACCAGGAAATGTATAGTGATTATGGTAGTGATGCAAGATTCTCAGCGAAGACTGCCAAAGGAGAATGTGCAGCATAAATTATTATGACAATAGAAAACGCATCCGGATCAAAAACCGATACGAAGGAAGGCATCGTTGAAACTAACGAGAATTACAATTTTCAACTTCCGATAATCTGCGACGTAGACACATTACGCATGTTGATCAGAAAAGACGGAGTGCGTGTGGTGGATGTCCGTAAAACAGAAGAATACCAACAAGAACACATACCTAGTGCAGTTTCACTCCCGCTTGCACAGTTACTAGAGAAAGACATACCTACTGCGATACTGGATCTTTTACAAAATTTAGGAATATCGGATGAAATGCCAGTTGTGATCTATGATAATACGTTTGGCGCACTTGCGGCTAGAGTCGCCTGGTCTTTTCAATACATAGGGCATCCAAATACTGCATTGCTCGAAATGACATTCAGTCAATGGAAAAACTTAGGACTGGAAGTACAGACGAAAATTAATTCTTTTCCAATGAAAAAACATTCACTAACTATAAATCACAGCATTCATGCAGATGCATCTTATGTCGAGGCTGTAAAGGAACAGCCAAACAAGATACTTATAGATTCAAGGGAGCGGCTCAACTTTCTGACAGAACATATTCCTAAAGCCAAAAACCTTCCATATACAATGCTTGGGTCCAATGGGAGCATTTTGCGGAGCCCACAAGAGATAAGACGGTATATTGAAAATAGAGGAATCCCGGTTGATGCCGAGATTATTACATATTGTGGCAGTGTTGGAACATTATCTGGCCTAACATATTATGCGCTTAAGTCCGCAGGGATAGAAAATGTAAAGCTTTATTCGAAGTCGTTCAGAGAGTGGAAGTCTCTGGGAAAACCGAAGGAAGAATTCAAGGACGCAAACTATTGGGACCTCTCAGCAGATTAGAAAGACTTGGTTCCTCAACCACCAGCACTAGCCGTAATCCCTATCAATGTAGTTTATCCTCTGAAGGCTTTTCAGAAGTTAACGTTGGTCATATCCCCGACTTCTAGTGGCTTATTGAACAATTGATTTTGGTGAGGAGCATAGCGCTAGTATTCTCTATTTGCGAACATTAAACCAATGTTTTGTTCATAATGACTATCTAAATATCGGTGGGTATGTTTATGTAATAATTATGGAGCGCCGTTATTATACAATTGTTGCTTCGAAGGAGGATGTAGCAAGCATGACAATGGCAAATTATTTGATAAACAACCGAGCTTTTTCACGAGAAACAAATACAAATTTCCTTCAGTCAAAGCACGATCAAAGTATCAAACTCCATGTTTCCAATAGAAGCTTGCTCTATCTTGAAGATCTAGATGAAAACTATCCTAATTCGATAGCATTTATTTTTCTTTCAGAGCACAGGTCACAAAAAAGAATCCCCACTCTAACTTGTCATTGTACAGGCAATTATGGTGGTAATCCGTATGGGGGAAATCCACGAGAACTGGGGATAGCCTATCCATATTTGCAAAAGCAGTATCTAAAGGCTATTGTGACCCTGAGGGCGTTAATTCCAGGTTACGACGTCGTCATCGAATCAAGCCATCATGGACCAACCTCATTAAAAAAACCAGTACTATTCATTGAGATTGGATCAACGGAAATTCAATGGACAGATAAAAATAGTAGTTCGGTTGTGTGTGAGTCTATATTAAAGGTAATCGACAATGGTCTAGGATCTTGTGAAAAAGTGGCAATCGCTTTGGGTGGAACACATTATCCTATGAAATTTAATAAATTGCTGTTGGAGTCAGAATATGGTCTTGCTGCAGTTGCCGCCAAACATAACCTGGAGTCGATTGATAAAGATATGTTAGATCAAATGATTATCAAGAGCATAGAAAAAGTTACTCATGTAATAGTTGACTGGAAGGGACTTGGAAGCGAGAAAAACAGAATAATGGAGCTAATAGGAAGCACAGGACTTGATATTCTGAGAGTTTGAAATCAGGAAAAGAAATTGACACATAAAAAAAATCCAGGTTATGGATTTTAACAATAGTATTGCCTCATGAACGAAACTGAAAACATAGGCCCAACATACACTGGGAAATGAAAGTACTATTATTGCAGCGAGAGGTGGGGAGGTATGGCTAGAAAGGAACCGAAAAATAGGGTGAATATAATAACAGTTTTTTTAGAGCACGACAAAAAAATTCTGATCCTCAAACGGAGCCAGAAAGTTAAAACTATGAAGACAAAATGGGGTGGCATAAGTGGATATATCGAGCAGGAGGAGCCGGTAAGACGAGCTCTAAAAGAAATCGCAGAAGAAACTGGTTTGAAGAACGAAAGTGTAACGCTCATTCGCATTGGAGAGCCCTTAGAGGCTCTTGAATCTGATGATCCAAAGACAACATGGGTTGTTCATCCATTCCTTTTCAGGTCAAATACGGATGAAATCAGAATTGATTGGGAACATGACGAATACAGATGGATAAATCCAAAAGAAATAAAAAATTATGAAACCGTACCAAGATTAGGGGATGCATTCGAGAGCTTGCTAGTCTAAAGTACAACCACCAATTATGGATTTTTCTGTTTGGCGCTACTGATGTTATCGACTGTGCGATAGGCAAATAAAAGCAACCGGGTTTTTGCCTGATAAAATATTATTAGTGGGGGATTTTCGATACTAATATTCTTGAGATATTCTCAAAATAATACCATACTTATCACACCTAGATATGGCTTTTAAAACATGATATCGCATTGTCTGATTTTACTTGAACTTTACGCCTCCATGACTTGAATATTTTACAGACAGGATTTCCTTCGTTACTTAGTAATATTATTGGGATTGGCCAATGAAATGTATTATTGCTAGTATTATTTTTGTCATACGTATCTTACCTTGTTAACGAAGGGTTATAGTCTCCTATCTAAGAAATAGCATATCGTTGAATCTGTAATCTCTAAAAAAGAGAAAAGAGAATGTTGACTTCAGCCGCTACTAAAAAATGTCCCTACCGTCAGACTTATTGCAGAGATTGCAAAAATGTTTGGCACTACAGATTAAGAGTTAAACGAATTGGCCTTTCGGAGTAATGGATCGCATGTACAGAATGATGATTACCATGCTTTTCTTAAAGAGCTCCAACAGATTGGAGAACATATGTCAAAACAAAAATAGGGAAGCAGTTTTCTTGTCATTATCGGCTTTGATGGTTGGGGATAAAAATTGGAACAGCTAACAACTCCATTAATAACGGCTTTGTGTACCAACGCTTTACTTGTGAGATTTTTTGGCTCATGTACCTCTAGGCCAAAGTGGTCTCCTAGTTATCAGGCTGTCACCAGTTGGGAAGTGTATCGCGAATGCAATACGGCTATATCACAAACAGAACAAACAAAAATATTCGACATTGCTTCTGAAGAAGCACACAACACAAAATGGCATGTTTACGTTTAGCTGGACGTTGAGACTACCAAATGAAATGTCACAATCCGCCTAGCTCAGTATTTTCATTAGATTTGCAATTCTATACTCCTAGCGGATCTTGGACTGTTTTACAAGTTCCCTGAGGTGCGCCAGCGACCTTACCTGACCGCCATTAACTTTCTTATAAATTCCCCAATAAATTCCTCGAGTTATATCATTTCTATCCTTCAATACCTTTAGATGGTGTCTCATGGCTCTTACCCTGGCTACATAGACCTGTTTCTTGCCTGTTCTTGCTGACTTTTTGCCTTTCTTTGATCCTGCGCCTGTGCCATGTTTCCTGCGGATGGCACGCTTCGCTTCGGCGCGCGCTCTAGAGGTTCCCCGGGGCTTAACCGTCCAGATGGTTCCATTCTTTATCAGAGTGCGCATAGTTTCTCGCGTAATAGAATCTGCTACATCATCAAGTTTATCCGGTTCAAACCTGATCCTATTCACACCTACATCGAGTATTCGCGCAATTAATTCCCTTTTTTTCCTTATATTTACTACCAATTAATGGTTTTCCACCTCTTCGTCGCTTTGTTCAACTGATTTTATCTTTTTGTTCTTCTCGTTTGTCTGTGAGGGTAGTTTCCCTGGATTCAGTACCTTAATGCCTAGGCTATTAGCCTTCGCCAGAATCTCTATTCTTTTTCGTGTTCCGACTGTATGTGCTAATCTAGCTGCATCCTTCCTTGCATCAAGTCTGGTAAGATCATTTACATTGAAAACGATATGATCGATATATCCTGATGGATGAAGACCTCTACCGGCCTTTGGCCCTCGATACCCAATTTTAACAAGGCGTGGTACTCCGGAAAACTGCTTTCTCATCTTGTTGTCTTTTCCCTTAGGTTTTCTCCAGTTCTCAGCTAAACGGTCATATCTCCAACTCTCCTGTCTGACAAATTTGGGTCTCGCATCAGAGATTTTTTTTCTAGCCTGAAGGATCTCCTTGTTAATCATTATGTTTACGAATTTAAAAGATAATTTTTGAATAAATACGTTTCTGAGTCGACAACGCCTAATAATTAAATTCGACATGCGACACACTACATAAAGCACGCAAATATAGATAGATCACTGGAGGATAATGGACTGAAATAAGAAATAGGGTTGTAAATTAGCATGGATCCATAGTTATCCCGGGCTGGCAAAAGAGAAAGGTTAATAGTTTCAATTGTGTTTCATGGATCGTGAAAAAATACGAACTACCTCCGTTACCTTACGCGTATGATGTACTAGAACCACATATATCGAAGGAGATTATGACCCTGCACCATGATAAGCACCATCTTGCCTATGTAAATGGCGCCAACGCTGCACTTGAAAAATTAGAAAATGGAAGGAAGAATAATTTTCAAGGTACAGATGTTAAAGCTATAGAGAGAGACCTTTCATTCCACTATGCAGGTCACTTACTACATTCTATATTCTGGCCTAACATGAAATCGGGTGGTGGCGGAAAACCTGGCAGCGCTTTAGCTGACAAAATTAATGCAGATTTCGGCGGCAGTTACGATGGATTCAAGGCTCAATTTACAGAGGCTGCCAAGACCGTGGAAGGTATTGGGTGGGGTATACTTGCATACGACCCGCTTTCAGATCAATTATTGACGTTTGGTGCAGAGAAGCACAACCTGCTGCTCGGTCCAGGAACTATCCCATTGCTAGTTTGCGATGTGTGGGAACATGCATACTATCTCCAATACAAAAATGACAAGGCAAGTTATGTTAATGCCTGGTGGAATGTGGTGAACTGGGATGATGTGGCGAAGCGATTCGACAAGTCGAAGAAATAATGGATTAATTTCCATCTTCTTTTGTAATTTATAAAACCGCTTTTAGGGATCATGACCGATGAATTACTCTATAATTTGTCCTTCATGCAATTCGAGGTTTGATAATTACGATAAATTCGTTGATCATATATTTGAGAGTCATAAGGATCAACCATCATTACGAATGAAAGCAAAGATTATCAAAAGTATTAGAAACTAAAGTAGATCTTCATCTCATTTTCGTATATTAGGTAATGGATGCTGCAATAGAAGTCTCGGTAGTTACAAAGTTGTATTGCAGATCTTTCGCATCGAAAATAACTATTTTTCCATTTTTAGGTTTTTTGCAAGTCGACGATATTAATCGAACAATAATTTTCCCTTGTAGTTCTGCTCACAGCCATATTGTAGTTGTATATTTTTTCAGAATATTCTTTTAGCACGGGTTGAATAGAACCTAACGATTTACTTGCATAAAAGCCAGGACAATCACCGGTTAATTGAAAAGTAGCATGAATGACAGCTTTTCCTTTATCAGACTCTATCCATGAAGCGAAGGGATACAGCCAGCAGACCCCAGGTTTTTCGGGATGAATTCCACAGTAACCGCTAGCATCCAGGAATCTGCACTGAAGCGGAAAGCCGTCCTGCTCTTCTTTTTCTTCAGAATTCCTTTTTAGCGAAAGCATTGTAAGCGTTGTTATAATATTGCCGAACGCTTCTTGTTCCTCCCAGCTTGAGATTCGGGTTTCAGTCCTGATAAACTCAGTTTTTGAAAGATAACCCATTTTCTTGGCAATTATTTCAATATCATCTTTTGTAAGTGGCAATCTTCCTTGCCGCTCGCAACAATTGTGACAATCTGGCCACAAACACTTCCACAACACGTAGAGGTTATCATCTGTCAGTGTCGGAATGTGAAAAACGACTCCATTAACTTGTAGCGCTGTATCAACCACGTCGTCTCTTTTGCCAAGATGTAGTTCGGATATTTGTGGATCTATCCTCCAGCTTTTAGAAAGCAGTTCAAGAGAATGTTTAACAGAATCATCAGCTTCCATATGTACATAGGTTGCAAATCCCGGCGTTTAAATGTGCCTCGCAACATACTGGTGGAAGGTTTCATCTGAGAAATGAGCACGAAGCCGTCAATTGAAGCCAGTGCAAAGGAGAGCAGAGTAAAAGGTAAAGGAAAGCACGCATCTTCAACGGAAAATCGGAGAATGGTGTGGGAGAAAATCATTTGGCCTCTAATATTAGATGTTAACAGGTCATATTTTATCTTGAAAGAATATCATGTAAAGAGAGATCAATTTTGTCAAATGTACAAGATACGACCATCAAAGGTCGCAGGTGGTGTTGTCTCATTATTGGTGAAAGATATACTTATCAGAGAAAAGAACATCTATTCTATACACTATAGGCTCATTCCTTATATGCGGAAGAGAGTATATTTGGAATACGGACAAGTACTGAGAGAAATCAGCACAAAACGTTAAAGTCAAATACGGGTCTAGTTGTGGATGTGATGTAGCTCGCGTGAAGCCCGGTCGAACCTGTATTATTAATCTAATCAGGTACCGAATCTAGTGGCCAATCTCCAAGATAGGGCTAGGGATTTCAGGCTCTGGATCTCATGTGAGAAAAGAAACCTGGAGACAGCAGTTCGAATCTGCTCCGGGCTACTACTCTCTGCTCATTTATATTGTTGGACCGGCGTTTCTAATTTCCACAGCAACGTTATCAAACTTTTCAAAGTTCTTGACAAATAGTGATGCAAGCCTCCTTGCGGATATTTCGTACTTTCGTTTATCAGACCAACTGTTCCGGGTGTCAAAGACTTCTAGAGGTACTCCTGTACATGACGTTGGGATATCCAGATTAAAAATATGATCGTGGGTAAAGGATCCTTTTTCTAGATCTCCATTCAATGCGGCCCTTACCATTGCTCTCGTATGTGCAAGATTCATTCTCCTGCCAACACCATATGGGCCACCCGACCAACCTGTGTTAATGAGATACACCTTGGTATCATGCTTAGTAATTTTTTGTCCGAGCATCTTGGCATATTCCTTAGCAGACAATGGCATAAACGGAGCACCAAAACATTGTGAGAATGTCTCCTTGGGCTCTGTGATTCCTCTCTCTGTTCCTGCAAGTTTACTGGTATAACCAGACATAAAGTGATACATTGCTCCTTCTTTCGTAAGCCTAGCTATCGGAGGCATCACTCCGAAGGCATCTGCGGTTAGAAAGATAATGACATCAGGATGATTTGCAACACTAGGGATAACCGCCCTCGGGATGAAGTTGAGAGGGTAAGCAGCCCTAGTATTTTCTGTGAGACTTTCATCGGCAAAGTCCGGCTCTCGAGTACAAGGATCTATACTAACATTCTCCATTACTGCGCCAAATCTTATGGCATTCCATATCTGTGGCTCATTTTCCTTCCTTAAGTTTATGCACTTTGCGTAACAACCTCCTTCGAAGTTGAAGATTCCGTTATCAGACCAACCATGTTCATCATCACCGACAAGTTGCCTTTCAGGGTCGGCCGACAGGGTGGTCTTTCCGGTACCCGACAATCCAAAAAATAATGCCGTATCTCCGCTTCTGCCGATGTTGGCGGAACAATGCATGGGAAAAACGCCTTTGCGTGGCAAAAGATAGTTCATTACCGAAAACATAGCTTTCTTGATTTCACCTGCGTAGGATGTTGAACCTATCAGAACAAGGTTTTTCTTGAAATTTATTATAATAAATGTCTCAGATCTTGTTCCTTCTAAGTCATATTCTGCGCCAAAGTCATTTACGGATAGGAGTGTGAAGCTGGGATAGTGATTTACTAGCTCTATCTCAGTTGGACTAATAAAGATTTGAGTCGCAAAAAGGTTTTGCCAGGCCTTATCAGTGATTACCCTTATGGGTAGCCTATTTTCATGATCAGCTCCAACGAAACCGTCGAAAACAAAAAACTCCTTGCCTTCGACAAATGTTCTCATTCTACCGAAAATCATTTCAAACTTGTCTTCTGAAAGAGGATGGTTAACCTTCCCCCAATCTATCGTATTGTGTGTTATATCGTCATCGACAATATATCTGTCGTCAGGCGATCTGCCAGTAAATTTGCCGGTTTTCACGGACAATGCCCCGGTATCAGAAAACTCTCCCTCCATTCTATGAATGGCCACCTCTAGTAATTCTGGTACCGTGAGATTTCGGAAAATCTTACCGGGCCTGATATCAATTTCTTCGAGTTGCGTCAGACACTTTGCAGCGAGAGTCTGGAGGTTGTCACTCATTGGCACCACTTAAACGTGAACTTACATATTTAATTGATTTCCTACTCCACCTTTGGGATGGATTCTATTTGTTTTATGAATCGGTTATTGCAACAGTTTATCATGGCTTTCACAGGAGACACTTATCTATTATGCAGACCTGGTGTCCATACTAAACCGGAAGAATTTGCACAAAATATTCTGATACATATCCATAAAATATTATGAAGCTAGGCATAAACCTTAGAGAAAAGTTATTGGCTTAAATAGTCGAGTACATATCAATAAAATATGGCTTATGCTCATCCTGAAGTTCTCGTCGATACTCGATGGGTAGCTGACCACTTAAAGGGTTCAGAAAAGATTCGAATAGCTGAAGTAGACTATGACCCACGGTCCAATTATTCGCTGGGTCACATACCGGGAGCTGTTTTGTTTGACTGGAAGCAGGATATAAACGATCCAATAAGTCGGAATGTTTTAAGTAAGCAAGCTTGTCAGGAATTATTGCAACAAAGAGCTGGAATTAACGATGACACCACGTTAATTCTTTACGGAGATTTTAACAATTGGTTTGCAGCGTTCGCATTTTGGGTCTTTAAGTATTACGGCTACAAAGACGTCAGACTAATGAATGGAGGCAGGAAAAAGTGGTTAGTAGAAGACAGAGACGTGAGCAAAGACATTCCGCAATATTCAACAGGAAATTTCAAGGCGTCAGATGCCGACAATAGTATACGGGTGTTTCTGAACTACGTTAAAGAATCGTTAGCGAAGGGAGAGAGAGTAACAATGGTCGATGTTCGAAGTCCAAAAGAATTTACAGGGGAAATTCTCGCTCCACCAGAATATCCGACAGAACATGCTCAGAGAGGAGGACATATTCCGGGAGCAAAGAACATCCCCTGGAGTCAAGCGGTCAACGATAATGACGGCACATTCAAATCAGTAGACGAATTAAAGAAGCTTTATGAATCAAAGGCAATAACGCCTGACAAAGAAGTAATTGCATATTGCAGAATAGGTGAAAGGTCATCGCACACTTGGTTCGTCCTCAAATACCTGCTTGGTTACTCAAATGTTAAGAACTATGATGGATCCTGGACAGAATGGGGTAATATGATTGATAATCCTATAGAAAAATAAATAACTAAATAAACAACTAAATATAGACCTGGACATGGTCGACAAGAGTATCCAGAACATAGAACGAATGTTGAACTTGAAATAACTTAGCATAATTTGAGATCAATTTCAACTTCTTGAATTGTCAAAGCAAACGTTGTTGATATTTTGTAATATTGGGATTGTGGGATCCTTAATTTTTCAGTATTATCGGCAACAGTAATACAAACCCCATTTAAGAGCATGTTCGGTCTCAATACGAAAATAATTTGTTACAAATTGCAGCAAAAATCATACAAACGAATGTCTTGCTAATTCTTCATATTCTAGCCATTGTTACCAGACGAACCCCAACATTCAATAAATAGCCCAGCCTACTGGGCGGCGTGGAATATACAAAGCTTTGTGAATCAATATTTGCTTTACACGACGATATTCGCTATGCTGCTGTTGTGGATGATACGGGGCTACAAATTGCTGGTGGTATGCGTAGAGGTATCGATTCTATCGTAGACCAAACCAATGAGGAATTATATCTGACACAAACAGCACTTCGTAAATCCATGAGGCAGAGGTTTGATGACGCTATGGGAAATGCAAGATTCGCATATGTAGAGCGCGAAAAAATCTCGATCTTAACATTTTACCTAAATAAGAATATTCTCATCGTAACTATGGAATCTAATATCGACTCTCATAGTGCGATTGATATCGCAGAAGATACATTGGAATTGCTGCGCGCAAAATAAAGAACGCAGCAATACAATTTGTATGTCTACACCGATGATGAAGATCGCTGTCTTCTTTCCGGCATATTGAGGCAGTTGTGTGGCGTAACATTGTAGGGAGATCCTAGAAACCTGCTGCTATGCTATCTTAGCTTTTCAAATTATGCATTGTCTTTAGATCTTCCTTGAATAAATCTAAATCAGGGGGGATGATGATGCTACCAATAGAATCCTTCAGAGATAACGGCTTTCCGGTTTCGTCTGATATAGTTGCTTTTTTCTTATTCCATACCGTCGAGTTAAAATCCATAATCAATTTACTATATTTTGTGAGTTCACCATAATGATCCAGCGGTTGAGGCATTTGTTGAAGATGGATACTCTCGGCCGAGTAAATTTTTGTCCATAATTCCTCAGTAATAAATGGACATATCGGGGCTAGGAGAACTAAAATTGTCGAGAAACATTTCTGGGAGGTAAATATGGCCGATCTTTGCCCAGATTGATCACCTGTATCGTAAATGCGTCCTTTAATCATTTCTATATAGTGTGCGGCAAACACATTCCATGTAAACTCTCTTATCCCATTTGCGGGTATGAAGAACTTAAAATTAGAATAACCGTCTTTGCATTTATCGATCAGTTGGGATAATTCACCGATAATCCATCGGTCAGATGCTAAGAGTGTGGCAGGCGTCTCTAAAATAACATCGAAAGAAGATAGAAACCTGCCAATATTCCATATTTTTGATAAGAAATTCTTTGCAGTTGTGATTCTTTGCTCGGAGCAACGAAAATCATAACCTAAATTACTTTCTGCTGCTGCCCAAAATCGGAAAACATCCGCCCCGTATTTACGTATAAGGGGAAGAGGATCAATTACATTCCCTTTACTTTTGCTCATCTTTTCGCCTTTCTCGTCTAGACCATATCCCATAATCCATGCGTCAGACCATGGTAATCTACCGGTAAGCTGGAAGCATCGCAACATTGTATAATAAAGCCAGGTTCTTATGATATCCTTTCCCTGGGGTCTTATTGTAGTCGGATAAGTATAATTGTAGAATTGCGAATTATTCTTATATTTTGTAATAAATAGTGGAGTGATACTAGAGTCCAGCCATGTATCAAATGTTCTATCTTCTCCGATAAATTCAGTGCCGCCACAACTGCTACATTTTTCAAATGGAGGCTTTTCTTTCCACGGCCGATAATATCCTCCTTCATCCGGCAGATTAGGATATTTGCAGTTATTACAATACCAGATTGGCACTTCGGTACCATAAAACCGTCTTCTTGAGACCGGCCAGTCAATCGCAATAGAGTTGAGCCAATCAAGCAAAATTTGTTTATGCCTATCAGGATGGAATATAATTTTATTTGCAAGTTCTTTTAATACAGGTACATAATTGATTTGCTTTACGTAGTAATCCTCAAGCGATATGATTTCGACTGGAGTCCTGCTACGTTCGCATATTGGCGTCCTGTGCATAATATTTTCTTCTTTTTCAAGAATACCGATGTTTCTTATTTCTTCAATGATCTTGGTTCTCGCTTGATTGACTGAAAAGTTAGCATAGGCCCCAGCTGCAGAGGTGGTTCTCCCGTTCTCATCTAACGATACAATTTCTTCTAATCCTAGCTCGCGGAATATCCGGACATCATTTTCATCCCCGTAGCTGCAAACCATAACTACCCCTGAACCAAATTCCGGTTTTGCAGAAGGGTGAGCCATAATCTTGACCTCTCTGTTGAATATGGGTACCAGAGCATGCTTATCTATCAGATTTACATACCGCTCGTCTTTTGGATTTACAATAATTGATTGGCATGCAAAAAGTAGTTCAGGTCTAGTTGAAGCAACCACAATGCTATTCCCGGTTTCGATTATCCTGAATCTTATGTAAATTAGCTTTGTCGGAATAGTCTCGTAGATAATTTCTGCATCTGCAATAGTTGTTGCACACTGAGGGCAATAATTATTTGGCCTATTTGCACGATATATTAGATTCTGTTTCCATAAATAAATGAAAGTGCTCTGTGTTAAAGCCCGAAATTCCTTTGAATCGGTACGATAATATTCTTCAAAGTTGCCGCTAATGCCCAGAGTTTTCATTATCTGAAGCATCTCATCCTCTAGATCGTCAAGAGCATGAGCACAGAGTTCAAGAAATTTTTCTCGATCGGTCTTCCGCATCACGATTTTATATTTTTTTTCTGTGTAAATCTCAACCGGTAGACCGTTTCTATCAATGCCTATCGGGAATAACACATTGTACCCCATCATTCTGGATGTTCTTGCGATCATATCAATTTGTGAATAGTGAGCAGCGGCTCCGATATGCCAAGGTCTTCCAGATGGGTAGGGAGGGGGAGTATCAATCACAAAAGCTTTTCTCGATTCGTCTATCGAAAACTTGTAGATCGCATTATTAGCCCATTTTTGCAGAATAATGTTCTCCAAGGCAGGATTCCATAACTTGGCTTCAATTCTGGGTACCATTTCACAACTTCATCTAATAGTTTATCCAGTGGCGTATCCATACGGTTATTAATGTTAGTATAGTTTTGGAATTTAATAACAATGGCCGATAGATTATTGGTGTTGCATATATTGCTAATGATGATAGTAATAATGTTTTTCCTAGTCACACTTGGTAGTTCTATTTTTTTTACAATGACTATTTTTTCTTCAAGAGTATCCGGAGAACTGGCAGGAAATTTAATGGTGCTTGCACTGGTACTGCCTTCAATTCTAACAGTACTATTTCTGCATAAAGTTGCTGGCAAGTTATATGACCGATTACACGTTGTAATAATCAAATCTTCATTAAAGAAATAACTTCGTAAACAGATTCTACTCAGAAATCGGTCATCTAGAAGTACTATGCGTTGCGTGTAGCCTATGGTGATATTTTTTTGAATTGCTTAAAAAGACTGGGTCTTTCATTCCCAATGACCTGAAAGCATCGAGTCGTTGTTTGCATGCGTAACATTCTCCGCAATGCCTTCTGGCTTTAGTATGACAACTCCAAGTTACTTCAAGTGGTACTTTCAGATCTATTGCCAAGTTGATTATATGTTTTCTATCCATCTTGCTTAATGGGGTCACTATCACACACGGATCATGATTGGAAAGCAAACAGCCGTGCTTGAACAGTGAATTTATTTTTTCTATGTAGTTCTTCGTGGCGTCCTTAAAAAAGGATCCATCATCGCTGTTGTGGCCTCCGACAATCCATTTAATATTAAGAAATTCTGCATAGTGTGCAGCAATGGAATAAAAGATCAGATTTCTAGCGGGGACATATGATGGCCATCTGCTATCTGATTTCTGAAGGTTGCCAATCTGTAAATCTGAATATTCTTTAATAAATGGAATATCAATCTCCAAGAAATTAGAAATGTTTGCTCTTTTCGCTAATTGGGCTGCGGATTCTTTTTCTTTTTGAATTCTGTCGTAACAATTAAAAGTAATGGCTGAGACATCTGAAAATTTTTCTTTTGCCCAATAAAGACAGGTAGCAGAGTCTAGCCCACCTGAGAGCATCACCAGTGCCTTTGATCCTCTCATTACCTAATCGTTTTTTACTTCAGCAATTATATGGGCGCCCTTATTGACTCCCTCGTAAATATAGACGCCCAAGGCTTCCACGTTGGGGGGCATTTTTGGGGCTAGCAACTTTATTATTTCCGTTGAAAGAGTTTCTACCGTTGCTTCAGCTGGTAATAGAAATGTTGTTAGTTTTGGCAATTGTAGATTGAAGTATCCACGAGGTCCATCAAAAGAAATAAAATAATAAAGATCGTCTTCTTTTTGCAGGTATTTTTTATTAATGAAGAATTTATGGTCAATAACATTTAAGGTATCTTTAATTATCTTCTTGGCTTCACTAAAGTCGATCACAAGGTTATTTGTCATTTGGCCAATAATCTCTACCATCACAGTGGAAGTATGCCCATGCAAGATAGAACATTTCTCAACCAGTGGGAGAATATGCGCGTAGTCGAATGCAAGTGAAGGATCCTCTATAAATATAGATCCGATGTTGTTCCGGTGGTTAGAATCATAGAAAAATAATGAGTCTAATTCATTCACCTTCGCTGCATACTTTGAATGGCCAAGGGCAATGACATCGACGTCAGGGAGTTCCTTTTTTATCAGCTTGAATTTATCCATGTCTGCTTTTGAATCAACTATTTCGATGTACCTGTTACCTGTTTTGAAATCGATCTTCGCGCTCGTGCCATCCTTAAAGCTCAAATTCACATCATACTCATAAGTTATTCCTAGAAACGACAACAGCTTTGAAATAGAGAACTCCGCCCTGCTTCGTAATAGGTTCCCATTATTATCAAAATATCTGATGTCTTTATCAAGGACAACTCTCTCCATTGGAATATTAAAAAAAGGATTGTCACATATAAATTCACCCTCACGTGCGATATTTTTTGATATTTCATTTTGTTGTTCTGCTGGTTTTGCAGGTAATTTACCTACGTCATGAACAAGGCAGGAAGCTATCATTCATGGCGCTTAGCACTGAATCGTGTTTGCACTGGTCATGGGTTCGTCAAGTATGTTAAACCATTTATCTCGGATGATTTTTGTCGACATTCCGGGGTGATAAAATTGTAGTTTTCAGTCATTTGATACAGGGCCTAATATCATTATGCCAGGCGCAGCAGCTTTCTAACTATTAATTCTGATCATAGGTTGTCAAAATCAAGCTGAGTTTTGGACCACCAGAATACAGCATGAAATACTTTGACTTATTTTGCTGTAGGAATGAACACGGTGTTTTTCTGTGGAATAGAAGTGGCGGTAGACGACACTGAAACCCCTGAAGCTGGACCAAACATACCCGAGTCAAACCCGATAACACGCATTCTATCCACAAGGTCCAAAGCCATAGTACTAGATAGTTGATTTGAAGCAGGCATGGACGTGCCGTTGGTGATATGGAGCAAAGGTGTAGCTATTACAAAGGGTATTTTATCATTATTATTTGGAAGCAGGGGTTTTTGAATAGGGCTAATACCTTGATTGACAGGACTCTTGGTACTATTTGTCTGAGGATTTGGGACGTTAACCTTGCTGGAAATGGCCGGGATATTGATATTGTGGCCAGGGTTCGGTATTGAAACTCTGCCGCTCTCAAAACTTCTGAAACTATTAGCAATTGGCGGAACAGTGGGATTGCTAAGAGTTGTGCTAGTAGTACTAGGTATGTAAACTCTGCCGCTTTGATTACTTACACTACTCTGCAAAGCAAGATGAGTTGAGTTTTGTTTTGAAGAGATAAGTGGAGAATTGTGATTATTATTGCTTTTTGTTGTTGATGATGTTGCTACTATTACCGATGGTGTTACTGTTGGTGGTGGTGAAGCTATTTGTTTCGACGTGGTGACATTATTATTATTGACATTATTATTAATATTGACATTATTATTATTATTGACATTACGTAGGTTTGATGAAGCACTAGAGCTATTATTGGAGCTGGTGATTGGAATAGGGACTACAGTGAATGTTTTTGAAACTGAATTATTTTGATAACCAGGTGCAGATGTCTCCATTACCACCTTATACTTGCCACTTGTGTTATCTCCACTAACTTGCCATGAATATGCGACTTTTCCCTTCTCATTCGTAGTACCCGCTAACTTTTTAGATATCCCAGACGGATCTGTGATGCTTCCAAATACTGAAGCTCCAGCAACGACATGAGTCCGGTTACTATCAGTAACCCCAAGTGTTAGATTTTCTTTATCTCCAACATGAACAGGGCGCTTCGCTATATGCATCGAAACCGATAATGACTTGGCGTTATTATTGTCGGCTTTGGTGTTAGTTGATGTGTTGTTTTGTTGCTTCCCAGATTCAGCTGAACCTTTGTTATTCAGGCTATTATCATTAGTTTTGGTTGTCGTAGTCGGTCCTGATGAATATTTCGAAGTTGTACCTTTCAGATGACCGTGATCAATATTTGCATTTGTGGTCCCGCTAGTTTGTGCGTCACCTTGATGTGTGGATAAGATGCCTGCAGTAGAAAGTAGTGCGGCAGCACTGACACTTGTCATTTGAGATGGTTGGTTAGCCTGTTGCGATCCCTTTCCTGTTTGTCCGGTGACGTTTGCATTATTATTATTATTTGCCCCGTTTATCGGTATCGCGCTTGTTTTTGTTGCGTTTGTTTTTGTTGCGATTGTTTTTGTTGCGATTGTTTTTGTTGCGATTGTTTTTGTCATTTTGCTATTGAGTTGTTGAGAATTCGTAGGGATAGAGCCTGATGTCTTTGTAGTATTATTAGATATTGGTGAATGCTTCTTCTCGATACCACTTTGTGTTTTAGTGGCGTTGAGGCTATTATTGCCAACCTTGGTATTACTTGAATTTTTAATGGATTGTCCTTGCTGTTTCATCGTAGATGTCGGTGCTCCTGTAACATTTATGCTATAGAATTTTGTTAAAAGGGTTGAACTGTTACTAGTATTGGCATTATTCTCTTGGCAGGCTAGTTTCGATGTTATCTTATTCGTTCCTGGTTTGATTGTAGTGTAGGTTGGAACAAGATTAAAGACCCATGTTGAATAGTCATTTGTGTTATTATGGCCGCCGGTAGGAAGTGCTCTCTGGTATGGTTTCATGTCATTCACAATGACATAGACTTTACAAGCCAGCGTGCCATTATGAGATGCAATCCCGCTAATTTTCAGATCATTGCCAGCGAGTGAGACTGGTTGGCCCTTTGCAGGAGATGTAATTTTAATCCCGGTAGTTTTTGTCGGTTGCTGCGCCGCTGCAGAATTCACGATGACCGTTGAAAGAATAAGGAGCGTAGTAAATCCAAGCAATGGTATGGATTTATTGATCAGCAATAATTGCCACCTCCGAACACAACAATGCATCGATCATAATCACAGCTCATTTCGATGGGATTAGAGTTTGAAAGTACAGTATTGATAGATTTTACTTTAGAAGGATCCATTTCGCATCTGACATTGAAGATAGTCAGCAGCGAAGTACTAATTGTCGGATAACCCATTACATCTAACCACCTACTTTACATATTATATGAACTTCGTCTAAGGTTCTAATAAGAAAAATTCATTTAATTCTCCTTCTGATCTCTTAAGGTCGTATTATACGATTAAACGGTACAATTCAATTTAGTTAAATTTAGTTTAGGATGCATTTAACGTGAAATTTTACGATTAGCATAACAACTATGAGTGTTTTTTCCTTTTATATTCGCAGCTGCGTATGCCATCGTTAGAGGAAAAGTCATCGTAAGGTACGACCTGTCATCGTTCGATTTTATTACGCGCTTGAAACAATTGGAACATTGCATAACTCGTGGTTTCGAGGCCTATCTCACAACTTTTACTGACAATAACATTTGTATGGCTTGGAGTCAGCATCTAAACATACGGATGCCTCTGATAGTAACTGAAACTTTTCGATGATAGATGTATACGGTAAATCTTTGATAGTATACACAAAGATAGAATTTTGAAATGCAAAAATAGGTACGCATTCCTAACGAAGTGGAGATACAAGAAAGAGAAGAGGAAGCGGATTGACTGTCATTAGTATTATTTCAAGTGTATACGATAATTGTTTCAATCAATGTATTGGATGTGAAAATAGAAAATCTCTGACATTTATTCGATCTAATGATATATATTAGAAGCTAACAAAAAGTCCTTGCGTAAACGGAAGGATTCGTATCTGCAAATATTCACAAAGGTCTAGATGGTTATTACAATCACATTGGAACAGTGACAGGCAAATCCTAATTGTGGGAAATTCGGTTTTGTACAAAAAAATTATGGATGTGGTAGAGGGGCGGGTCGTGCAGGAGGATGAGGAATTGGCGAAGGAGGAATTGATGGTGCAGTGAGAAACGGAATGAGTGATGGTCTAGATGTCAGTGTTGCATTCAGGTCTATCGCGTGTCCATTTCTATATACAGTTAAAGTAATATTGTCACCAACAGATTTATGTTGGTCGATGTAGGAGATCAAATCGTCAATTCTTACAATATTATGTCCATCAACACCTATTATCACATCACCAGCGTGTTTCTTTGAGTATTGGTCTATAGTACTTCCATGTACACCTGCCTTATCGGCAGGTCCATTCTTCGTAATTGTATCAATATATATGCCCTTAAGATTCGTTGCTGCCGCTCCGCCTGTGAGATTTTGTGATAAATCCGATGTCAAGGTAGCACCATTAAGCCCTAGATAAGGATGTAAATAATATCCTTTTTCAATTAAAGCTGGGGATATTCTGATTATTGTGTTAGATGGAATTGCAAATCCAATCCCAGAGAATGTTCCAGTTGCAGAAAATATGGCAGTATTCATTCCAATAACTTGTCCTTGTGTATTAAGTAGAGGTCCACCAGAGTTCCCAGGATTTATTGGTGCGTCAGTCTGGATTGTATTTGGTATGGAAAACCCAATTCCTGAAGCAGCTGGAAGTAATCGGCCTACCCCACTTACAATCCCTGTTGTCATAGTATCACTTAGCCCAAATGGATTACCAATAGCAATTACCTGATCTCCAACTTCGAGTTTAGAAGAATTGCTAAGAGCAAGTGGTTTAATAGAAGATAATAGCTGTTGTGCTTGAGTATTATTCTGCGAAATTTGTAGAACTGCTATATCACTATAGATATCGGTTCCTATTACCTTCGCCGTATATCTATTTCCATCTACAAATGTTACATCTACTATCTTTGCATCACCTACTACATGACCGTTAGTGATTATGTGCCCTTGGTTATCGTATACAAAGCCAGAACCTAATGTAGTAGCATTTGATTGAGGGTTTAGAGGGTCAGCTGCTGCTGCGGGTATCTTGCTAGTTATTTGCACTACAGACGCCTCTGCTTGTTTGAAAATGGTCTTGAGAGGTAAGGAGGTGGTGGAAGAAGAGGAGTTAGTATTTTGTTGGGTTGAGGCTGTAGAATTTATTGGATCTTGTTGTGCCGCCATAACGGTAAATGGAATCGTAAACGTACTGACTGGAATTATTATTACTGTTATTGCAAATACAGTGACTACAATAGCTATTGTAGGTACAACTGGTTTTCTCATTGCAATCACCTATGTATATGGTCTTATAAGGGTTATTCATCGATTCGCAATTCGTCTAGTGCACACACCTTCTGGAGGAGTCATGGAGAACTTGTAATTGGATATGAGCAACAAGTGACACCTACTATAGATAAGCAGCGTCAGTTCCTCGTCATAAGCCGGACGGTGCAAACGGGGTTTCTGATATTTTCTGTGGCGGCGAGTTCTGAGAATGAAGTAGTTCCCAGTTACATTATTGTTATACAGATATTTTATAAAAATAATCCGGTACATTCGACGAATGTACCCGGTCAGGAGTCTATAAGAACTAACCATCGCCGAAGCAAGCAATCACTAAAGCTGCAGCTATCATTATGTTGTAAACTGCATTCTAATTGCGGCTTTCATTATCTTCTTCCCCTTTTCCTGTGTTACCTCGCATCTCTTCGCTACAAACAAAAGAAGAAAATCGAATTAATTCGCTTCACCCTGTGAGTTAACATTGTTAACTTACTCCGTTAAGCAAGTTCTTAATATTCTGTAGCTAATCTGTTATTCATGGAAAAGCCAGCGATCTTAGTTTACCCGGAATGCGCGAGGGACATTGTGAATGTGGGAATGTCAAATATGGCTCTCCCTGCTTTTTGTAATGCACAGTTTGGAACAGGTGTGTAAGGATGAGCACAATTTTTAGTGTTGCGGGAACAGATGATACAAAGGCCCTAATTCTAGTGCACGTAGGTAAAACTCCAGGCATAAGATACAGAGAGCTCCTCAGATTAACTGGTTTAACCAATGGAACGCTTGAATATCATCTAAAAATATTAGAGAGGACATATAAAATAACAGTCCGCAGAAGAGACGGGAGAAGAGCCAGATATTATCCTATCGACATCCCAGCTGATGAATCTCATATACTAGAATACATCAGAAATAAAGTTGCAAGACAAATAGTGCTTTTTATACTTGAGAATGATCTCTGTACCTTCAGCGAAATCTTAAACGATATTAAGAAAGCCCCGTCTACCTTGTCTTGGCATCTCAAGAGACTTTGTGAATCTGGAATAGTGTCAGTTAATCATGGACAGGAATTCCAGCTGTATAAAGTTGTGAACGGCAAGATTTTGTCAGATGTAGTGTACAAGTACAGGGAAAGCTTTAGAGACAAGGTTACCGATGGATATTATGAGCTATTTGATGAGCTTTAATAAAACAAGACAAAATAGTAAAGTGGATCTAGTCGTAGTGGAGTTAGAAAAAATCAATATTTATAAATTATTTTAATTCTAACCGTACTGAAAGCAACTATACGTCTCTGCATGGTATCCTTGTCTACAGTACTTCTAAGAAGGTCTTGTTTTTATAATAATAGGAATTCATGCTGAACGAAAACGCTAGAGATATCTCCAAGTTGGTGACTTGTAAGGAAAATATGAAAAATCATAATCACATAAATGATTTTCCGTGACGCTTAGAGTCGAGAATCCCTCTAGGGTATACGCTAACTCAATGGACAAAGTCTTATTCCTTAGAGATATCAGGTTAATGAGTACAGATGAATTTGCAGCTCCATCTGTTCTAGCGTGTTAATTTACATTTCCATACGAACTATCTGGGCTATTTTGTTTGTAAATATGCTGATTATCCAACGGCTAACGAGTTCGGTAAATGGACGGTAGTAGTATGGCTTTTTGGTACATTGCATGAATATTGAATACTTGTTACAGACTGATCAGTCAAGTGTATCACGGTCGGCGTACACTTTAAGTTTGAGCTATGGTGATGATGATGCGTGTGGCCGCTAGTGGCGTATACAGACGATGTGAAAGTAGTCGATGTCAGCAGCGTTAGTGCTGTTGCTATTAATACCACGATGACAAATATAGTGGGTGTAGTTGTTACGTACATGTACTCGGACTAGTAGAGACTATCCTTTATAGGAAATTAGTTTGTCTTCATCATAACTGAGTTTTGTAGCTATTCTATATTTGGTTTTTGATGAATAATTGTTAGGGTTATCTGTGGGGTAATTTATCAAACATATACAAGCTTGAGCATAATTTGATTCCGGAACTTTCACATGTTCGGAGGACATATGAAGAGAACTCCTATCCTGAAACATGTGCTGCTCGGCTTTGTGACAGGTTGCCAGTGTTGGTTATCTCTTTTTCAGAGCATCCTATGATAATCAGTTATTCTGTTTGCCTCTATTCTTTTCATGATATATCAAGTACAAGAAGTAATTTTCTTCTTATTCCGGTTTCCTTTCCTTTAATAATGCTGATCCGTTTCGGATTCGGGGTTCAACTTTTCTAAGGCGGTAATTTACTTTACTTTTACGAATATTACATCGGTGAAATGGGGGCTCCTGCTTTCTTCTCTTCTGGAGGCTGAGCGTTGTGTATCACGCCTTCGCTAACTCCTGCACCCGTTTTCGTCATTCTGCTTGCTATCTTGTTGTATGTTTTCGAAACAAGATTCTCATTTCTGCTAGACTTTAGCCATTTTCTGATGAATATCACGGCGATGCCAATAGCAATAGCCACAGCACCGATTAGAAATCCCAATAAGACGTCACCTTGACTAGGAGATCCTTTAGATTGTTGTGGTTTAATCTGAAGAGGACTATTTACAACTATCTCATGAATATTCTTCAAATTATCGCTATATGTAATCTTGAATGAAACAGGATAAATCCGGGGAGTTGTATTGTTGTCTGTTCCTACACCATTGGATTGCATAGGAGATGAATTCAATGCAATTCTAGTTAGCGATGGTATCTTTTCTTTGATATTTTTGTTAGTAGTAATATTGTTCTGTTGCTGACCTTTCGATATTGTTACATGTACTGCCTGCAGCGGAACGTTGAATGACAGAGGAGAATTTGTTCCTATATTGCCAAGGTATTGAGATGAATTCGGCATTAGAATTGTTCCAAGGTTTTTGTTTAATGTTGGAGATTGCTGCGTTTGTACTCGTCCTTGTCCCTGCTGTAACATTTCCACACTAGCAAATAATGCAGGCGTATTTCCTTCGTTTAATATACTTCCAACAAGAGTAGGAGTATCGCCAATATATCTAATACCCAAATTATTTACCCTTAGCTGAATGTCTCCAGTTACTATGGCACCTAAATTAAAAGCTGCAGTCTTTACTTGGTGACCATTTTGAATATATTGTATAGTCACAGTGAAAACGACAGGATTGCCCATCAAAGATGTGGATGCAAATACCTGAGTAGTTAATTGTTGTCCAGATCCAGAAGATATACTAGGTATGTTCCAGTTTGAAGGACCCAAAATCCTGACCGAACTAGATTGGGGTACGAGGGAAACCGCCAAGTCTGTCATTGAGTTTTGAAGAGGGCTTGTAAGAGAAACAACCGCATTATCGTTATTGATGGCAAAGGTTACATTTTGTATCTTACCAGCTGCTATTTGAATAGGTGAAGGAGTCGAATTATGAGAAGACGAAAATGAAGATGAAGAGGGGAATTGGGAAGAAGGGTTTGTAGGAGCTGGATAGAGTGGTTCGACATTAGTATTCGTATTGTTAGTAGTATTACCGTTATTAACATTAGAAGGGGAATGAACGAAGGAAGCAACTCTTGTTAATATTTCATTTCCCGACGAAGTTGCAGGTGAAACGGAAAATGATGGAGAGGATGATGGTGATGGAGAGGATGATGGTGATGGAGAGGATGATGGTGATGGAGAGGATGGGGAAGGCGATACACTTAATCCCGATTGAGGAGAAATAGGTAATATTTGAAGTCCTACTAGCTGATTTGTAATCTTTCTATTGCCATAGGCATCGTCATACATTAGTCCCAAATTCAAAGTTTGTACTGTTCCTGCAGCTGCAATGCTTGGATAGATAATGAGAGATATCTGTTGTGATCCACCAGGCGAGATGGTTCCAATACTAAATACTTTAGATCCAAGAATTACTGTAGAGGAAGACGAAGGTTGTGCAGCTACTCCAGAGCTAACATTATTGGCAACAGTAACAGTTGTACTACCTACAGAAGCGGCTGTCAGACCGGCAAGGTTAACAATAACTCCACGAGCAGTTGCAGAACCATCGTTTCTAATTGTTAATTTTACTGCATTAGGAACGCCCGGAACAACATTTATTGTCTGCACAGATGAAGAGTTAGTTAGCGAGGAAATATTCGATAATGAAGATAATGAAGGTGAAGAAGAAACTGCATCTAGTATTACTTTCCCACTTATTGTGAAAGGCACTGTTATTGTTTCTGATCTAAAATGTTTCTGCCTTAGTTCAGTGACCTTGACATACCCCAGTTTTAATCCAGGATTATATTGCTTGTCTACTTGGGCATTTCCTAACACCTTTATTCCGAAATAAAGTGTAAAAGCGCGTCCAGGCTCAACAACTCCATCGTAACTAGATACTGCAGTTTGTGAATCAGACCCGGGAATACTGCTACTTTTAGGGGTAATAAGAGGTTCAAATCCTTGTGGGAGTTCTAATGAACTGGTTATGCCAGTAATGGCTGAAAAGCCCTCATTGATTAATACCACTGCAAGGATAGACGGGCCTTCTCCTGGACCTACTTCTTGCTTGATCACAGGTAGTATGTTCTCTCCTGGCGTACGTGCTGACGTTGTGCCAGCAACAAACTGGTCTTGCGCTGTATTGTAAGTCCAATAAGAATTAACCAAATTAACATGAACTGGACCATTTATATTCGAAAAATTCTGTACAATACGGATAGTAGTTACGTTAGCCTTAGTTACATTTGCCTTAGTTACGTTGGCCTGGCTTGTGGAATTAGGTGGATCAATTACAATATTATTATCATGCGCTGATGTCCGAGAAGAGTGCGTAGCATGAAGAGCTCCATGTTGTCTTTGAGAATCAGCAGGAAGTGAATCAGACCAAATTTTTAGTGCTTGCTGCTGTTCTTGTTCAAATGGCGAAAGTGAAACCTTTGCTAGAGACGATCCGGTTAAAGTACTGGATGCCAAAAGAACTACGATAAAGGCTATCGCAAGAACAAAATTACTTTTCAACGTTAACGATCTCGCTCTCGATTTCGCAGACTCTGACATGTACCGCGTGATGCAACCTCAGGATTGTGCATTCTCACAATAGTGATGTCATTGTCATGATTATTATGAAAGTCGCTCAATTTTTTAACAAAACGGTACCTAAGAAGAATACGAATACACTGTTGGATACGTTTGTACGAATACACTCTGTTGCAGCTCAAATAAAAACATGTCTAAAAGTCTACATGCTTTGCATTAAAAAATCATTGTAGCTATTTTGTTTTTTGTGGTACGTTCGTCGAATGTATCATATATGTTTTATAACAATATGTATAATATAAGAACAAAAATCACGCGAAGACTTATAGGAAATCAGTAAATGATGTCATTCACATAAAGAGAGAAAGATAAAACACAATGTTCGTAAGTAATAATAATAGTCGAGATTATGGCGATAGCTCAGAAGCCACTCTAACGGTAGAAAATCTGTCCAAAGTATATGCCTCTGCAATGGGCAAAGTGATATCCCTTAGAAAGGTCAGCTTCAAAGTGAATAAAGGTGAATTTGTATCTGTAGTCGGTCCGTCAGGAAGCGGCAAATCTACGTTGCTGAATATGATAGGGGCTTTAGACAGACCTACTTCAGGTAAAGTATTCATTAACGGAATCGATATCTTTTCATTAAATGATTCTCAAATTGCAACCGTCAGGAATGACACATTAGGATTTATTTTTCAATCTTATAATTTAATTAACAGGACAACTATACTGAAGAATGTAGAGTTCCCAGGCATTACTGGTGGTATGAGTGATGGTGACAGAAGGCGTCGTGCTTTAAAATTGTTGAATTTTCTAGGAATCAAAGATAAGGCAAAATACAAACCATCTAATCTAAGCGGTGGTCAACAACAAAGAGTAGCTATAGCAAGGGCACTTATGAACGATCCGAAGATAATTCTTGCTGATGAACCTACAGGAAACTTGGACACAAAAACAGGAGCAGATGTTTTTAATTTACTGACCTTATTGTCACGAAAATTTAGAAGGACGATAATCATGGTAACGCATAATCCTGAACTTGCAGAAGCAACTGATCGAGCAATACATATTAGAGATGGATCTATTGAGAAGGAGGTCGTAAACGTTGAAAGAGAATGATAATAATGATAGAAAAAATTTTGTTTTTGCTTTAGGTTTTATCGTTGTTCTCTTGGTATCAGGTACACTAATAGGACCTTATGTAGCTGAACTCTCGTTTGCACAAACGATACAGTATTCGTCTTCCTCGTTTCTGCCTTCATCAACATCCTCGCCGCTGACTTTGTCCACAAACGTGGCGTTGACAAATCTCGCATTCAATAATCATTCCCACAATGTTAGTCCCGGGAATACGCAACTTGATCCGCCACCTTCACCCTCAACGCAAGCCGCCTCTTCAAGCTCTTCTGCTTCATCCTCTTCTACCAATGCTTCGCAAATCCAAATAACAGCTGGTAAGGTACAAGACATAGGGTTTACTATTAAAAACAATGTATTATTTCGGCTAGTCCCAGCGTCAATAAGAAGCTTGGCGGTTTCGCTAGCATCTCAAAATACTTCAGTCAGGATTTTGGGTCCTTCAAATTGGGACATACCTACTATATCTTCTGGATCAGGACAACAATTAACTACTCAGGTATTTGCATCCACATCTCTAATAGGCAATCCCGTCTTTTTCACCGTAACTATACAATATATTCAACTCACCCACCAAGTAAAGACCGCCTCTTTTAATTTGGGTGCTATAGTAGTCGGAAATATACAGCTACGTGTAAATAATTTAGGCATTAGATATATCGGCAGTACTCCTAATCTCGTCGGAAGTATATTAAACGAAGGAAATACCCCTGCACAATTTGCTAATGTGGAAATGTTACAGCAAGGGCAAGGACGAGTACAAACGCAGCAATCTCCAACATCAAACAAGGATCTTATCACGATTCTAGTACCTATTTCTTCTCTATATCTCGGTAATATAGCAACAAACTCTCCTGTACCATTTAGCATTCCATTACAGGCAGTACAATTGCCAGGAGGAAAGGCTCAACAGCAACAAAATGCTCCTTTTACGAATAACAATAATCCAAGAGGAAGCATACCACCCCCACTGCTAACCACAACTGCATTGGATCAGTCCACTAGTAGAAATTTTGTAGGAATAGATACTAACCTAGCTCCTGGGACATACCCTGTTTCAATTAAAATTACGTACGTTGATGATTTGAAAAACACTCGTCAGGTGATTGTAAATAGTACTGTCAATGTTTTCGGTGCTCAGTCATCATTAGCTCAGCAAGCAGGAGGATCAGCAACAGCAACAGGAACAGCGACTGATGGACAGCTGGTTTCACAACTTACGTCTAGCAATGGATTTGTAGATGCCTATTGGGCATCAAATACAGCACGTGTTGCAAATGGCAATGGCACTGTTTCCTCTGGATCATTGCAATCAACGCCAGTACCACAACAACAAGAAGTCGCCCCAGGAGACGGTCAATCTATCCTAGCTGTAGAACTGAGCAATACCGAATTTTCAAATATTAACGGGATAACCGGATATCTTACGTTACCAACAGGATTTAGCTCGGCAACAGGAGGAATAGGTACAACTATTAACAATATTAATCCAGTTAGCCAAAGTTCTCTTCAAAATCAGGGACACCAACAGCAAAAACAGGTAGCTATTGCAACCTATAATAGCTTAGTGCAAGCAGGTCAAACATATACAGTTTATTTTAAAGTGAACGTCGGAAAGACAGCAACATTGGGGAACCATTTAGCTTCCCTTACAGTATATTACTTTAAGGTACCTAATCTTGAACCTGGACAGTATCATTCACAGGCTTTTACAGTACCATTTATACTGCCTGGTAAAGTTATTTTGGATGCAATTCCAACTACAACCAGCTTAAATCCCGGTGTTTCGCAACCAGTAAAAATAGGGATAAAGAATAAAGGAACTGGAGAAGCCCATGGTGTTATTGCTTCTGTTACGAGTGTAAGTGGCAATAGTATTAGTGGAAGTAATGTGGGTAGTAGTAGTACTGCTGCAAGTAATAACGTTAATTCTACTAATGGTCCAGGCGCGCAGATAACAACAATTACTCCGCAATCTTCCATTCCTACAGTCCAGCTCGGAGCTAGGACATTTGATATTGGAACAATACCAGTTAACGGTTCAGCGGAGATAGATCCTATCATGTATCCAGCTTATTCATCTGGTGGAACATTGCAGAATCTGAATCTGCAGATATCCTATACTAACGCAATCGGAGGTTCTATAACGTCAACTTCCTCAGTTGGATTTTTAGTCTTACCCACTCCTCCTCAGGCTGGTATAACAGTGGCACCTTTCGCTGGTCAGACCTTAACCAATAATAACACTTCATCTACTCCAAACCCTAATGCTAATCCAGGTAATAGTAATACTAATAATACTAATACTGCGGCATCTGGTATAACTGCGTCTCCTTCCAGTAGGCCGTCATCCTCCTCCTCATCACCGTCGAATATCACGAATTCTGCTCCTCCTCTTTCGACCTCTTCCTCCTCATCATCTCATTCAAACACTACTGGTCCCTCTGGCAATAATCCGAGAAACAGCAACAGTAACTCTTCTGGAGGTATAACTGTATCTCCTTCTTACACTTCTTCAAGTATAATGCCTAAATCTATTGCTGACAATAACAGAATTAGCAATAACATAGCTATGGTTCCCCTTGTTTACAAAATTGCAAAAGGTAATAACACTGGTACGACTACTTCAGCGAATACTGCATATACTTCTAACAAGGTTTTTTCACAAAGAACGGCAGCTATTGGTAACAGTTCGAGTAACACTAGCGATCAAAACAGTATAATTACGTCAGCGAATGTGGCACATACTTCTAACAAGGGTCTTTCACATAGATCGGCTGCTATTACCAAAAATGCTACGGCAAGTAGCAACACTAATAATCAACTAAATAGTACCTCGTTAATTCTGGTTGCCGGCAATACAGAAGCTATGAAATTTAATGTTGCCAATAATAATGACTTGCCGATTACTAACGCAGTAGTTTCAATTGCCTCCCAAACTAGTGGTCTCAAAATTGTAGGGGATACTTTATGGAGTTTGGCAAGTTTGGGTCCACACTCTAGCCACCAATTTTCTTCCAAGATATTTGCTTCAGCATCGCTAATAGCTCAGCCAGTTTCCTTTCTAGTCACGATGCAATATATATCTCATGGACAATCACAAGTGGGTTCATTCATTTTAGGTGGAACCGTGATTGGTAGTATAAAAGTAAATGCTAGTGGCATCGGTATTAACTCAATTGCTGGCGTTCCTAATCTAGTGGGAAATCTATTGAACGAAGGAAACACTATAGCGTTGTATACTACTGTACAGCTGATAAATCAGCCCTTTTCTACGGCTAACGGATCATCAACAACTAATCAACAACAACATCAGCATCACCATAATCAATCTGGAGTAGGTAGTGCAGGTGGTGGACAATCTTCATCGTCAACCACCGCATCAACGACAACGCCCCAGCAATCTTCTACACCTACTAGTCTCCCTCCGCCGCAGTATCTTGGTGATCTTCAACCTGATTCTCCTCTACCATTCAGTATTCCTCTTACGGCAAATACAAACAATACGGCCACTGGAAATTATCCTGTTAATCTTCAAGTTACTTATAGTGATGATTTGAAAAATAGTCATACAGTCGTATTAAACAATACAGTTCAGATCGCGCCACAACAAGCAAAACAAGGTAATGGACAAGCCGGAGGAATATCTGGATTTTTAAGCAGTATTTTTGGCGGTGGCGGTGGCGGTGGCGGTGGCGGTCGTCACTCTAGAGGGGGGGGACAAACTAGTGGCGCTAATGACGTATTAGGAATTCCACTTCCTATTTTAATAGCAATCATTGCTGCTATTACAATAGCTTTCATTCTTATAAGAAGGCGACGAAGGTCTAGGGCAGCTACAAATGCTAATCGACAAGAAGAGGAAGGAGATAATGAAGATATAGAATCGTTAATAGACGGTTCTCATACATCGGTAGATACGAAGAAGAAAGAAGGAGGAGGTACCACGCCACCGATATGATAATATTGCAGAGGTGATAAATGTTATCATGGGTCTTAGAGAAGATTCTCTTAATAATGGAGATGGGAGAGTAGCTTCCGAAAATAAAATAAAAACGAAAGTATCAAGGCCCGCTGCTACTTTGTTAGCTCAGAAGAAAAAGAATAATAAAAATAAAAATCTTAAACAAATTTTTGTGCTGTCTTTTGATGCTTTAAGAGAAAGAAAGGCAAGATCTGCACTAACGATATTGATGGTTATTGTAGGAGGTGGCCTGATGATTGCAATCAACGGTATGAGTGCAGGTCAGAGTGCTTTTGTAAATAAGCAGTTAAACACTTTGGCGCCTAACATCATGTTTGTTAGCTCAGGTCAGCATAATCGCGGAGGACCAGATGGTCCACCGACTATTATCTTTAATGCCGAGGTTGTAAATAGGATAAAATCACTTCCATATGTTCAACAAGTTATTCCAGTATATTCAGGATCGCTTCAGCTTAATGCTATGGGTAATATCGAAAATGCTCAGGTTATGGGAATGGATCCTACAAAAATCAACCTAATTTCTCCTTCTATGCAACTAGTACCTGGTTCTTCAGTACAACCAAACAATCCCACGGGGATGTTAGTAGGTGATACCATAGCCAACCCTCCAGGATTGACAACTCCGTATGTAACAGTGGGTCAGACCGTAAGAGCAATTTATTCATTTGCAGATCCTCACACAGGAAAGCTACAAACAGCATCGAGAAGTTTTATAGTAACTGGAATAATGCAACCTACAGGTAACAACCAAATCGACAAAGCAGTAGTAATCAATGAAGCTACTGCCAATTCATTATTTCACAAAGGGGGGAAATATGACTCGATGGCTGTAGCTGCAGTTTCTGCTGATTATGTTAATGCAGTACAACAAGAAATTACTAATATATACGGTAGTAATAATATTGGAGTAATAACTCCCAAAGCCATCCTAGCAGCAAGACAGCAGTTTCAGAGTGGAAATAGCTCATTTATCTTAGATATCGCATTTATTTCGTTACTTGTAGGTGCTGTTGGAATTATTACTACCCTTTACACGTCCGTTAATGAACGAATAAAGGAAATTGGAACAATGAAGGCTATCGGTGCAAAGAATAGCTTTATTCTTGGCCTATTTTTGAGTGAGGCATTACTAATTGGCCTTATAGGATCAACTCTAGCAATATTGGTGGGTGGAGGCGGTGCATATATTATGACGGATTTTGCTCCGCGTGGCCCGGGTGGAGGAGGAGCAGCTGCGGCTCACGTTTCTCCTATCTTTATTCCACATGATATTCTCAATGTCTGGATTCTTTCAGTAATTTTAAGCCTAGCAGCAGGACTATTTCCAGCTTGGAAAGCGTCACGTCTCTCTCCATTAGAAGCTCTAAGAAGATAGGGCTGTCGACCCCTGATCAATGCTGCTTAGCTGAAGTGGATATAACAAACTACGAAGTACGAAGATTCGAGAAAGTTCAAACATTAGGGAATGTGTCTAGGGTAACAAATAATAATAATATCTAAAGTTCATAAGATTAGTGAGGACATTTAATTGCCCCCCTTTCAGGATATGCTGGCGTTAGTCAAAGTTCCTCCATTGTCGTCGTGAGCAGCTACACTAACTCCCACAAGTTGTGACGTATCTCGCTGATTGGCATACGAAGTGTATTTTGATACGGTCAAAGACAGACAAAATATTGTTACGGCTAACCGTGGCCACGGCTATCTCTCACCGCTAGACGTATTCCATACCGCATCAACAACTACTCGTGCAATTTCTTTTTTGGTTTCCAAAACATGCATAGAAATTCGTAGAACTGACGATACTGAGTGAGGCTCAAACTCTAATTATGAAGAATCTAGACCGCATTGAGGCCGACATCCTCTTGATATTATTGCTCGAAGCAAAGATTCTTGATATTGGTCTAGTCAGACAACAACGCCACCTGAAATTCATGTTTCATTCTCATCATTATTGGGATCTTGTCGATATGTCGGAAAAAGTAAATCAGCTAAAAGTAAATGGTATGTTGTATTATGATGTTTTAGAATTGCCACTCTGTTAATCTTATCTCAAATTAATTCATCTCTTTTAACTCTTGCATTTTGGCAGCAACTAGATCAAATCCTTGTTGCCAGAATTCATCCTTTGAGATATCAATCCCAGATTCCTTAAGCAGATGTTCAGGCTTTTGTGAACCTCCAGCAGACAATATTTTAAGATATTTTGGAATAAATGACTTTTTCCCTTCAGAATAAAACTGCTGGTACAACGACACCACCAATAAATTTCCAAATGAATACGCATAACAATAGAATGGGGTATGATAAAAATGTGGGATGTAAAGCCATTCCCATTGAAAGTCGCGAGAGACATTTACTGAATTTCCAAACTGTTCTTTCAGGTTATTCAGATATAACTCTGAAACCGTATCTATCGTTGCATTCTGTTCAGCCACGGCTCTATGTGCGTCAATTTCAAAGAGAGTAAAGTATGCTTGTCGCATTATAGTTGCATACATATCATCTATTTGTTCTGCAAGTAATATCCTTCGTTCTACACGTGTAATTCTTTCAGACAACTTGTCATTAAGGAGCATTTCCGCAAAGACTGATGCGGTCTCAGCTAGTGGAAGAGGAGCATCCCACACCGTTATCGGTTTATCAGAAGCGGTCATACTATGTATTGCATGTCCAAATTCATGCGCCATAGTAGAGACGTCTCTAGATTTACCATCAAAATTCAATAGCACATATGGAGTCATATTTGGAGATATAGAAGAACAGAAAGCACCGCCTAACTTACTCTTTCTAATTTCAGAATCTACATGTTGCTCATTAAAAACTTTCTCAGCAAATTCTCTGAACTTTGGATGGAAATCTTCAAACGTTCTCAGTACAGTATCAATCGCTTTACCATAGGTAAACCTTTTCTGATCAGATGCCTTTAATGATAAAGGAGCATATAGATGGTACCTCTGCAATTTCTTGACACCAAGCATCTTTGCCTTTTGTTTAAAATAGTCTTGGAAAACTACCGAGTTTCGTCTACATACAGCGAGCAGAGTCTCAACGGTTGTATCGTCTAAGTCATTGTAAGTATTTCTGACTGAAATTGGTGATCTAAATCCACGCATGGTCAGGTATTCGTCGCGCCATTCAATTACACGATTCTGATAAATTTCACCCAATACGCCACTATTTTTCTTGTATACTTGCAAAAGGGAATTGTAGGCCGCTTCTCTCTCTTCAGACTTTGTACTACGTATGAGGGAAAGCAATTTTTCCCTATTAGTGAAAGTTCTCTTGATTGGCTTCCTACCTTTTTTAAATGTAACGACAAATTCGAAACCACTGGTCATTCTATCATAGATCTTGATAAGAGCACTGCTGCCTGTAACTTCCAGGGTGGTGATGATCTTCTCTTCAGGTTCTGTTAATGTATACTTTGCAAGTAGCCGTTGATGTTTAAGATACTCTCGGTAGACCGGAGATACTGACTCTATAAGACGTTGTGCAGTTTCTTCACCAACTTCTTTTTTGAACCATAAGTCAAAGAAGAGAAGCCTATTGGCCATATTAGATCCGAACATTGCCATTTTTGTTACAAGTGCAGCCCGTTCATTAGAAGAGGTGTCAGCCGCGTAGATCAAATGAGCATAACCGCTAGCGATATTGACCTTTTCAGATATATCTTCAATTGAATGAAGAAAGTTTTCGAATTCTACAGTAGAAATCTTGTCGTGAAGGTCTTTGCGCTTACTTTCGAGTTGCGTTACCTCCGTTGCAATAGATTCCAGAAATTCTTGAAGTTCCGTTCCAGTTGGATCCTTAATGAGATCGTCTAATTTCCAAGTTCCAAGTTTAGGCATAAACAAGAGAGTCACAGTACAGTAGGCGTTTACGACTAATTAGTGTCTATCTTTATTACTTAGCCTTGAATCCCGTCATCTTTAATCCATACGGACTACTATTACCTGTTGGGAAGACCGACATAGTTTTGACTAGTATTCAGAGGCCTGCTTAGAACGAAAAAGTTTTGTTAAACGGGTCCATGTAATGTGCGGCTTACAATATCATCCTTTGTAAACCCTATCAGAGCGACCTTAAAAATAAAGGTGAGTGAGTGGGTCTGTGTGAAGACGAATTAGAGAGTAATTAGAAGAGTCTCTTTTTTGGTTTCATGAAGAAAAGAAGGCAACAAAAGATTTCTCGTAATCTGGATTCCTACTCTGTCATTTCATGTTTAAGTGATGCTGAGTTGATACAATATCGTAAGCCAGTAGGTTTTGGACCGTCATTAAATAAATGTCCTAAATGAGCATCGCATCTACTACACATTACTTCGATACGTCTCATGAATAAACTATTATCTTTTTCCTCCGTGATATTTTCTTTTTTTATAGGCGCCCAAAAACTTGGCCATCCTGTCCCAGAATCAAATTTCGTATCTGAATTAAATAAATCATTTCCACAACATACGCATTTGTAAATTCCAGGCCCTTTATAATCATGATATTTACCTGAGAAGGGTCTTTCTGTGCCTTTGTTTATACATATCTTATATTGCTCTGGGCTGAGCTTTTGTTTCAATTCTTCTTTTGTGGTCACACTGGAGAATCAACGATAATATGATATATAGTTTGGTACAATTTTATACGAGTCACTAAATTTCGATTCATACTTGTGCTAGAAATCAAATGCATAGTCTTACCAACCTTCAGGTCAACAAAGGTAGTAGTTCAGCAAGGACGAAAATAGCATAGATCATAAAAAAAACTTAGTTATGGAGTTACTCATTATAATTGCAAATGCAATATAGTAATATGTATGCAGAAGCTATGTTCTATTGATGGAAGAGAAGAGTCTTGGCTGATAAAATTAAATGTTCACATATACTTGTCAAAAAACAAAGCGAGGCAATTGCAATACTTGAACGACTGGGTAATGGTGAGGGTTTTGCAAACCTAGCAAGAGAATTATCTATTGACAAGGGAAGTGCAAAGCGCGGTGGAGATTTAGGCTCATTCGGAAGAGGTACGATGGTAAAAACATTTGAAGAATCTGCGTTCAAGCTTAAGAAAGGGGAGATAACACAGGAGCCAGTAAAGACAGAATTTGGATATCATATCATAAAGAGACCTGGGTAACTAAAGGAGTAGACCAGACCTATATATCAGCCCTGAGGAGTAACAGTTCCCTAAAAGTTGATTGAATTAAAATAAAATAAATCTGAGAGAACACTGTTTCGTGTTAGAAATGCGCACATCTGTGTCAACAGTGGCATTTTTGGGTGTAGGACGATTGTATTCTTAAGGGGTTTGCGACCTGGCTTCTTCTCCTCCTTTTCGAATTAATCCTGATAGTAGATGAAAAATCTGCTTTACACCCTCCAGAATCTAAGAATTTGTTAACTGATCTAATAACTAGATCATTACAAGGATATACCGGTTCAGGAGATATTCTCGTCAATGGTAAAATGAACACTATAGCATACGAACCAGTAGCAGCCGGAGGTAAGAATTTTCTGACGAGTCTAATCTTACTGCAATTTTCAGTATGGGTTTGCAAGCTAACGGTCTCAAAGTTAATACATTCAATGATCCTCAGTTACCCCTGTCGGAATTCAAGGAGGGTGTGTATGACCTGGTAATACTTGATTACAAAATGCCAAAGATGAATGGCTTTGAATTATATAGAAAAATAAGAATGATGGATGAGAAAGTAGGAGTGTGTTTTCTGACAGCATTTGACCTACATCCTTGAAGATCTCAAAAGAATACCTTTGCAATCCATTCATCTGAACAAGATGCAATGAAATACATCATTCAAAAACTAATTGAAATAGATGATTTGGTAGAGAATAAAAGAGGGATTGATTCCTTGGCCCCAATGATATGCATATTAAGTAATAAGGTGTTTTACACTAGGGAAGAAAAATGAACAATACTTATGGTAGCAGGAGGATATTGCTTGTAGACAATGAACCCGATAACACCTCAGTTTTCAGTATGAGTCTAGAAGATGCAGGATTTAAAGTAGATGCATTTAACGATTCTCTTTTGGCACTATCGAATTTTAAAGCTCGTTTCTATGATCTGTCAATATTTGATATTAATATGCCAAAAATGAATGGCTTTGAATTATATAAAGAAATAAGAAAGGTAGATGAGAAAGTAAGAGTGTGTTTTCTGACAGCATCTGAGATCTATCATGAGAGCTTGAGAGTACCCCCTCAAACAATAAATGAATGTAAAATGCTTTATTCCAAAACCAATAGCAATAGATGATTTCATAAAGAGAATAGAGGAAGAATTAGGTCGATGATTAGAAAAACAAAAACCGGTATTGAAATTTATTCCAGAATCCGTTGAAGGAATGACGCTGGGTTTGTTTATCTGTACAAGTATCATTGAAGCTAATGGAATAAGAGCAACAACAATAACATTAACAAAGAAGTTAAATTCTGAGAGAAGAGGCTTCTATAGTTGTATTCACACTCAACATGTCATTAAACAGCTGTTCCCGGCGACCAACCATGCTAAAGGGAGTTGGTTGACATGAAGAAGAAAATACTGCTTGTAGAGGATGAACAAGATCTTAGCGTAGTATTCAATATGGTTTTAGAAGATGGTGGTTACGAAGTGAATTGTTTTACCGATCCTCTATTAGCATTGAAGAATTTCGAGGCAGGGTTCTATGATCTAGTTATCCTTGATATTAAAATGCCAGAAATGGATGGGTTTGAGCTACACGGGCAGTTAAAAAAGATAGACAATGCCGTTAAGATCTGTTTTCTGACGGCCAGCGAAATGTATTATGAAGAGTTTAGAAAAGAGGAATTTTGTGAACTAGATAAAGATCTGTTTCTACGAAAACCCATCAAGAATGAGGAGTTAATCAAGGAAATACACAGGATAATAAATTTAAACTGAAATAATGGCTGCCTGGCGCTTAAGTATTATCATAGTTTCATGAATATGATTCAAGAACCTTGATTTTATATTCAATTTAGGATCTAAGGTCTAAATAACAGGAATAGCGATAGCGTTGGCAGCTTGTTTCTTTCAATATGATTGTCTCGGAAGTTCTACGAATATCGCCGTTGCTTTCTGACCATATTCTTTGGTAGTTGTAATGTGAAAATCCACTTGTTCCGTCTAATTTCTCTTGGAATTATTTTCTTAACTTCTTAATACCCCCTATCAGGCGCGGCCAAACACAGCAGGCTTAAGGGTTTACTAAATCCAATAAGTGTTGCAGGAGGGTTAGACAGTCCATTGGTAGAAGTTGAGTACAAAGGCAGACAAAGTGACGTTATTCTTACAACACAAGGAGAAAGTACATTGAAAATATTTGGTGAATGAAGAAGATAGTATTTCGTGGCAGTCTGAAAATTTCTAATATCTTATTTAGAAAGTGATTCAAAAATTGATATCAATCTTGGTAAGGCATCTACTGCTGTTTTTTTTATAGAAAAATCTATTTTATAACTAAATGGTGTATTTTCTGGATTTATTTCTACTAACGTGGCTTTATTATTTTTAGCATAAGAATGCAATTTATTGGCTGGCGATACAGCAAGCGAAGTACCCACTATTATCATGACATCACAACTTATAGAATGCATAACTGCTTGGTTCCATACTTCTCGGTTTATCCCTTCACCAAACCATACAACATCAGGCCGTAAGTAACTTCCACATTTCTCGCAACTAGGTGGAAGATCGAAGAATTCGTCTCTTATCTTGCCTCTGAAATTACATTTAGTACATTTAGTTGTGAAGATATTTCCGTGAAGCTCTGTTACCTCTCTGCTTTCTGCACGGTGGTGTAACCCATCGATATTCTGGGTAACAACTGAGACTTGCCGGTGGTCTTGAAGATTTGCTATGGCCATATGTCCTAGGTTTGGTTTTGCGGCCAGTATTTTCCTTCGTCTATCATTGTACCATCTCCACACTAACCTCGGATCATCTCTGAAAGCTTGAGCCGAAGCAAGCTTCATTGGATCATACTTCTGCCACAAGCCGCCGTTTCCCCTAAAAGTACTAATTCCACTTTCTTGTGATATTCCTGCACCAGTCAGAAAGACAAGTTTCTCAGCTCTTTTCAGTGTATCTTCAAGAGTATCAATCACTGCAGTATTTCTTGCTTTATCAAAGTAATATTTATCTTCAGCGTAGCTGTCGAATCATGATCCGCGTCACTACCCCATTACCTTTTTAATTTCTTTAGACAGCCTTACAAGTTGTTTATAATGGTGTATGTAATGGACATTAAGATCGGTTGTATCCTTTAAGGTTTGGCAGAATAAGATGAAGCCGAATTGTACATATGAGCAAGAGAGCATTCGGTCAAATATCCTTCTGTCTGATTTATCTAATGAGTTAGGAAATGCTTTCGATTCTCTTTCTTTCTTCAACGCTGGCTAGCCTAAATGAAGGAATTGTTCTACCCATGTAATTTCACTACTTACCTAGAAAGTTTAGTTACTAAATAAAATACCAAGCACTAAGTGATGAGGGGAAGAGAGTACAAACTGGCTACAATAATATGCGCATCATGATTCTCGGACATGGTGACCTAAATGGTCAACAGAGGATTTTTTATATAAATGATCCTTATATGAACAGCCAAACATCACCAACAATCATTCTTAATGTAATATCTATAGGCCTCAGAGGGTCTTTTCAAAGTGTCAACAACTACTGCGACTACTGGTATGACATTTTTAATAATGAACACAGCACAGAGATCGACTACGAGTCATACCAAAATTGTTATGTTACAGACGTATACCATGAGCCTAATTTTTCATTTCGAGTCGAATGTAATCAGCCTCCAGCAGATTAGTTCAGCCTATTCTATACCGTAATCAACGCCCCTGTAGAAATTCATTGACATATAATTAGTAGCCTGTTTATCTATCTGTTACATTTGTCACACTATATCTTACTCATAAATTGGACGGAGCAAGGGATCAGCAAGATCAAAGAATCTTCAGACCGTTACAGTTCGTTTAAAGCATCGGTCGAAAAGCAGGTGGAAAATTGATTGGAGGTTACTATACTTTCGGAGAATATGATGTGGTGATAATTATAGAAGCCCCAAATGATGAAGCAGTAATGTCTCTGATGCTCAAAGTTGGGTCATACGGAAATGTGAGAACCAAAACCTTGAAAGCATTTACCGCTGAGGAAGGAATGAAGATTATCAAGGATCTTCCATAACCTTTTCAGTAACAGACAGCACTGCAAGTAATAGTTGTCATACTGGAACATGTCGTAGTCACAGTATTATTAGAAATAAGTTTCAGACTATTTTTATCAGTATGTTGTATATCTAGCTTGTAGCACAATAG
>QHBN01000033.1 GCA_003176995.1 Candidatus Nitrosopolaris wilkensis
ACCTAAGTGTGTAAGTACAACAATTAGGTATACTCTTTTTGTCTTAATAAGAAGTATTATAGCAGCTTACATATAACCAAGGACAACATTATGAAGGAGGCTTCGTAGAAAATATTATGCTCAACAAAGTAGTTGATACTGCGATATTAGAAGCAAACCTTGGCAGATTATACGCCCTCTGGCTTCGTGAGTTCAAAGTATTTCTTAGAGAACGAAGTCGATTAATAGCATCTACTTTCACCCCAGTATTGTGGCTGTTTGTTATTGGCTCTGGCTTTGGTTCCACTCATCCTTCTACTGGTGTAGATTATCAAAAATTCATATTTCCTGGTATAGTCAGCATGTCTGTAATATTCTCTTCTGTGTTTTTCGGCTCATATATAATATGGGATAGAAAATTCGATTTTCTTAAGAGTGTGATGGTAGCACCCGTAAGCAGGGATACTGTCTTCATAGGCAAGACATTAGGAGGTATGACCACATCTTTAGTCCAAGCTGCCATCCTCTTAGTTATTGGAATGGCTATAGGAATTAACCTTAATGTATTATCCTTAATTCAGACTATCGCAGTTGTACTACTCCTCTCATTTGCCCTGACCTCAGTTGGACTTGCCATTGGTAGCTACATTGAAAGTCTAGAGGGATTTCAGTTAATAATTAGCTTTGTAGTATTTCCTCTTTTCTTTTTGAGTGCAGCTCTTTTTCCACTCAAGAACCTTCCAGGTTGGCTTTTCTTTCTAACCGCTATAGATCCTGCCACCTATGCTGTTGATGCTCTCAGAAATGCCATCATTGGAACATCTATCTATTCATTCGCGGTAGATGTCAGTGTATTAATTGCGTTTACGATCGCCTTTGCAATATTCGGATCCTATTCATTCAGAAGAATGAAAGCAGTATGATAAGTAACATTAATGATTATGGGGGTGGATAAGGAAAAGACAATGCTTTGACTATAATACAACATATCAGTTCTATGAAATCCGAAACTAATTTATCTGATAGTCACAGAGGAAATCTTATCAAGTGCAACTTACTTTACTTTCTTCTTGCGTCGGTCGGAGACTTTTCATGACCGTCATTCCATCTCTTCGGCTGCAAGGGCGCGACAAATGATGATTTAGTATTACTAAACAAATTACAGCAGGTACTTTACTACATACTACTTACTACTGTACTATATAGCTTATCATGATAAAGAAATATTTTTTATTCATACTTCTATGGTCGGTGGTATTGTTGCCCATAATCATATCATTAACAAAAAGCCAAACAAGAAATTTATGTTACTGAATAACATGACCGGTGACTTTAACTTCGTTGACTTTGTTGTACCAATCCTCATTCCAAGTACAGCCCTATCGTAAGATTGATCAACTCTACTCTTAGATTTCCAATAGCTCAGAACTTCATCATGATAATGTCATGGCAGAATTAAGGCTGACAAGACAATAATCGGCTAATCAGGTACTACGTAGTAGTGTTGGTTGACACGGAGTTCGCATTTTTTGCTTCTAAAAGTACCACAAGTCTGCCAATAAAAGTTCCTCGAATGTTTATGAGTTGCAAACCTATTTTATCTAATTCATTTATAAAATGTTCGTTCATAAACTTTGTTTTTAGTTTGAACCGCCCTGTTTCTGTCTCTTGATCTAAACCTTTTATTTCAATACCTATCATTTCTATTTTTTTGCGCCATTTAGCCAATTCTTGTTCTGACTTGTCTTCACTCATTATAATACAATCTCCAATGACATCTCATCATTATTATTTGCTATGGTTTAACCTATTTTAGATTGCCTTTGTTACAACCAATAGCATTGCAATTTCTAATGATACTGAAACGAAACCTGGCTTCAGAGAGGGTATGAAGAAATGACAAGTTAGAGATTTTTTAATCAACCGTCTGACTGGCGTCACGCATCCCCTGATGCGGTTGATTAATTTATCTTGGATATATTTGACAAGGTAGTTTGTGCTTAAACTAGCGTATTGTGGGTACAGAAGAAGAAGCAGAAGCATAGTTTTTGGTTTTAAGGGAACACTCCAAGAAAAATTCTTATAAATCTTCGTTTAGCAATTCCTAAAAGAACTGAAAAAGTTTATTCAATACTCTTACACTTCACAAGTGTGGAATGTTAAAGTCCATAAAAACATCGCGAGTAGCAGCGGAAGTTACGACAATTGAGGTACGCCACTTGTCAAAAGTCAAAGCGTTTCTAGAGAGCATTGCACGGAACAGTCTAAGTTCGAAAATGACGTACTCCAGTGCGTTAAACCATTTTCAAAACTTCTTACGTCAAGACCAATATCAAAAGAAATACCAAGGCTGCAATTGTGAGACCATATTACAACCTTTATTGCAAAATAAAATTAATATCTATGAAGTATGCGATGACTTTGTATCCTTTTTACTCGCCACTAAACCAGACCTCACACCCAAAAGTCTAAGGTTATATCTCACCACGTTAAGATCCTATTTTGCATATTACGATATTGATGTTATTACCTCTAAATTCAAAAGAAGAGTAAAAACCCCAAAATTCTACAGGCAGGATGAAGAACCACTTGATGTTAGCGATATTCGAAAAATTCTATTGAATTGTAATAATAGACGTCTAAAAGCATATCTTCTTCTCTTAGCCAGTGGAGGAATGCGTGCGGTAGAAGCATTATCTATCAGACTTTGTGATATAGATTTTTCCGTCAATCCTACTAAAATTCACATAAGAAAGGAATTTGCCAAGACAAGGACTGGTAGAGACATTTACATATCAGACGAAGCTACTTATTATCTCAAACAATGGATTGACTGGAAATATCGTGATAAAGGTAAGCATCGATCCTCAAAAAATCGTTATCACAACGATTTGACTTTCAGTATCTACAGTGTTAAAGGCGCGCCTAGTCCAAATATTCTATATGTCAAGTTATTATCAGAATTCCAAAAGCTATTAACTATAGTAGGAATGGATGAAAGGAAAGAAGAAGGTATCTACAAAAGGAGGAAAATCGCCCTCCACAGTCTCAGAAGGTTTGTTAAAACAGTAGTCAGCGATCAGACAAATCAGGATTATTCTGAATGGTTTTTAGGTCACTCAAAGAGTCCTTATTATACTAAAAAGGAACCTGACAGACGGGAAATCTATGCTACAAAATGTATGAAATATCTTACATTTCTAGACTATACAACTTTGGAAGCAACAGGTAAGAACATTGAAGCAAATTTGTCTGAGAAGGAAAAGGAGATACAAATTCTTCGACAAAGAGATTCTGTGAATACGGATGCTATTGCAAACCTATCAGATCAAGTCATGAAATTAATGATAGAAGTACAGGAATTAAAACGGAAGTAATAATCAAGTATTTTGTTGTAATGCAAATAATCTATCATGATTCTTCGTAAACTCTTTTCCTAAGTCCTGTATGGATGCAACAAATTTTCTGTCTTTTGATAAGACTGATTGTATTTCTTTTTTGGCAGCATTCTTCATAACCTGTTCAAATAAAAATGATTTTAGTTGCAAGTCTAGTAAATATGAGATCCTGTCTATTGCTTTTTTTGTGGCTCCAATCTTTTCGACTTCGCTATAATCAATAATCTCTCCCATCATTTTCGCAATGCTCGATTGTTTATCAGCATACTCACGTTCTCTATATCGCAATGGACACACTATTCCATAAAACCTTCTAGAACGCGACAGAAAGCTAGGATCCTTGTTTGTTATTTTCAAAACGTTTATACCCCGTATAGTCGTTTCGCAGCAATTTTCCAAATATGTACCCACATCTGTTGACTCTAGACTAGTTAGAGTTTCCAATTCGAAGAAGGGATAAAGGAATGTTCTAAAAATAATATTCGTGTTATAATACCTCTTTATTGCGGGTTCATATATGTAATCGGGTGTGAGCGTCCCTTCAGCAATCAGATTTATCCAACCGTTCAGAGATAGTCTGTAGAACTTTGCCGCATGGACAGAATATGGTCCTCTGGTTTCCTCAAGTAATCCAAGAGAAAGTACTCTGTGAACTTTTTGATGTACGTTTTTATATGCTATTGAGACACCACTTTTCTTGAATAGCGAGTGAATATTATATATAGAAAATGGGCCATAAAATAATTCTTGACATAATAATTGATTTTCTAAAAATTTCCTGTCCAGGTCTCGAATTGAAATACGTTTAACATTATTTCTCAAAACTGTAGATATGTACCCAGAATAGTCCATATAGGTACAGGTTAGGATATATTTAATAAACATTACTCATTCTATTACAATTCAGATAGTAAGTAATGAAAGAAGTTACGAAAACTTTCCTAAGCGGAAAGCTGAGTGCAACGCTGATCATTCCGATAGAAACTGGTCAGTATATTGCGAATAGAAAAGAGAACGTGAAATTTCTGGCTGCTGTTTATGTTGTTTATATTCTTGCAGCAATAGCAGTTGGCTATACAGAGTCTCACTGGTCCATGTGGGTTGTCTTAATCCCTATAAGCGCCTTGATATTTGTAATGGTCAATGCTTTGTATCATCGTCGTCATTAGTATGTTAGTTTAATTGTAAATGTAATTGTAATTACGAGATTTGTCAAAAACTACGCTGCTAGATATTAATTGTTCAGCTTTTAGTAGTTTGTAGCTCAATTCTC
>QHBN01000034.1 GCA_003176995.1 Candidatus Nitrosopolaris wilkensis
ACCTATCTATGTAAGTACTACATCTAGTCAGCCGTTTATACTCATTTATACTCATTTCTATTTTCCATACGTCTTGCCCACATACCTATTTCGGTATTGCTGCGTTAGAAATGGTTATGAGTTACTGTTATTGATGTGCTTCCCTGACTAAGCCCCCATGACCTTCCGTTACTTACGATGAAATAATAAATCAACTAATTGACAAACAAGAGCATAAGCTACAATCAGGCTGTTTTGAGAGTTCTTGGACTATAGCCAATTCTGTATTTAACTCCACGAACCGAGGTGGTCTGCTACTGCGATTTTACTAAGTCGCTACTGTTGAGCTGTGACTGTTGACGAGATCCTCCATTATTCCTAATTATCATTATCATCGTCCTCAACTTCTTCGTCATCAAGAAATTCGTCTGTAAAATCCCCTTCATAACCTTCCTCATGACTCCTCTTCCTTGTCTGGCACGTCCTTGACATCCTACCGTAGATGTTATAGACGTTATAGAGGATGTCTGATTTAAGTCAGTTTCTTCAGTCATAAAGTCCTTTTGAAAAATAATGAAGAGAGAATTTCACTAACTCACACCTGCAAGTGAATGTCTAGCTTCGCTATGCTCCATTCTATGATGAGCATTTAGTGTTTCAATACTATCAATGCAGAAAAAACGTTACGTCGATGCTGTTTTAGGCTTTTTGGAAGTCGAAGGAGAAGAAGACGCCCACTTGCCTTTTACTAATAATATGTAGAGCAATTATAGTTAAGTCTATGTCCTAACGGGTAAATTGACTGTGGTAGAAGCTAATTCCTGAACCTTTAACGAGGCATCAAGGCGATCAAAAAAATGTGTTCCTAAGACCAACATTTTTGACATGACACGGTTTTTAAGGATTTGAAAACTAGTATATTGTTTGTCCGAAGAAATACTAGCCACAGATTGGGTTCAGATTTTAGTTACATTTAGAGGTACCTGTTATCATTGTGGCAAAGAGGTCCCACTCGGTAAAGCATTTTGGTCTAATTCTGCAAAAGCAGCATTGCATTTGAGATGTAAACATACAAAAGATGAGAGTGTCATTAGTAAAGAGAAACCTTCTATCGAGAATGCACTACCACACAATATAAATGATGAGCCGTTTGCCTCAGGGATACACTCTCGGAAAATTATTGATCTACAGTGCTATGTATGCAGATGCAAGACTGGATGCCAAGAATGTTCATTTCTAAGTAAATGTGCTCCTAGATTCAACTCTGGCGAGTATTGCATTTGTATGGCTTGCGCAAGTACCTGCGCAGGAGCTGAAACTTATGAGAAGTACAAGCGAATCTTTCTACGAAACATTAAAACTGAAATGAATATTTAGTATGCAATGCACATTGATACTTTTAGCTCGGAGGTAAACTGCGAATACGTGATTTTGTTTTTGTCTCACGTACGTGAATGACAGCATTTTATTGATCCTACTTGTAGATATCGTGGAAGATACATCAAGAGTAGTAATATCGAATCTGGCAAAATAAGGCCACGATTCGGTTGTGAAATATGGTAACTAATCCTTCTGCCTTAGTGTTTTGTTGCCATGTTTTGATCTCGCGGCTCACCTATTCCTTGCACCAATATAGATATTATCAGCGAAATTTATTTGCATAGCCAAACCTGACTTACGAATACGTTCTCCTATTCCTACTTTCTCTTAATGTGGATCATGGGGTTCCTGTTCCTTGAAGTCTGAGAACAATTAGGACATTACCAAGGTTCTCCGCTTGTCTGTTCTCGACCACCCACAGAATTTTCATCATAAATTGGTATACTGCAGTTGCTTCGAATTAACTGCAGTAACTGCAGTACCTGCAATACAAGCAACTAGTATGGCATACAATAGTTAGAGTGAAAATTCATAAGAATGTCAGTAACAATTACAATTGATGATGCATGCGAGTGCGCAAGCAATCTTTTCATCCTCCAGTTGTAAGCCTGTATTACGGAGGCCATAATTTATCAACAACTTCCACAGATAGAAGATCATAATAATACGCTATAGCAGATCTAAGAGGTATAGAATAGAATTTAACTGGTTTCTCTTCTCAAAATGCTACCTTGCTCAATAATATAATTGCTATTATAGCAATATCTTTTGTTACCGTCGGCGTCATTTGGGCAATAGGCAATTTCACGCATCCTGCAAAGGTATCTACGACTAATCATATCAAGGGAATATTACTGGTCGCACAAGATAATCTTTTCAATGGGACTAACCCAGACATTATTGGAACAGTAAACGTTCCAGAAAAACTTGTTGTATTGAATAAGGACTTTGTAAGACACGATTTGATCGTTGATAAGTTGAATATTAACACAGCCTACTTATCTCCTGAACAGGATTTTACGACTGCAATTGCATCGAAGACCTCCGGAATTTTTGAATACTATTGTTCTTTGCACCCCATAACAATGCGTGGTAAAATTGTGATCAAGACGCCTTGAAAGAAGACTTGTGCCCTAAGATTCTGATTGCTTTGTCAGTTTGACTTAATCACACTAAACTTATCATGTCCTTAGCGATAACCAATCCGGTAAGGTACTGCCATCAATTTATGGATAATACAGTTTATCCAGCTTTAATTTTTTGCATATTAAATGAGACACAGGCACGACCGAGGACATTCCTGTCATATGTTCATTTTTTGCGCCAACTTGGACTAACGATAATATGGAAAAGAGAAATTCATCGACAATCGACAAAACGAGCTGTCGTTAATATATAATGCTGAATGCATTGTCTATATTCCAATTTGCTGAAGGATTTGGCTAAAAACAGGATAGACTCACAAAAACCAAGAAAAGAGGGACTTACCTATATCATAGATAGGTTTCAAGGCCTTGACCGAGAGAACTTTGAGATCCTCGCACCATTCATAGATATAGTCAAGATTCATGGCGCGCTCCCGTTGCTTGCCTCCGATACACTATTGAAACATAAAATTAAATTCTATCATGATCTAGGTGTACAAGTATCAACAGGAAGTACAATTACCGAATTCGCAATTTTGGAACATTCATTGGAAAGACTTGCGAAAGAGGCAGCCGCTATTGGATTTGACACGATAGAAATCGCTGAAAATACTGTGGACATAAGTATGGAACGTAAGAGGAAGATTATGGATATGGTAACTTCTCTCGATATTAATGTTCAATGGAAGGTAGGAAGGAAAGATCCTAGACATCAGCTGAATGCCGAAGAAATGTCATATAAAATCGGTGATGCCTTAAAGTTAGGATCCAAAAAGGTGGTGCTCGAGGCAAACGAAGGAGTCAGCGTAGGAATTTATGATGAAAAAAGTCTCATAAAATGGAACATCATCGGGGCGATAACCGCAAAATTTCCACCCAGCACTTTCATATTCGAGGCTCCTCTGGAGTCACAACAATCAGCTCTGATTGCAGAGTTTGGACAGCGGGTAAATTTAGCTGAAATTCATCCAGGGTCCGTCGCATCAGTCGAGTCTCAACGACGAGGGTTTCTTTCGAAAGCAGCTTTTGGTGTATCATATTTGCGTAAGGATCCGGAGGGTGGCCCTGCTGCAAAATTCATTTATTATATTATTAAGACAAAGCATCCTATTGAACAGAGTGATTTGATAAGCCTGAGCCACCTGCCTAGAAGAACTGTCCAAGGAGCGATTGATGATCTGAAACTACAAGGCTTAATAATTGGAAGAAATAGTCTTGACGATGCAAGGAAGAGAGTGTATGTCCCAATTCATTCAGACTGGCTCTGAATGCCGTTGACTCTAAATTTGGGTCATAAAGTCTGCCATCGAAACACGTTCGCTGGACGACAGGTTGGTTTTATAATAAAACACTAGATGTAAAATTTAAGAGATTAAGTAACCCGAAGCTTCTTATTATATTGTTAGTCACATTTCTTATAAATCATAAGTTTATACCACAATTCAATGAGTGCAAAAATGTCTATGTTCCTAGAAGTCATTGCTATCGTGACAGCATTATCGCTGATAGTAGCTAGTACTTTCGTTACTCCAGCTTTCGCATTGAAGCGGTACTTTAATTGCGTGACTGAAATTGCCAATAAATCGGGGAAACTCACTATAGCTGATGTCAACAGTTGTTATGATAAAGAGTTTCACGGTAGCAGCCATGTGAGCAGCAGTGCATCAACTTCCAATGCAATCGGTAAATGATAGATTGGAAAAACGGGATGGATTTAAGAATACTGCTAGAATTATAGTAGTGGGGGCAGTCTAACACTCCCTCTGATATTTCAATTGTCGTGATTTGATTTATTTATTCATTTATTCTATTCTTAGAATAGTAAGCCTACTGGGAAGTCGTCGTATTAGTGATATAACTACAACGATACTTAATTAATCTAAATCATTCCTACACTTAGCCAGATTCGCCGCCATATGTGCTTCACATACTTATTTTTTGTTATATTATGAATTGATTTTGTCTTATTTTTTCGTGGACGCTGCTGAATTTACTAATTGATTATTAGAGAACACATTACTCGTTGATGTTGCATCTCGAACAATCTTCAGTCCTTGCGGTGTAGCGCTAACTATTTTGTTAGACGAGAATGTATTTTCTGAAGAACCCTTGTTGACAAGTAAAGCATCTGAGATTGAGTTCATTATTGTATTATTGTATATTTTGTTTCTTGTTGACCCATATCCAACATTAATTCCATCGCCACTATTTGAAATTGAGTTGTTATATATCATATTGTTATGTGATTGTGACACAATGATGCCTTTTGGTTCGTTATAGATAATATTATTTCTGGCAAGAGAATTATACATATTTCTACTAAAGTCTAATCCCTCACCCGCGTTATTATGAACTTTATTATTTTCAATTAAGACATTGTAGCAATTAAGTGAGCAGATTATACCACTCCCGTTATTATTAAATACTTTATTATTTCTAATTACCATATCATGTGTCCCTGTATGTGGGTCAAGACCATAATGGCCACTATTACGGATAATATTGTTCTCGATAATCATATGACCTACGCCAAAAGTGTATAGTCCAAAGTATACATGGTGTATATCGTTATTTCTTATGATACTTCCATCGCCTCCGTAATAATAGCTCAGTCCTGAACCGCCTTTGTGCTTGCCTTGTTCATAGCCTAAATATGCAATTTCTGAATTTGTGATATCTGTTGTGCCTGTTGCATTATTTTCAACTACGATAGAGGGCCTAGGAGCACCGGGATGCGTGATGTCGCCGGTCCTTGATCCATTAGTTATAGCATAGTAGTTTGTTGTTGGATCCCATGATGTTATCTTCGCAGAGTCAATCTTTAGACTACCGTGTACATCTATAATGTATGCAGGAGCTATCTTAGCAGAACCAGCTCCACGTGTGACCTTTGAGCTTATCTTTAGCCACTTAGTATCTGTAGAATCAATATGGAGTGTAGCTCCTTTAGCAATTATTAGATTTGCATTTAAAAACCATATATAACTACTACCACCTTGTGGTGAAGATTGCTTGTTCAATACGCTATTATCTTGCAGTTTATTGTAAATTTCTGTCATGCTTACAGAAGTACAGCTGACGGTAATTGTTCTAGTTGATGGAGTGTAAGTAATACACGATGGAGAAGACGAACCCGTATTACCCTCTTTTATCGGTGGAGATGGAGAAAGAGTGGAAGAAAAGACAGTTTTGTCTTTGCTGATACCTGCCATCTCCGCAGTGAACAGAGGCTTACTCTCAGCGGTATTAGTCGAGAATATAATTACTATTGCTACTAAAATCGAGATGATAACAATTAAGGGCGTTAGGGTCATCCGGACATGATGTTTCAATTCTCACTCAAAATTTTCAAAAAGTGGAATATATACTTTTGACTTTAGGTTATCCTCGAGCTGGATTGCAGGACCGCTCGTAGTAGCGCCTGCTGCTTAGCTAATTGTGATGGAATGTTGCTCCAAGATGAGCTGAACGATCAGACGGGCTGTTTGAATAGTCTATATTGTGATTATAAATAAAATCATTCGCTGAAAACCGAGCAAACCCTGTTTTATGGGTCTACTCGGTTACTATAACAAATGGTTTTATTCAAGCACCCTTCAAATAAAAAGTATTGCTCTGTGTATTGTATCCCAGCTGCTTGAAAGTTAACACCCTAAAACCATTATCATGAAGATATTTCATTAACTGATCAAACAGACCGGAGTTAGTATGATACGGCGTATTGGTAGCCAAGTCAACGTTATGAAACGTAACTAAAGGAACTGCATTTATCTTTCCTCCTTGATTGTACTTGGCCTGGCTATTGACTATCTTTACAAAGTCAGAAAATATTGCTGCGTTATTAAACGAGTCCTTAATTTCTACTACATCGAAAGATAAACTTCTAGCATCATACTTGTTTGCGTAATTCAGTTTACCAGCAGGAGAGTATGTCCTGCAATCAGTTTGTGGGTTCTTTTTGAATCCAACGCAATCTAAGAACATTAGAGGTTCTGTCCCAGATCTGGCCATATTATAATATTTTGCAACTGTATTTACTACGACGGGGTTATTTGATCCTTCATTGTATGGATAAGCAAAGATTGTAGTGTTATATGCATGGCTAGCAAGGCATTGCTTTGAGCCGCCAATTTCAAAATCCAGCTGACTTTGAGACAGGGTGTTAAGATGAGCATGAGTCATAGTATGTGATTCTATATCCATACCATCGCTCTGCATGGCAGCTATGTCTTGCCAATTCATAGCTCCTATGTCAGTTGTCTTGCCACAAATGACAAAAAAGGTAGCCTTAAATCCATACTTGTCTAAAATGGGTTTTGCATAAGTGAAATCTCCTTTTCTGTTATCATCAAAAGATAAAATTACTACTTTATTATTAGTAGTACTGCTACTTGTAATGCCTGCATTGATGTAAGCTCCGTATTGATTTGGCGTAGGTAATTGATTAGCGAGATACTGAAGCTCTCCGTAAGCTATGATTGGTAACAATGCTGTCACAGTTATTATTACAACCGCGGCAGCGACCAGATCTTGAAAAATCCTTCTCCTGCTTAACAATAAAATTATCATGTTTTATGGTCAATACCTACGTATAATCATTGTCCAACGAAGATTCGCAAAATAATTCAGTTTATATCGTGATTCCTTTACTATTTTGTGTATCTCAATCAACAATTTTGTCATAGACAAGACGTAGCAAGAAGATTCAAAGGAATCTTCTTGTGGATATTCTGGGTCATCCACACCTGTCCTTCTCGTGACTGCATGTGATAAGTATCCCTATACCCTGGTTTCCTGAGGAAAAGGAGGAATAGATTCGTCTGGATTCAAAGCAACCCATGCTTC
>QHBN01000035.1 GCA_003176995.1 Candidatus Nitrosopolaris wilkensis
GCATAACAGAAATAATACCAAGCAGAAAAGTGTCACCTATGTGGGTATTTGAAAGTGTCACCTATCTGTGTAAGTACTACAGTTAACTAAGTGTGTTCTAAAATTACCCACACCGAGATTCACAATCAAGATAGCCTTTTGTTCGCAAGTGCTTCAGACTTTACTTGGGACAAAATCGGATTCTTTTGGACCATCATCATAATATCCTTGAACTGTTGGTTCATTTCTTCACGCATAGCTTTCATCTCTTGCTTGTGTTTTTCTTCCATGGTTTTTAATTTCATATCTTCGTGCTCCTTAATCTCATCAAAAGCAGAGGGAAGTAGTGGATAACTGCAGCCGGAGCAATACTTATTCTCAATTACATTTGTTAAGTTGCAGCGAACACAAGGGAGAACAGATGGCTTTCTCTTAACTTCTTCTTCAGTAAGAATACCATTGCGTACCCGGATTTGATTCTTTAAATCATCTCCCATCCTTGTCTTAATATATCTTGAACCTTGCTTTGAATTCATAGACCACCTAACCTTCTTCTTTAAGGCATATTCCGGAAGATAGTCAGAATCCGAAGTAATTGCAGAATGGCGAATGCAGTATGGATTCCACTTTTTTGTTTTAATCAAATGCTCTAATTTTTGTCGTTCTTCGGTACTGGTAACGGAACCGCTTTCAATCAAACGTATTATCCTCTGTCGTAATTGTTTCATCATCGTCCACATTGCATCAGATTTGACAGGTGCACCAGTGAGAAGATTACAGATAAGCCGTGCATCTGGCTCATTTTTGAAAGGATGTTCATTAAGCCAATCTCGTACGTATGGAAATGAGCAGGTCAGCAAAACGGGACCGCTACCGGTCTTAGCTTGATATGGAATCTCACCCTCGGCGTAACGTTCCCGTAACCGAATATGCTTAATTTTTAGTAGAGTGATTTCGTGATTTCTGGCGTCAAGATCCCAAAATAGAGCTAAGGCAGCTTTATTGCGCCTATATGGTTCGAATTTAAGAATAAATAAAATTTCGTCACGTTCCCATAACTCAGCCTCTGAATAAGGGCTTATCCTTTTGGTTTTCCTCTCTTTGATTCTAGCGAAGATAGGAGTTTCCCAGTCAGATTGCGGTGCGACGGCTTCAGGATCTTTGCCTCTCGTATTATAAAGCCATCTGAAAAACAGTTTGAGTCTAGTAAGGTAGTTATTCCATGTAGTTATCCATTTCTTTTCGTTGTCTTCTTTGTTTATCTTAGTATCTAGAAACGCGGTAATTTGCTCCTTTTTCTGAACGTCATAGAACGTGACGTGCGATCCAAGAAACTTTGCAAATGCTATGATCGCCTTCAAGTTGTTGTTCTGATGATGTTCCGAAGACCCATTCTCCTTCATATATTCGGAAAATTCCTGTATTATAGCAGAATTGGTAGGATTGGGTACAGAAGAAATTTTGTTAATTGTAGTAGTAAGCTTTGCTGGCATTTACTTCTTCTTTTCCGGTTCCATTATATCGTATATTACCGAACTCAAGTATATGAACCCATGTACATAATGGGGCCAGTGGGATTTGAACCCACGACCGCCAGCGCCCCAGGCCTGTACCTCACTCAGTGTTGAGATGGTATCCTGGACCAAGCTAGACGATAGCCCCCCGTATTCTCAGGTTGAGTGACCTCTTTTAAATGTACACTGATTATGGAAATATCGGAGTTGAGCAGGACCCGCATGGATTTCCATTTCTGCAATCGTTCTTGACCTCGTATGAAAATCGGAGTTGACCGATTGTTTCATGATACAGGCCATCTAGGACTATTTCTCTTTTGCAATTTCTGATTCGTTCTACAATCCCGTCTACATAGTATGGCATACTTATGCGAAACGAACTGGACTATTCTATGTCCCGAAGCCATTGATATCAAGAACTGTTATTGAGCTTACAGAGGAGCAATTATCCAGTAATGCAGAGGAGGCAGTCAAAGACAAACTTAAGGATCTTGCTTTACTCATTAGAGACGAATTCACCGCTTCTTCATTTTTAGACATGACGGAAGATTGGGCAAGGATATCTGACTTTTCTTATAAACATGAAATTAGTGATGGCGAAAGGGTCAATCGTTTTATGATACAGCATGATATGGGTAGGAACTATGGGTTTCTCTTAAAAGAAATGTATCGGTTTGCATTAGAGGATTTGTTGCATAAGAAAACTGATTTCGAAATGACTGATAACACTTTAGTTGTTACCGTTGAAATTAATACGTCAACAATGAATAGCTCCGCGTGTTGAATCTGAGCAGGAGTTTGGCCCATTTGTCGCACGAATTCTGTTTTAATTTGCGTGAGCTGTGATGGACTAAAAGGTACCATTATCTTTTTTAAGACGTTCATAAAGTCAGGTGCAAATATAGGCGCGACTATATATCTTGTAACCAAGAACTCGTCCTGTGATATCAGCAAAGAATGGAAGAGTTGGTCATGGTCCGGTTGGTTTACCTGGAAATCCGACTTTCTAGGCAGCAAAGCAGATGACGACTCTTGCAATCCCAGCAACGGAGACGCATACTACGCAGTTTACAAAGTAGGATATTACACGGCATGGCATATGTTACATACTTTGAAAAAATAGGCAAACTAACAAGCAGCCTGTTTGCAAACAGCTAGTGGCACTCGTCCGACTTACTTGAGTGCAGACGCTCTACAGAAAGAGGCAATCGCAGAAATTATGAACCACAAACAATACTCTAGCAAGTTATCTCTCTTTCTTAAGCCAGGTAAGCTATAGGATTATATCAGGAATACAAACTGAATGTCAGGTATCAGAACAAGACAGTAAGTTAGAGTTATCAACTCAGAAATGCGAGAATAAAAACATCGTTTATACGCAACTCGTGACACAATCGTAGAGTAAAAGTTATTGGCTTAAATATTCGATTACTATTTCAAGAAAATATGTCGTATCCACATCCGGAATTGAGTCGATTTTTTTGTGGAGTTATATCGTGACAGGAATGTAAAGATGAAGCTAATTCCATGAATAGCTGTTTTCCTTTGGCATAAAATGTTTCTCTACTTCATCTAATCTTTCTATAGAACCACCATTCTCTCTAAGACTGGAAAAAGATGAATCATTACGAATCTTTTGTAAAAGCATAAGAACTTGTTCGTTTGTGGCTCCCTGCTTTATGTCATAGCCTATTTGTCTACAAACGTTTGATATTCTACCGTAGCGTTTATTCTGTCTTTTTTCCCAGTTAGTGGCACTTTCTGATAGTCCAGTTACAAATTTTATGACTATCTTTTCCATGTGTTTAATATGCCATTCTCTCATGGGAAAACTATTTTGCATCAAAAAAGATCATCACATTGCATAATATTACGTGCGTTGAACTAGAATATATGTAAGATGTCTTGAAAGTAACAATAGAATCCTGTCCTTTATCTAATAAAGACAGCTTTCGGCCAATAATGATGGTATTCTATTCATTAAGACAAGGTACTCTTGAATTTATGATTGATATGATATTTGTATTAAACGAAATAAATAGATAGTCTATTCATGTTTTTCACCTGACTCTTCATAATGCCTGCATGCAGTTGAGAATCATGCGTACTAGATCCGCCATTCAGCTGCTGCCATGTGGATTCTATTAAGTGAAGTTCACTTAAAGCTTTTACTTCTTGAATAGGCTGCATCAGGCTGTTGAATGATATCTTCAATTTATCAGATCTAATATGGACAATTGTTTATCAAAGATATGATAGAAGGGCTATGAACTTATCTATGATGTGGTTGAACCCAACTTCGTATCAACGATGTATTTCGCATGATGTGGCAATGAATGTAACTGCAAGAACAATGTCTATCTTTGCCATTTTGGTAGTAACGATGACAATATCAGCTACGCTTCTGACGACATCCACCTTAGCGGCTTCCAAGAGCAGTTAGTCGAAACGAGCTACCAACTACCGTAGCTTTTGTTAAAATAAATCTTGATTACTACCCCTTAAATATGTGCCAATCAATCTATTGTCTAGCATGGCTCAAAATGATTTTGTTGAGGTTGCAAAAGTAAATGAAATTCCTGATGGAAAAATGAAACATGTTGAAGTTGATGGAAAAGAAGTATTAGTTGCTAACATAGGTGGAAAGTTCTATGCCACAAGTGACAGATGTGGTCATATGAACGCCTTACTTTCGATGGGCAATTTAACAGGAAACACTGTAACGTGCCCATTTCACGGTGCAAAGTTCGACGTTCTCACAGGAAAGAATCTTACTGAACCAATTTTAACTCCATCTCAAGGGATGGAACCATTACCACAAAGTTGGCAAAAGTTTTTCGAAAATGCGGGTCAACTTATGGCTCCCATTAAGACATATGATCAAACAACTTATGAAACAAGACTCGATGGAGATAGGATCAAAATCAAGATTTAACAAACAACCTGCGTTACGGGCATCTCACTTGTTGTGAGGTACCTTGGCCAATTGAAAGCAAGAAGTGCTGATTTGTTAAGCTGAGCTGTAAATACTGGTTCGTGTGCAAGCAGTCAAAGGTTAATTGCAAAGTGAATTCTACATCGGTTACCAGCCACGAATGACATGTTGCCTTTATGAGCTCTAATCCGCCTTTATAAGTCTAGTATGAATGGGACTCGTCTCATCTTAATGTCGCATACCAGCGAAATCAACACTAGGGGTCAGGTATAGACCCAGTCTCGAACTTTCATTAAGAATACTGGTTACGGGTTTTTCCAATCTTTTGTATTGTTGTATATTCTCGGTGCTACTATGGATTTCAATTGAAGTTAGTTTGTATTCCAAGACTTCGATGCATTTAGAATCTCAATAGTCCTTAACCCATACACAATTCAAAATGAAAGAGTAGACACTATTCTCGAGTAAAGTGGGTTATCTAATGGAGCGAGAAAAGAAGCATGAAGTAAAGAAGATATTGTAGAGATATTGGACGCTTGGTGATATAAGACTGAGGACATACGTTATGCTTTTTGCAGCCGGTAGATTTGTAGCAATAGAAGCATTATCCATTAGAGTTCATGATGTAGACTTTGATGCTGATCCTGCTAAATTGTTTATTCGAGGAGACGAGGGTCATAGTTTTGTATTTCGGGCTGACGAGTACAAGTATCGTACTCGTAGAGTTTCTGATTCAGATAAGGATAAAGTGAATTTCCAGCACACAGTAGGTACAATGATCTCAATATTGACTCTGGAAGGACTTTGGACTGTTTTGGAAAACGTTGCAAAGAATACAGTGGTGATAATAGCAAGCATTAGCGTAGAACGTGCACGAGCTAACAAGGAGGTATATCTATTGAGTATTGGTGTCTCGAGACGTTCCGAAGATGGTATAATATCAATTAGTTATGAACAGGAATACCAGCATTATAATATTGTTCAGGTATGCGGAACAGGACTAAGATATGATATTAAAGGGATTAAGAACTAAATGAAAATAGTGGACAAGAAAATACTTATTGTTATTGCAGTTGCGATAGTTGCAACAGTTGTTGTATATCTAGGATTGGAATATTCGCTATTCTTTCCTACATTCTTTTCTGCATCAATATCAAGTGAAGAAGCGGTATCCATTGTAGCACATACATTGAACCTTACCAATCATGATGTAAATGATTTCTCAACTAGGTATGTATATATCAAAGGTGATGGCAGCATTTTTGGATCTAATATAAATTCTAACTCAATCGGAAAATATATTGGCAAGACCGCCCCCACGATAACGACAGGAAATTATTTTGCATGGGAAGTAAAATACAAGAGCGATGATTATTTCCTCGATAGCACTACGGGAGAAATTATTTCAAACTCAAACACCAAGAGATTCGGTTAGAAAATTGTTGAAGGTTAAGTTATTGTAATTGACTAATCCGTTCTCAGATTAGATTAATTTTTCAGTATTATCTCATACTGTTATTGTGTACTTCTTGCGACCAAACAATGTTTTTCCACTCCTTATAATCCAATCTATAACCGTAGGGGGCTATAACCGTTAGAGCAACTATAAAATCAGCAATAGTTAACGAATTATCATTTGCTCGAAATTCTTGTGAATGCTCTAAAACACTCACGTGCTACTCCTATAAATCACTCACGTATCTCCTCCGCAATATACACGGTAAATTTCAACAATATAACGAAGTATTCTAAGCCATATTTCCAGTTGATAAAAGTCTATTTGTCATGGCGTACGTTGGATGCTTAACTTGGCTTATATGCAATGTAGAAGGTATCACTTACTGAAATTACAATCTGTCACTCGGTGAAATTGCCAAAGTTTTATTTCTTAGCCTATTTCTTTGTGGCAAACTATCGCGTAGAAGAAAAAGTTAAGATCTACTTTCAGGTTTGGTTATTTTTATGATGATGACTGGTAGGTGTTGATAATGATGTCGAACCAGTATCTGATCCCGTGCCTGTTATACCAGTATAACTTATACTACCGCTTCCATCAGAGTATTGAAAATAACACCTGTTTACCTTTTCTATAGATGGCGGATCCTCCTTTACTAAAGTTGTTTTATTTCGATAGTATAGGATATAACTCCACGGTCAACCAATATTCCATTTTTTAATGGTACATATACACTAGCAGGCTTATCAGAACTCATTACTTCTGTTGTAAGTGTATTAAGACTGTCTCTCTTATCGAATATGTTATTTGCAACACGCTGACTTTTTTCCGAAATATACACTAAAATTTCGGCTCTTTTCTCCTCAACTCCTCTATTTTCCAAATTGAGCCTAATTCCAATCAGTTGATTTCTGAGGGCATATTCAGGTTCCACTTTAGTGACGACAATCATGCCTCTTTCTCTATTGAGAAATGATGGCTCCGGATATAAAAAACATGTTACGAAAATAAAAGTGGCCGACAAAACTAATTTATCTGACTTATATGTCTATCTACCTATTTAAAGGTCGCCAGTAAGCCTGCATTTTTTAAAAGCATGATGAATGGTGACTGCAGTTATCTATTTACTCATTTGTTTAGTATATTTGACCTTCTATTTTGTCCTATTGATTTTATTATCCACTAAGATAACCTACAGGGCCTTGACTACTATCTAAAATAACAACTACCAACGAGTATGGGCTTTGCCGCTATTGCTGCCCAAGCCGTCGCCAGCCGATCATATTATCCCACGCAATATCACCTATTGATCTTGTCCATCCTGACATGTTTTAATCCGCATCATCTATACCTCGATTCAAAACCAATATTTCATTTAATACCCAATTCAATGTCTCTATTTCAGGCCATAGATGATCAGTAACGGTTCTCTCTTGAGTCTTGTGCATTTTGTGTTTAGTTTGAACAATCTTGTCTTTAATTCTATTTGCCAATTCTAATAATTCAGTCATATATGTGTGAAATTCTGATTGACTGATTTATCCATTGGAGGACTTAAGGGAGAGGGAGATGTCTACGCAATTATATGTTTCTATGTTGAAGTGGAAGTTGCTACTTGCTACCTTCTTCCAAATCCATCCGTGATCTACATGTAACCGAGAGAAGAGACAAATATTTCTTGGTTTGTATCATGAGTGCTGTGGTGCAGTAAATACAATCAGTTTCTGATGTCAAATTTCTCAGCAGTCTGATTATACACATTCAGGTATGCACATCCGTCAAACTACAATGATCATTTTTATGGACGGACTAATCAATAAATGAATAATACGATTATTGATGACTGATAGAAATTGTTGGGACGCAAAGACATACGATGAGGTTTCACGTTTAGTACAATATCGATGGGGTCAACAAATCCTTGAATGGCGGAAATGGAACGGAAATGAGATCGTTATGGATGCAGGTTGTGGATCTGGGCTTCTTACCAAATTGTTGGCTCGAAGGGTTCCGAGAGGAAAGGTCTATGCTGTAGACATAGATTCTAATATGATAAAACAGGCAAATAGTAATCTTAAGGATGTAGAAAATGTTGAGATAGTACGATCGGACATTTCTGATGTGAAACTTCCAACAAAATTAGATGTCATTTTTTCGAACGCTACACTTCACTGGGTTCATGATCATGGAAAAGTCTTTCAGCATTTTTGGAAGATGCTAAAATACGACTCAAGTGAACCTAGACAACTATTAATCCAATGTGGAGGATATGGGAACTTACGAAGGATCCTTCTGCTAATGCGACGAGTTATGGAGTTAAATGAATTCAATAAATATTTTACGAATATGAACCAATCATGGTACTTTGCAAAACCTGATGAGGCAACAACACTACTAAGAAAAATAGGTTATGTATATATCAAAGTTCATTTGCATAATGATCGTGTGACTCTGACTAACCGGGAAATATATTCTAGATTTGTAAAAACTGTAATAATGAAGCCCTTCCTGGAATGCCTCCCTGATGATGAAACAAGAAATAGATTTCTGGAATTTTTTTTGGATGAAGTTGAAAAGAAAAGTACTAGTAGTAAGAACTCTCAAACCCCTTGGTCATTAGATTATGTTAGGTTAAATATCATCGCAGATAAGCCTTAGGATGATGGTCTAATTATCTTAACAATCGATTAACGGTATATTCTATTGTGGTGTTCCTTCATACATCATCTGTTAGACATTCTATTTACCATTTTGGTGTTCGCAATGTAACTCTCTCGGAGGCAGAGGTCTTCAGATCAGCATAGGACACGGTCCGACTAATACTCAGAACCTGAAAAGAGCAATAACATATTAGGAATTCTATTCCCGATCAAATATCTCAATCGTTTCCTTATTGTATCTGCATTACATTACAAACTAAACCTAAGATTGCAAAAGATTTAAAATCGGGTATCGACTTCGTAATTATTCCATATCTCATCTAGGAGACTAAGCCTAAAAGAACGGACGGAAATTGTTGCCACATTCTAGCAAGTTATAAGGATAAAACAGAAATTAGATTATAAACCTGAATTCCACATTGAAATGTAGGAAGATGTTATGAATGGCACAGATTCGAAGTGATCTAGAGACAATAACCAATAATGGTTTTTTGTGGACAGATATCCAAAAGCCTACTAACGAGAAGATGAGTCTGCTGGCTAAGAATTATAATTTTCATGGACTAAATGTAGAAGACTGTTTTTCCAAGGTCCAAATTCCTAAGGTAGATAGATATGAGGATCATGTGTTCATTATACTTCATTTTCCAACTACTGCAGAAAAAGAGAAGACCTTGCCTAGATTCAGTCAATTATCGATCTTCGCAGGAAGGAACTATCTTGTTACAATACATCAAGGAGATCTTAAACCCCTTGATAACATATTCCAACTTTGTAAGCAAAGCGATGAGCAGCGCCATGCCCTAATGGGCAAGTCGCCTAGCTATTTACTTTACAGTATAATTGATGCACTAGTGGACGATCTTTTACATATATTGAAGAATATAATAGGCAACGTAGATGACCTAGAGGAATCAGTATTTAATGACCGAAAATCAGATGTCAAAACTATTTCGCTTCTAAGAAGAGAGATAACTAGTCTTAGGCGTATTGTTGTCCGACTTAGAAGAACCATGTCTGAGGTGACCAAAGACATACAAAAGTTCGCGGAGGAAGACCTTACGCCATATTTTGCTGATGTAGAGGATCACATCGAAAAGATATTTGAGGAGTTAGAAGAATCAAAAGAGATTGTGGATATCTACAAGGATACGGACTTTATGTTGAGCACGGAAAAGTCAAATAAAATTCTAGCAATTCTCACAATAATCTTTACTCTTTCGATTCCAACTAGTACAATTGCTACTTTCTATGGAATGAATATTAATCTGCCAGGTAGTATTGCTCAGCCATGGACATTTCTAGGTGAATATACAACTATGATATTGATATTGCTAGCGTCCATAATCTCGGGTTTGTACATGCTTTGGTATTTCAGTCACCTTGGATGGATACAGATACCATGGAGACGAGAGTAGCACCATCGAAATTAGGCCGTTTCCTCGTTCCCTTTACGGGATCTTATCAAGTAAGTGAGGGTGGAACACCAAAGGAAATATATTTTTTTCTCTAAGCAACTAAGAATCACGTCGTCATCTGCTCTTTAATTGTCTTTCCACACGAGCAACAGATAATTTGCGATGTCCGATTTGTTTTCAATATATTGCTACTACACATTATGTAGTAGGATCGCTGGTACTGCTCCTTGATTTCTTGATCTCTTCTATAACTTGTTCTAAATACTGTTTCATATCCTCTTCACTAAGTGATGGCTCAATTCCAGTTTGTTCTCTTAGTGCATCTTCTTGTTCTTTTGCAACTTTCAAAACTGTATCTTATATGTTTTGCTCCATATGAGCCGTTCCGATACTATCTAATAATTTTGATTGTTGTATGGCAGATTTTCGAATAGATTGACTTAATCCTGAGTCAGAACCGATAGAGACTGCAGAGGAGTAGATTCCGGAGAAAAATAGGTAGGCCCCAAACGCAAAAAACGAAGCAGATAAAACTCCAAATGGTAGATAGGATCCTGCAGATGGATTGGCGAAGAACGAAACAAAGACTAACGCTACTCCTAGTGCAGAAATACCAAGATACTCATTTATCTTGGCGTGCATCCTTTTTTCAATACCTTTTGAAATAGTCATAAATGCAAAACTAAGCCAAACGCTAGTATGCTGCCAAAGGCCATCATTGTATAAAAAATTACTTTCTGATCGAAAATCGAACTCAATGATGGAAGAAAGACTATCCATGAGATGGTTGCTATAATAACGCTTGCCAAAGGAACTGATAGCATCGTCCAATACTTTGCCCGTCCAAATTTCTTTGAATAATGACTTAACATTACGGCTGTTGCAGCCCATACAATAAACCATAATGGTAGAACCATCCAATTTGCAATGGAAATAATGGCAAACAGAGTACTAAGTACTTCTGGATTAGCCTGAAAAGGTTTGACTTCAGTAGAATGAGACTCATCTCATCCAGAACATCAAAGAGGCGGCAGCGTAGAGTAAAACCAGGATGTTCCTTTTTGCTTTATACCACTGAATTAATTTAAAAGACATTACACCCATCAGTATAACGCCAGTAGACCAACTTAGTGCTAGCGAAGCAACCAAAAAGAAATTAAGAAACTGTAGCGTGAAAATTATCTGAAGTGTTATTAATATCAATAGCGCGATAATTGTATACTGAATAAATAGTATTATTCGTCAGATGGAAAGAAGCGCTTTGTTGTTGGAAGCAATTTCAGCCTTTACCTTCCTAACATTATGCAGAACGGCGCTACTGCCTGAAACAATCACGATTACAGCAATTGAAGAAAACAATACTATTCGCGCTTCCTCAGATAGGGCCTTATTGACGATCGAAGATACATCGCTAAGTAATGAATCAATCAATAATGCTGCGACAAGAACCAAAATCGGTACAGAAGGCAATTTCAAACCACGACTCGGTCCGGACAATTCTTTTGTTGTTTTAGTCGATGTCGATCCTCCTCCTCTGCGATATTTTATTGTGCAAATGCTATTATTAAAAGCATGATGTATGGAGATATAGCAATTGTTTATTAATTTAGATTAGTTATAAAATTCACTCAAACGACTCCAGATCTTTCAATTATCTACAGATCCGCATTTACAGATTCTTAAAGTGCCTATTTCATAACCCACAGAGGATTTGTTTTTTTCATCACGGTATCACACGCTGTATTATTCATGGTGTCTTTATAACTAAGAGAGCCACTGTGGGACGGGGAGGGTTATAATTCGGTACTGTACGGTAACGGTCACTTTTTGAGAATGTCTCTATCATCCACCCAAACAATTCATTATAGAACTTTTTTGATCTTTCGATATCATCTGAAGGGATTTCAAAATGCACTATTGTTGGCATATGTCTTTCGCCATCTTCGTCACGTTTGATTTCCTCATGGCTAATAGTATACAAATTATAGTTTATAAGTATGCAAGGGAGTGAAAGTACAGTTCAACCCATCGAAGGTCACTCAAATTCAACGTTGTTTTTTTGTACGTCTGAAGACAGAGTGGATGATGACTAATTATTCAAGGGCAGGCTAAATGAAAATGTAGCACCCTTACCATCAGCATTATTCTTAGCCCATATTCTTCCACCATGAGCTTCAATAATACTTTTAGAAATAAATAATCCAAGTCCAGTGCCAGTATCAGATTTGGTTGCAAACTTTGAGAATAGTCTATCTATTATCTCTGAAGATATACAAGCACCTGAGTCTTTGATACTAACAATAACATCTTTCTTCTTATTTTCAGCCTCTGTGTCTCTTTTTTCTACGGATATTGATACGATACCTCCTTTATCTGTGAATTTAATCGCGTTGCTTAACAGATTAGAAATAACTTGAAATATTCTAACCTTATCTGCATCTACGAAAATTGGCACGTCTGATTTATCAGATGTAGATATTGTTATTTGTATAGCTTTTGCTTTTGCTTCCGGATTTTGAGTTTTAGCATCTCCGATGACACTTTGTATTTCCCCAATCATATCAAATCGTTCTTTACTTAACTTCAGTATTCCGCTTTCAATTCTCGTAACGTCTAGTATATTATCTGAAAGCCTCTGTAGTCTTTTTGCATTCCTAATAGTGACATCAATTAATTCACGCTGATTAGTATCTATATTTTTAGATCTAAGGATGTCTGTCGCACTGAGTATTGGTTGTATGGGTGTTCGTAATTCATGAGCTGCTACGTTGATGAACTCTTGCTGCATTTTGTCTTGCACTTTTAGCTGTTCGTTTGCTTCTTCAAGACGCTGGTTTGATTCATCTAATTCTTTTGTCCTTCTTTTTACCTCCCTTTCTAAAGCGCCGCTCCATCTTATAAGGAATAATATTACAACTGCAATTGCAGCAGTAACGCCTGCTAGTAGAGAAAACATCTCTATTCTTTCTGTGAAAATAACATTGTCTATCTGTGAATATAATGTAGCAGTAGGTGTGATCACAAAAACGAAATATATTGGTTTTCCCCCTTCAAAAATAGGATAACCTGTAGTCAGTCTTTGACCATTTATAAAATCATAAACGGCAAAATCGGGTTGACCTGACATTACTTTTCGTATTAAATTATTTAGAACCGTATTGTGTCCCGTAAGTTCCTGCGTATAACTTCCAAAAAATGGTGTTCCCACTACTGTTTTTAATGGGTGAATCAATTGTACTGATTGGCGGTCTAAGACGGCAAGGTATTGCGAGTTGATATTGTAAATATTTCCATAGTGCGGAAAGAATTGTATAGTAGGTATTAGTGCTGCTACCAATCCTAGGTATTTTCCTGTCTCCCTATTTACTATCGGGTATGTAAGAGCTATTCTATATTTGCCATCTCTTCCCTCATAGCCATTGGAAAATACTGACATTAGTGTACTTTTTGTCTGCTTGACCCAGTCTCGATATGAAAAATTCACTCCTGCGAATATCTGTTCCCCTTTTAGGGATAAGGCGTCTACAGATATGTCATTTGTGTTTAAAATAAGAAGTCTGTCAGTCGTGAAAGTTGTACTTAGAGGAAGATAGGCTTCTTTCATTAACTTTTTGGTTTTATTACTAGATAAATCTCCTTCCTGCAGATATACCGAATTTGCTAGTCCCTGAAGCCTTGATATTATAGAATCAAGGTCAGAGCTAATACGGTCAGAGATGGCTTTTGTAGAATCTAGCTGACGTTGCTTTTGCTGTTCAAAAAGACTATTTCGGATATTGCTCTCGGTAGTATTTTGTAAGTAAAAAAATAAACCATATGAAATAACAATTATTACTATGATCGAAATAACTACTATTGCCTTTGTGCTTCTAAAAATGTTCATCGCATTTCTTAAAAATGCCATTTACTTATAACCAGGCTGTTCGCTGTTTTGAGTATAAGCTATAACACTAAAGTGATATATAATATTTAATTGGAAAAATCAGATCATGAGTCCCGAGATACTGCGATCATGGAGTTCGTTATCGATATCTGTAAGCTACAACTCACGGTAATCGTTCCTGTTGTTGCCCAAGCAAGATTCCAACGCCATTCCTCTTTCCAATGAGTGCCATCACTACCTTTGTTTTGTAATCAAAGATTATCTTCTTATCATTGCTCTTACCACTGATTGTAAGAATCAAGTTTTTTGCAGTTGTCTTTGCCTGGATTTACCATAAACGAAAAGGGCGCAGATGATATCGAGGAAGAATGAACATCAAAGAAGAATGTTAGCAAGAAAGGTAGCAAAACAACTGCAACAACAACAGATGACTAAAACTTGCTAATTTTAACCCCGTAATATCTTGGTGGCACTAAGTACTGGAATATCCCTACTAAATGTTGTTCTTTGGTAGAATTGCTCACACGATATGGATTCCATTACGGAAGGGGATGGCCAGTGCAGAGTCGTGTATAAACCCATGTTCAATTATTATTATGGACCATAAGTGAACCTAGAATAGAATCCATTCTTCCCCGAATTATCCCATTTCATTCCATAGTCATCGAAAGAATATTTGTTTGAACGTGCAATTACAGGGTCATAACCAGGCGCTACGGTAAATCCTGGATTAACTATCAGTGATTCCCTATTCTTATCACCGCCTACAACTCCTTCTATTTCAAGCTCCAATAATTTTGGAATTCGCACCCACCTACGTTTACCATCGATATCAAATTCAATTGGAATAGATCGAATTCCCAGATTCTCACCTATTAGATTTGGCAGAGCAGAAAAGAAACCGCCAGCTTGACCTGATAAGATCTTCTTTAATGCCTCAGCTTGAGCTGAATTGGCCTTTTCATCGATATAAACAGCCAGCTTCATCTTAGGTCCTGTAAACATGTTACCCGGCGCATAAAACACTGCTACTGCATTTAATCCGTCCAGCTGAGTATTATCATAATACCCTTTTTGGATATGCCATGCAACGGTAGCATCACAAAATCCTTTGTCTGGATCTGCTAAAAATATACAAGGACAGATAGAGTCGCAGTTACACCCTTCAAAGTAGTCACCTTCGATTTTCCATGATTCTTTCTTACTCATATGATTCTACTCTATTTTCCTACTGCTTGATAAACAATTTTAAAGGTTCTCAGCGTAATTATACTCCGTTATCACAATAGATCCATAGCTGCATGTGAGTATTATTAATACATAGGAATTGAGCTACAAGCTGAATAATACCATGATGGCACTATCATAACTTATTGTATAACAGTCAAGGACCTATTGATTCTGGATTGGCAAATAAAGATAATTTGAAAACGTTTGCATCTGAAATACCTGGCTTGGATATGCAGAAGTTTAATTCATGTTTTGATAGCCAAAAGCATAAACCTGTTGTCGAAAGCGATGTTGCACTGGCTCATTCTCTTGGATTTACCCAGACCCCTTCGTTTATAATAGTAAAAAATAACGGCTTAAATCCTCAAAAACTTGAAGGATCTCAACCATTTCCAGAATTTAGGTTTTTGATAGATAAAGTGATTGGAGGGCCATAAGAAGGCCTTTCCTTGCGTTCCTGTCCAATCTTTAATTGAATGTTTGCAGATAAATTTTAACTGTTAGGAGTAAGGGTTATTCCATTAGAGCGTACTCTCTAATGTGTATGGAAGGCTAGGAAGAAGAAATTCCAAAATAGGGACATTTTATTTGTCCATCGTGTAGTATATCTTCAGGGATTAATGCGATGATCAAGGTTATAAGAAAACGACGACAAAAAGAGGAAAGCAGCTATACTTTTTCTGAGTAGGAACTTGAAGGATGCCATCATTGAGAGCAAGTATTTGTGCAACCAATGCGTACCGTACCTTAGACGGAACGAAGAGGCATTTTTATGTGCACATATTACATAACAACTCAGAGGATAAGTTATGTCAATACTCTAATCTTAATTTGGAAAAAAGTATAAGACTTACCAGGTGAGATCTCATTATAATGAGCAATTATATGTCGAAAAATTGTTCTTTTTTGCTGGTACATTTACAAAAGGTGATCCAATGATGATGATCGATGCTTTGCTGGACATGACTATTGGTATGATCTTAGGAATGGTTGTCAGCCCTATCATGATGAAAGCAATCAAGATCCTTAGACAGAGGAGGAAAGTGGATAGAATTTTGCCTGAAATATCAGAGAATCAACAGATTAGCTAGCAAGGATGAGTGAATACCAAACTACTTTAAAAATAAGCATCATAAAGTATTTTAGAAATTCTTGAAAGTCGAAACCAACAGCAACGGAATTTAACGGTTCAATATTAAATTTAATGATTGGATATAAAGAATAAAAATAACATCAAACAATACATAGCTGACTTGTTTGGAACTGAATTCTTTATTGCATTTGGTATAGGCATGTTAATTTCAGGTGGCGTTACTGCATTATACTATAGCAAAGAACATATCAAACGTGCATTAAGAATATCTGATTAATTAGTTAATTCAAAAGCACATGCCACAAACCAAAGACTGCTCAAAAAAGAGCCTGTGTATATGATTGAAAAATGATAATCGAGTAAGAACCTACATTAATTAGACAGAAGAAGAACTAGATATGATACTTGAATTCATCTAGTGAAATCTAATGCCATTATCTCGAATAAATGATATTAGATCAAAAAGAAAATCGTATTGGAGGATTTTGGTATTAAACCGTTAAATCGAATCTTTAACGGTTGGAGGCTCACGATTAATAGAAGATACGCTTCGATCGAAACTAATGAATTCGAGCGATTCCAAAAGCAAATCGTTAGTGCTGACACCTATAGCAGCAATGGCTTTACTTGCCATGGTTGCTGCGCCGCTAGTCACTGAACAACATATCGCATTAGCTGCTGCGTCTGCGAGTATGACGACAACAGAAAAAATGACGAACATCACCGGCCCACCGGGTTCACTATTGAAATTATCCAGAGCAAGCGTGCCAGTTGATATCCCATTGAAGCAAGGATATGTAAACGGAAACCCTGTATTCTATATTAATACCGACATCTCTGACCAAAAACTTGCAGGTCTACTAACAAATACAACTGGGTTTAAGGTAAACTATGCGCCACTAATTGCCCAAGCACCAAATGCTGCAGTTGCCCAATTCTATGTGTTTAAGAATGGAATGAAAGGAAATGGTACTCTAGGCTTCCAGCCTACGGTGGGAAATACGCAGCCTGGTGACGTAAACTACAGTCCATTATGGAAGATAAACATAGTAGAATGGAAGAATGGCGTTACACCAACTCAGCTAAAGTCTGAAAAAGAAGTACTAGATGCGAAAGCTAAAGGAGATTTGACAGTAACACCAACAAATGTAGTAGCTAATTGTCCATTTGTCCAATGGCATGGCGGAGCAATGATGATTAGAACTGATAAAAATATTACCGATGATTCAGCTTACGGGCCAGCTCAAGTACTCAAAATAGATACCACTAGGATGATCGTAACGATGGTAGCTCACCGAGGATTCGGACCAGATGGAAGGGCGATATACTATATCGTAGCTGACTCGACACCAGCTGACCCAGCAATGATGATGGGTGTAACTTTCGCACCAAATGATGCAAAATTAATTTCTTCACCAGCAGTAGTAGATCTATTCCAGTTTATGAATGGAATAAAAGGTTCCGGTCCAATGGGATTCCAAGCAGGCATAGGTGGATCAGGTCCAGGAGATCCCAACTACACTCCAATATGGAAGATATCTTTCAATACATGGAAAGATCCATCAAAGGCTAGGATTCTAGAAACTGTAGCTGATATAACCTCAATGCAGCAAGCTGGAATGATAACAGTTATACCGGCTCATGGTGGAATGCATGCAGTTAACTGTCCATTCTTTGACCCATCTATGGTATTTGCACACCAGAGTAAGGGATAAAGATCAAACAAGACTTGGAAGAAATCACTAGCAGCGTCAGCGAAGAAAATAGTAGATAAATAAATCTAGTGGAAGACAAACATTTCCGTATTTTTTCTTTATTGTCTGTAAGGGTTAAAGCTAAACTTTAACGGTTAAACATCAGACTTATTATTTGCATTTCTGTATATTTCAATGTAAATATCAGCATGACTCAAACTCAAATTACTACAATTCAAATCGCTACCTTCGGCTCTGAGGGTCAAGACGCAATAGCCTCAGGTATTAGGAATTTTCCTGTGCATAAGCTAGCTTTGATTTGTTACGAATCAGACAAAGCTAAGGTTGATGAGTTTTCAAGAAAAATTAGAAATATCTTAGGATTGCCTGTTTCTATTCACCTAGTCTCAAGAAAGAATACTATTAGAGATACTCTTGAGAGGGTTAGTGAAATTTTGACCAGAGATGGCAAGGATTTCCGTCAGGTTTTGATGAATGTCAGTTGCGGTGACAAGCTAATCGGTTGCGCTGCATTATCAGCCTCGTTCATAAATGGGATAAAGGCATTTGGTATGGACGAAGCAGGCTCACCGTTGCTTATGCCTATTCTGAAGCTGAGTTATACTGAGATAATATCTGAATCTAAGATCAAGATATTGAAGGCAATCGATGGTGCAGCTGATGGATTTGTCGAAAGTCTTGAACAATTAGAAGCGATATCTGGATTTGGAAAACCATTACTAAGTTATCATATTCAGGGAGCTCGAGACTCTAAGGGTTTAGCAGATTTGGGATTATTGGAGGTTGAAAAAGGCGAGCGCGGCAAGATCTCAGCTAGACTTACTACACTGGGGAAGCTACTTGTTGCAGGTACACCACCAAGACCACCTACAACCAAGTAACAACAATAATACCATGACATAGATTTCGAGTTATACTTTTTTTTCATTTCCTAGTTTAACCATTCAAGAAATACTTTGAGGGTTGCAACATCAGATTAAATACTAAATCTTCGTAACAAGTATGCAATAACAATGATGAAACCTGGTGTTTTGCATATCAGTCACAATACTAAGAGAGCCCTCTTAAAAGGGATTTTATTAGGCAGTATTTCAATCTTAGCGTATATCATTATCGTTATTGTGACTACACCTGAACTTCCTGCCTCTTTTGCTATAAAAGCAGCTTTTTTTATAAACCCAATTATTATTTACGGAACGGCATTTGGAGTTGGAGTAAATACTTTCATTTCTAGTTACAGTAAAGGAATCGGTTGCGGAGTAGATAAAAAACGAAAAGGAATCGTTGGTGTTAGTTCTGGAAGCACAACACTTAGTGCATTCTTCTCGTTTTTCGCTTTGGTGCCAATAGGTTGCTGTGGAAGCTGGCTGTTGGTTCTTTCGTACCTGCCAACGATTTTTGGAACTGCATTATCTGTATCTTTAATCCAGTATTCAAAGCCATTATCTTATTTTGGTCTTATAATAGTTCTAAGTTTCGCAGGAATTTCGGCGTTCAAACTTCGTTCAGAATTGAAGGCGCAGCAGCACAAGAGAAGTCTACAACACAATATGGATAAGAAGATAAACAAGGAGAGTTCTGCACTTGGACTGTAATAGTAATAAAAACTCATCAAATTCCAAAAGGAGGAAATTGCTTGTTGGTGTATCTGCAATTGCAGTGATAGGTGTAATAGTTATTGTTTACACATATACAACGAATATCGGTTCCTCACCTTCCTCAATTTCCAGGACATATTTGTCAAATACTCCGAAATTAATACCTGCCGTAGCTCCAGGAGTAGCAGCTCAACAGTCTAGGAACGGTCAAGAAATAAAGCATATAGTACCACTTGACCAAATTGTAAGCGGTGGTCCTCCTACGGATGGAATTCCTTCTATTGACAACCCAAAATTTGTATCGGTTGCAGATGCCAGTAAATTTCTACAAGACTCTGACCTTGTACTTGTCGTTTCTTTAAACGGTGAAACTAGAGCTTACCCTCTGCTAATTTTAGTTTGGCACGAAATTGTGAACGATCAACTTGGCGGTGTTCCTGTGGCTGTCACTTACTGCCCATTATGCTTTACCGCCCAAGTATTCAATCGTACAATCGACGGGAAGGCTGTGGTAGAGTTCGGAACCTCAGGCAAATTATACAACAACAATCTTGTAATGTATGATAGGCTTGGGGGCTCTCTATTGAGCCAAGCTTTAGGCGAAGGGATAGTAGGAACTCATGCCGGTGAAAATTTAGCAAGAATCCAATTTGACTTGGCATATTGGAAAGATTGGAAGCAACTATATCCCAAATCTATGGTATTATCTACAGATACTGGTTTTACACGACCTTATGGCGTGGATCCGTATGATGACTATTACACTAATGACCAGCTGTATTTTCCTATTTCTAATATTGATAAAAGAATGGGCTTGAAAGAGATAGTGGTGGGGTTAGACATCGGAGGTCAGTACAAAGCCTACTTATTACATCAAATTGAGAGCAATAAAGTAATCAATGATAAGATCAATAATAAGCTAATAGCATTATTTTCGTTATATCCACGCATGGTAAGACTATTCAATCCTTTAATTGATGGTCAGACTTTAGATTTTCAATACAATGCTAGTACTAGCAAGATAACAGATAAACAAACTGGAAGCGAATGGAATTTTGATGGCATAGCAGTGAATGGACAGATGCAAGGAAAACAGCTTATACGCATACCATTTGACGAAGGCTTCTGGTTTGAATGGCTTTTCATGCTCAAACTATGATATATCCTGGCTAGATTTTATGATTAGTTGGATATGAATAGCAAATAACTTTTTATTATCTATTTATCCATCCTAACTCCTCATGCAAATTAAGTGCGCCGATTGCGGATGTTTACCAGACGAATGTAAAAACAGTCCTTCACCTAAGGAATGCACGAATTGCATTCTAGCGTAGTGCTGTTGTTGGACCACTAATTCATAGTATGGCAATAATACTAGGTTGTCCGCTTCCCCATCGTGTGTCTTATGTTAGATCGCTTACTCGTTTCAACTAAAAGATATGAATATCTCCGGACAACGCTAGGATTTAGAAGTCCCCTAAATATTATTGGGGAACCTTTTTCAAAACTATTCAGGAGTTTTTTCTCTACTCGCCTTTACTGCCAACCTTGAGCTTGCTATTCTGTTCATGAATTGGGTTGGTAATAGTATTATTTGTTGATGCTGAATTCATTACTTGATTATTCGAGAATACATTATTCTTGGATGTTGTGTCTTGATCAATCTCTAGTCCATCCTCGTTGGCACTAACTATTTTATTCGAATAGAATGTATTTCCATTTGAACCGTTATTGATAAGTATTGCGTGAGATTTAGAATTCATTATTGTGTTATCATACATTTTATTATCTGTTGAACCAGAATTTACGTAAATTCCATTTCCACTATTTGAAACTGTGTTATTGTATAGCTGATTACTATGTGATCGTGATACAAAGATGCCTGCCGGCTCATTATAGATAATATTGTTCCTTGCTATAGAATTATACATATTTCTGCTAAAGTCTATTCCATCACCTGCATTATCATGAACTTTATTATGTTCAATTAGTATATTGTAGCAATTAAGTGAGCAAATTATTCCACTTCCATTATTATCGTAAACTATATTGTCTTTGATTATCATATCGTGTGTTGCTGTATGTGGGTCAAGACCATAATGTCCACTGTTACGGATAATGTTGTTCTCAATAGTCATGTGACCTACTCCAAAAGTGTATAGTCCAAAGTACACATGGTGTATATCGTTATTTCTTATATTACTTCCATCGCCTCCATAATAATAGCTTAGTCCTGAACCGCCTTTATGCTTGCCTTGTTCATAGCCTAAATATGCAATCTCTGAATTTGTGATATCTGTGGTTCCTGTTGCATTATTTTCAACTATGATAGATGGCCTAGGAGCACCAAAAATAAATACACCACTTCCAGTCCTAGAGCCATTAGTTATAGCATAGTAGTTTGTTGTTGGATCCCAAGATGTTATCTTCACAGAGTCAATCTTTAGACTACCATGTACATCTATGATGTACGCTGGAGCTATCTTAGTAATACCAGTACGTGTTACCTTCGAGCTTATCTTTAGCCATTTAGTATCTGTAGAATCAATATGGAATGTGGCTCCTTTAGCAATTACTAGATTTGCATTCAGAAACCATACACCGTTTGGAGATTGCTTAGCTAGAATATTGCCATCATCGAGTTTGTTATCAATATCTGTAAGTCTAGCTGGACTACTACAGCTGACAGTAATAGTTCTTTTGGACGGAATATAATTGATGCAACCACCAGTGGAATCAGTGTTAGATTGAGGAGAAGAAGTTGGAATTGTATTGGCTCCATTTGAAGATGGAGTATGAGGAGAAAAAGTTTTGTTCTTGATGATTTCTACCTGACCATATACCGTATTAGCGGAGATTATGATTACGGCAGTTGTTAAAGTGAGGATTATGACAGCAATGAAGGCCGGGAGAGTCATCAGAATTAAATATAACATCCAGTGAGACCGATTTTTCATTCAATTGCTCATTTGACTTACCGATAACACTCTTTTTTTTGTTTTTTCTTAGCATTAATGCTATCCTATAAGAATTATCTAATAAGAGACGATAAAGGCATTTAGAATACCTATACTGTAAGAATCTTATATATATTTCTCAAAATTGTTCTGTCAACTCCGTGGGACATGAAAATATTATCAAAAAGCGGGACACTGTAAGCTCTAAATGCTTATAAAATTATGGAGAAGAAAATGCCCCGTTATTATTTATATAATGTATGTTCAGCTAAATATGAAACAACTAACTGGGTGCTTTGAGAATTAAGGAGTGGTTATGGATAGACCAAATGACACCGCCTACAATCACTCTCATATTTACTTGGTTGATGATTGGAGATAATAATAACCGGTAAACCTATTGTCAGAGGAAATATTTACACTATCCCATGTACTGTCTCAGAGATCAAAAGCATCTAAAATCGATTACGTTGAAGGCATGGCAATGAAGATATTTCATGTAATTCTGTAGGTATACTATTTAGGGTGGTAATGTGACTAATCCGACAAACACCACTATCGCAAAGAACGTAACTAATCCTGCACCAACAAACGGAACGTTGTTACTAAGTCAGAAGGTACGTGTGTCGTAATAGGATCCGATCAGCATCCAAGGGGTATTCCGGATTGTCATTATAAGATCGGCGATATCTTGATCATAACTTATAAGCAAGGAATGGCATCTGTCGAAAAGTATCAACTAAGAACCTGATCTTATGAATGTAATGGACCATAATTTAGGAATAGTTGAAGTTAAACAATAATGGCAACATTACAATTTCCAAACAGCCGCAGCACTCGGTAACAACATTGATATCTACAATTGTGTCCAAAAACTCATTCAACCTTTTTTTGGTCTGAATCAGTATATATCAGCAACTATGAACTCTATAAAGCGGTGGTAGTAGATTATCCTATGATGATCTTTCCAACTCCAAAGCAAATGTTCAATCCTTATCCCTTCTACAAGAGAATGAGAATCTATCACCCTATAGTATATGATGATAAGAATTCTGTCTGGGGTATCTTCCGCTATAAGGATATAAAATACGTTCTAACAGACCATGCAAATTTTTCATCAGATCTTCAGAAATGGCGATATCCAAATCAAGAAATACACCCGATGCTGATAACTTCTGATCCACCAGTCCACAAAGAACTGTACAGTCAGGTTTCTCTGGCATTTACTCCAAGTATTATTGCTAAATTTGAACCGCGAATAGAAAAGATTACGCAGAAAATACTCAATAAAAAATTTTTGCGTCAATCATAACGGGAATGAGAAATCATCCAATCTTTTTCTTCGTTAATACCTCGGGCTTGACTTGAGCTAGTTTCGGATTCTGTTGAATTATTGACATAAGCTGACTAAAATGTTGAGTCATTTCTTCACGCATAGTTTTCATGTCTTGTTCGTATTTGTCCTGTAATCGTTTAACTTCTGATTCCTCTTCCAGCTGCTTTTCCAAAGTCTCATTGTATGCATCATATGTTAATACCATTCTACATTTTGCACAGAACTTTGAGTCTGGTTTATTGGGCTCCGAACAGTTAGGACATTGTTTTGGTCTCAAGTCCTCAGAGATTTGCTTATCCTTAGAAATTATCCCATATGCTTCAAGTATACTATCATTCGATTCATTGCCAAAATAGTGTAAGTATTTTAGATGCATATTAGAACCAGGAGACCAGCCCGCAAATTGACGCAAAGTATGCTCCTTCAATATTGTAGATTTCTCTGTTAACGAGGAGTGCCTTCTTATGTAAGGATTCCATGGCTTCTTTAGCAATTCTCTAATCTTTTGCTTGTCTTCTGGTGAGACGTTAGGGTTATCTAATAGTCTAGGAAAGAATCTCTTTTTATAATCTTCATATATTCCATTAAGACTCCTTATGTGTATAACTCTGTTAAGGCTCTTACCAAATCCACATAACAATATACTATTATGATTTCCTCCTTGAGGATGCTGTGAAACCCAGTCCTTTATGTGTGGTATTGAATCTATTAGCGGAATATGTCTGGTTCCTGTTTTTCCATTTACTAAAATCTCAGCATATTGCTTTTTGTCAGGAGTTAGTTTGAACACAACATCTTTTATCCTTAATTTCAAAAGTTCGTGAGGCCTTGCTGCTGAGTCTCGAGACATAGCATGGTAGCATCTGTCTCTAGGATTGGGACAGTACCTCAAAAATAACGAATCGTCTTCAGGCGTCCATAAATCAGTTGGCTTGTAAATTGATTTCTCCTTTCGTTTCAGTTGATGGATGTTCTCAATTACTGAAGGCTTTGGCCTTTGCTTATATTCTATATCTGGATAATACAACCATTTGAAGAAGCGCATCAGTTCTATACGGTAGAGATTGTATGTTCCGATCCACTTGTGCAAAGGGTCTATTGTCTCGATTTTACGAAAACTATCAAGAAATGATAATAAATCTTCTCTTGTCAGTTCTTTGAATATTTTATTTTTTACGAATATTGAAAAGTTGCTAAGTACGATTATGTTATTCCTTCGATAACTATCTGACGGATTGATCTCCGACTTTAGAGACAACATGTAATCGCATATAACTAAAGCGTTTTCCTTGTTGACAGGTAATACTCTATCGTTAAGGAGGTTAAAACACTCAAACGGGAGTCCTTCGGTAGCGTTTTCTATCCTTTTCTGTAGAATGTCGGAAGTAGTAGTTCCAGTCAATGAGGTAGGCCTTAACAGCCTTCTTTTCGTGGTCTTTGGTAATAATACAGGTTATATAAACGGCTATTATATAGCATGTTACGAAAATATAGACTCATTTGTGTGTAGCATTAGCAAAGTTTGAATTGTGTGCTTATGTTACATTATCACCTCGTGCCTTGCCAAGAGTAATTTCCTTTCCTATTTCGCCAGAGATACGCATTTTTCGTCAGAGAAGTACATTTGTCGCTAGTGATTCATGAGATATCGCTAGTGAGACAATATGATATCACTAGTGATACATATATAATACATATTGTCTATTGATAAATCATGCAAAGGCTAAATGTACAAAAAATCTCCTTCATATGGCGAGCTCTTTCCGCTCTTGGAATATCTGTAATAGCTGATGCCTTGGACTTGATTGAGGGACCAATTCTAAGCATCCCGCCAATAGGTGACATACCTAATGCCATTATAACTGGCTTATTATTCGCAATTACAAGAAATAAAAGATCAGCTGCAATAAATTTAATTAAATTCATACCTTTCATAGGCGATTTCATTCCGACTTATACAATAACTACTCTTATGTGGATTTACACTGAATCGAATAAGAAAAGTAAAACGCTCCAATACGTAAAAAATTGAGTCAATAACCTCTTTTGCTTTTGCAACCAGATTACCACGGTGTGACAGAAAATGAAGCTTTTATTTTTCTTTCTGTTGTTCAGATGACCATCGACGCGAGTAAAATTCATCCTTGAGTTCTAGTCCCTTAAACATTTGAAAATATGCTTGTTTTATCTTATTTTGTTTGTCGAATTCAGATTGTATCCAGAGTGTTTCAAATATAGACATACATGAAGAAACCGTCAATTCACTATTTGAATAGATGGCAGGTCCTGATACTTCTTCAAAGGTTTTCTTTGTATCATCGTTTATTTCCATAGCCACAGAAGTGGCTTGATCAACAACGATTGTCACAATCTTGGTTTGTAAGGGTTTTGTAATGTATTGAACATGTAACTGTCCATGACCTTGTCTAAGTTCTTCTTGAATGATGTCCTTTGCAACATCGTCGCCTGCTTGTATCAACACCTTGACACTTACATCTTTTGGGACTTGCGATAATAAGTTTAACATACCACCATACTTCGCCCGATAAAACGAGTTAGCGGTGGAAAATAGTAAAAGGATTTCATCTCTTGCTGACATTAGTAGATTGGTGACAATTTTTCTTATTTCTGCAGGTTCATTAATGGTATCTGCGAATTCGCTTCTAGTTCCTCTTCCAATTTCCTTGATTTTCTCTTTTGCAGGAGTCGCATTATTGCAAAGGTTATCAAATAGATATTGCTGTATATCTACAAATGATTTGGTTTTAGTATGGAAGAGTTGTTGTCTTTCTGTAATTTTCCCCTCATTCTCTATAATATAACATAGATAATTAATTCCATCTGCTATCTGAAAATTGCCTTTAACCTTGTCATTATGGAAAACCTCTCCGCATTTCATCATTTGTCTACAAAAAGATAGATTTCCTTCATTGAGGGCAGTAACGAACCTCACTCTTATTCCTTCATCTTTGAGAACCTTTATGGCATTCCATAACTTTTCATTTTCTGTTAATAAAGCCACTCCATCTTGGTCTATACAACAATCGAATCTTTCGTTTATATTCGAAATTATCTCTAAGGGTAATTTTGCTATACCTTCGTTAGCATACTGGATTTCAATTTGAGCGGGATGCCAATCTGTCGGCAAAGTCAACCAGGTAATAATCGTTGTCAAGATATTTAAAGTCAGTCTTGATATTCTGGATTCTCGAAAATTTTTTATTATATATACTGAATGAAATTACGGTTTTTTTGGATGGATAAATGTTTAAAAGTGAGATGTTTTTTATTTGACTAGTTGCCCGTATTTCTGGATGTCCATAAGGTCCCTTTCACAGAAGAGCATTTAAAGGAGCTTTGTAATGCTCCTGCAGATGAGTTCGGCGTCAGTCATGTAAATTTGTTGTATAATAAGGAGGCAAATGTTTGCTTTTGCATACTGGATGCCCCTGATGTCGCAGCTGTTGAAAATCATCATAACAAAGCTGGAGTAAAATGTGAATGGATTACGGAAGTGAACCTGGCTAGAGCTGTGCCCTCTGATAAATCTTGAACTTCCGATGTAGTTTGTAGCTCAATTCT